>JABMQY010000123.1 GCA_013202975.1 Candidatus Saganbacteria bacterium
AAAAAATAAAAAATTAAAAAATATTGTTGATAAATTGCAGGATAAGGGAATTGATGTTAGTTTGTTTATTGATCCGGATTATGGCCAAGTAGAAGAGGCTGCGGTTTTGGGAGCCCGTTTTATTGAAATTCATACCGGTATGTATGCAAACGCAAAAACTGCAAAGAAAAAAGATTTTGAATTAAGAAAAATTGGGACTGCGACTCAGCAGGCGCGCCTGATCGGTTTGCGAATTAATGCCGGGCATGGTATAGATTATGATAATGTAGGTCCGATATTAAAAGTCCCCGGGATCGAAGAATTGAATATCGGGTTTAGTGTCATAGCTAGAGCGGTCTTTGTTGGAATGAAACAGGCAGTTGAAGAGATGAAGGAGGCGATCAGATGAAGATAGCGATGGGATCAGATCATGCTGGCTATGCTTTAAAAGAAGACCTAAAAAAGTTTTTGGAACGTAAAGGTCATGAAGTAAAGGATTTTGGAACTCACTCTGAAGAATCTGTTGACTATCCAGATTATGCCCGTCCGGCGGCCGAGTCTGTGGCAAAAGGGGAGGCGGAGAGGGGAATTGTAATTTGTGGTTCAGGTGTTGGGGTTACTATTGTTGCGAATAAAGTACGAGGTGTGCGGGCAGTTTTGGCTAATAATATTTATACTGCCAGGCAGAGCCGGGAACATGGTGACTGTAATGTTTTAACCCTGGCAGGGAAAAAAATCCCCAGAGCAAAGGCTCATAAGCTTGTAACAGTCTGGCTAAAGACCAAATTTTCCGGCGGAGAGCGCCATCTGCGCCGGATAAGGAAAATCGAGGGATGATGTTTAAACGAAAAAAAGATGTTACTCATGCTTTAATTATGGCGGCCGGCTACGGTACACGAATGGAGCCACTGACCCTGGCGGTCCCAAAGCCGATGGTCTACATTGCCAATAAACCGGCAATGCTGCACAATATTGAATTAGCCAGAAAACATGGAATCAAAAATGCCGTTTGTAACATCCATTATTTTCCGGAGCAGATTGAAAACTTCTTTTATGACGGTGAAGACTTTGGGGTTTCTTTTTCCTATTCTTATGAAGAAGAATTATTGGGGACTGCTGGCGGGGTCCGGAGGATGGGGAGAGAAATAGAGAACCTTGATAATACTTTTATTGTGATGTCCTCTGATGCGCTGACAGATATTAATCTACAAAAACTTATAGCTTATCATAAATCAAAAAAGGCCCTGGCAACCGTAGCTCTTGCTCCGGTTCCTGATCCTTCTGATTTTGGGGTTGTAATTTTGGATGAAAAAGATAACCGTATTACCGCTTTTCAGGAAAAACCTAAAAAAGAAGATGCTCTGAGCAATTTAGTTAATGCCGGGATTTATGTTTTTGAGCCAAAAATATTGGATATGATACCGGCGGGGCGCTTTTATGATTTTGGCAAAGAGCTATTCCCTAAGTTGGTTGAGGATAAGGCTAGGTTTTTTGGTTACCAAATGAAAGAATTTTGGTCAGATGTCGGAGGGCTCAAGGCTTATTTAAAAGCTAATCAGGATGTTTTGAGCGGCCATGTCAGGGTTCAGGTTCCGGGTAAGAAAATTGGCAAGTCAACCTGGATCGGCAAGAAAGCAAAAATTTCATCTTCTGCGCGTTTTAGCGGAGGGGTTGTTATTGGAGAGCGAGCGGTTATAGAAGACGGGGTAGAGCTTGAGAATGTGGTGGTGGGGGATAGGACCGTAATTAGTAAAAATTCAAAAATAAAAAATAGTGTCCTTTGGTCTGATTCAATTATTTTATCCTCCGTTGCTATTGATCAGAGTGTGGTAGGAAGCTGGTGTTATATCGGCAAAGAGGTCCAGATCATATCTTCTGTAGTTGCCAACCGCTGCCGTCTTGGACCAAAAATATCTATGCCTTCGGGTACCACCATGAATCCCGGAACTGATCTCCTTTAGTCATGATATAATTAGGGTATGTTATTAACATTACTAAAATCAAAAATCCATATGGTCAGGATTACAACTTGCGAGATTGATTATATGGGAAGCATCGCAGTCTGTCCGGAACTGCTTCGAGCTTCGGGGATTCTGGTCTATGAAAAAGTTCAGGTCCTAAATTTTGAGAATGGAAATCGATTTGAGACCTATGCGATTGAGGGTAAGGCCGCAGAAATTGGCCTGCGCGGACCGGCCGCCAGGCTTGGAAAAGTTGGCGATCGGGTCATTATTTTGACCTATGCTCAGTTAGATCAAAAAGAAGCCTCCATTTATAAACCTAAAGTTGTGTTTGTTGATGAAACAAATAATCCTAAGTAGGGTCCTTACTCTCCTCTTTTTTCTGTTCCTTTTGTCTTCTTCTGTTTATGCCGGTGACCTCTTTTACTCAAAACCCGGGGATGTATTAAAGTTAATAATAAAAGACAAGCCGGAGATTAAGAGTATTTCTGCCAGATATTTAAATAGAAATGTTAAGTTTTTTAAGCTTGGCACTAAATGGCGCGGTCTTTTTTCCAGTATGCCGGAGAAGAAACCCGGAAAGTATCCCTTGGTTCTAAAAGTTGAAACAACCAGTGGAGATTGTGAATCTTTTCACAATCAGGTCAGGTTGGCCCGGAAAAAATTTCCGACAGTTTACTTTACCCTTAAGCCCGGCAAAAAAAAGCTATTGACTGGCAGTACAATAGCTGATGAGTGGACGCAAATAGAAAAATATTTAATTGTTAAACAGCCGGAACAATTATGGGAAAGGCGTTTTGTTAAACCTGTTCCCGGCATAATTACAATGGGATTTGGTAGAAGGGAATTTGTAAATAAAAAGCGGCGCGGTTATCACCGGGGAGTTGATTTTCGAGCCGCAGTTGGGACAAAAGTAAAGGCTGTAAATTCTGGTCAAGTTGTTTTTGCGAAACAATTAAAGGCTTTTGGCGGCACAATAATTATTGACCATGGTCAGGGTGTTCATTCTCTTTATTTTCATCTGTCAGAATTTTTGGTTTCATCCGGGTCTTTGGTTAAAAAAGGGCAGTACGTTGCAAAGACCGGGAATTCTGGAATTTCGTCTGGCCCACATCTGCATTGGGGGCTTTCTGTTAATAATGTTAGGGTCAATCCCCTTCAGTGGACGAAGCAAGTGATGTGAAATTAAAAATTTAAAATTCCCAATTAAAAACAAGGTATTATTATATATAACTTTATGAGCAGAATATTAAGAATTATAGATGCCAATACAAATCGTGTTCAAGAAGGCTTGCGCGTTGTTGAGGAGATTAGCCGTTTTGTTTTGAATGATAAAAAAGTATCCCTTCAAATAAAAAAGATGCGGCAGATTGTGAAAAGTTTCACAATCAAATTGAAAGCTTCAAAATATAGAGATACAAGAGGAGATGTCGGCAGAAGAACTTATTCAAAAGGAGAATCAAAAAGAAGCTCCGTTTATTCTGTTTTTAAATCTAATATTAAGCGAGCAGAAGAGGGATTGCGTTGTCTTGAGGAGTTTTCGAAATTGATAGATCCGCAACTTGGCCGAAGGTTTAAAGAACTGCGTTTTCAATCTTATGATTTAGAATCTGAGCTAGATTCTGTTTTGCAAAAAAATGAAAAACTCGATTTTAATCTTTATTTAGTAACCGATCCGATGAAAGATCATATTCGCTCTGTCAGAGAAGCAATTGCCGGTGGGATTAAGATTGTCCAGCTAAGAGATAAGTTTGCTTCAAAAAAAAGGTATCTAAAGCTGGCCGAGAAGATAAGAAAGATAACCAGAAAAGCGGGAGTAACTTTTATAGTTAATGATAGTGTGCAAGTTGCCAAAAAAGTGAATGCCGATGGTGTGCATTTGGGACAGAAAGATGGAAACCCAAAACAGGCCAGGAAAATTTTGGGAGAAGATAAGTTGATCGGGGTTTCAATCCATAATTTATCCGAAGCCCTGAGGGCAGAGAGAGAGGGGGCCGATTATATTGCGCTTGGGAATATATTTGAGACAGAGAGTAAGCCGGGGAAGAAGGGGGTGGGGGTTAGGGTATTGGGGATAGTAAGAAAAAAAGTTAAAATTCCAATTGTTGCTATTGGCGGGATAAACAAAGATAATTTGCATCAAATTAAAGATGCTGGAGTTAGAAGGGTGGCGGTGATTAGGGCGGTTCTTAAAGCTAAAAATATCAAAAAAACAGTTCGAGAGATCTTACCTTAAGGTTCTCATGATTGCTTCTCTCTCTCTTTCTAGAATCTGTTCTATCTTTGACTCAGCAAAGAAAGGAGCCAGGAGTTCTTCTGATCTTAGCGCCCTGGCTAATATGTTTAGGGCCCGATCTATCTTTCTGTTGTTACGGACAGCTTCTAGAAGGGCTGACAACAGGTTATTAAAGTTATCGCTTTTTAGTAAAGTGACCAGCTTTTCGGAATAGTTATAAGTTACGCGTTCTTGTATTTTGTTTTTTAGTAAAAACATAAACAATCCGTCAAAGCCATAAGTATCCTTGAAGATCCGCTGAAGATCCTTGTGAAATTGCGGTTTGGTAATTTTAGAAACAACAGACAACGCGCTGGCCAGCCTTTCTTTGTTCTTTCCGGCTAATGAGGACTTGAGCTCTTCTTGATACTTATCGGTCCTGATTCCCAGGCTTGCCGCAATTGCTGCAGTAATAATGCTGTCTTGATAAAGATTGCCGGCTTCAAATTTTCCAAATAATTTCCCGGCCTCCTTTAGGTTGCCGCTTTCAATATTTCTGATAATATCAAGCAGCTGCCGTGCTGTTTGCAGAGCATTCCATGCTCCGGCCTTTTTGTTAAGTTGGAACAATATAACTGTCCTCTTAGCTTGTTCTAGGTCATTTCTTTCTTTGGGTGTTGTTGGGGCAGCTGCCCTTACCGCACTTTCAAGCGCAGCCATTAAACGAGAAACAACCTTTGGTTCTGCCGATTGCAGGAGCGCAAGCAATTGAGGAACGGAAGCGGATCCAATAAGATCAGCTAAAATGCTTAACATGTTTTTTATCTTGCTGTTTATTCCGGAGAGAAAGGGAAGCTTGCTTATCCAATATTTGACCAGGCTTAAAATAGAGGTCTGGATCTCTGCTATGTCTTCTCTCAATCTTTTTACTGCCTGCTGCGTGTCGCCCTTTAATAATTCAAATGCTAACTGGTGGGCAATACTCCCTTTTTTAAAGCCAATTGTTTCGAGGGCATCCAGGGCTCCCTCGACCAGAACTTTTTTATTGTGGGTTGATCTTATAATTGCTCGAGTAACTGTAAAAAATTCTTTTACCGGTCCGATTGTGGCTAAGGGGTCATGGTTTTCTGTAATCGTTTGGTAAATATGGTTGGCCGCTCCGATTAAAACTGCGCATTTTGCAATAGTCAGTCTTGAGTTGCCGATTTCCATATTTTTTATAATTGTTAAAAAGAGGTTTTTTTCTGTGTCAGTCCTAAGCGACAAATATTGGTCCGCAATTGATTCTCCCGAATTGCGTCTGATTGCGGGGAGTATTCCGTTTCTTATTTTTCTTCCCCACTCAACCATTCTTTGGGTATCGTTTTTGGATGAATATCCTCCAACCAGTTGTTCCCGGTAAGGAAGGGCCTCACAAAATTCTACCAGGGAAGCCCTGTTTGAGATGTGTCTGGTTAGTTGAATAATTTGCTCTCCGTTTTTTGAATTAAGAATACTTTTAATTAAAGCTTTCCAGGTTATAGATGGAAGAGGGCCTAGTTTTCTCAATCGTGCAATTTCAAGCGCTTTTCCCAGAAGTTCGGGTGAATAATTTGTAGTGGCACTTCTTTCTGCCTGATCGATTTCCTGCAGTCCTTTGATTACCATGGGTGCTAAAACTTGTTCCGGGATGTCCGGGTTTGATGCCAAAAGCCCTGCTGCAATTGATGAATCAATTCCCAGTTCGCCAAAGGATTTAGGAAGAGTGGTGATTTCTAAATTTGCTCTTGTAACCGATAGATGTGCAAGTAATTGGAGCGGCATCAACCTGAGTGGAACTGTTTGTTTATTCAACTTTGCGGCAGGGTTTGTGAATTGTCGTGCTGGTGCTCCGATCCTTCGTGCCGATGATGCTCCTGGTGTCATTGTTTATTCCTCCTCTTCTGGGAATTTTCCTGCCATGAACCGAATGGTTCATAGCCTTCTATATATATATCGTCAAAAACGGGTGGAAATTTCACCTTATTTAGGAAATAGGCTATAGGATATAGGAGTTAGGGGGAGGTCAATATTGTCAGTATTTTGAGGCTTTTAACTAATAATGCCTTTAGGATTTCGTCTTCATCGTATGGTGAAGCAATTGACTCCCGATCTAGATAATCTTTTACCTCTTGCAGAGCCAGACCTAATTGGGAAAATCTTTTTTCGTCAAGAGCTTTGCGGATTTCTATAAGCAGCGGCTTTAAACTTTGATATAAGGGAGTGCGGTAGCTCTTTTGGCCAATGACCTGGTTGATTTTTAGCTCTTTAAACAGAGCAATCGTTTCTTCTTCATCAAATTGGTTATTGCCTTTTTCTGATCTGTTATTTGTCTGCGATTGCAGGATATTCTTTATCATACTTAAAGCAGTAGCCAGGTTTTTACTGCCTTCAGGTTCCGATAAAACCCTTTCTAATTCCCTTGATGTATTTTTTTCATGTTGAGGCGCAAATCCAACCAGGAAAGCTGGGATGCCGCTTATTTTCACTGCCAGGGCGATGACGCGGTTAACCGCTTTCTTAGTCCGGCTAGTTCCAAGCGCATTGTCATGTATTGTATTCAGGAATTTAATTATTTCAAGTGGTGATAGGTTTTCTAAGACCGACTCAAGTACCGAAAAAATCCGGCTTAATTTACCCCCAACAGGAAGCCTATAGCGCAGGCGGCTCAATATTGAAGAATGATTTTGGAGAAACTCAAATAAGATCGGTTCCAGTGCCAAGGGCGAATCTTCGATTGCTGCGGTAGCTAGAGCAACAGACGGATTACTGGGATCCCAGTTTTTTTCTGAAATGGCAATGATTAATCCTGTGATAATGGATACTTTTTCCTGATCGGTTGCACTTTCAATTGTTTCTTTTAGAATTGGTTGGGCAAAATTAAAATATTTTTCTTTGTCAGCGTCGCATTGTTTACAAGGAGTTCCAGCCCTAAAACCTTGGTCGTATAGGGTATCAGCGGCTTTTGCAATTGCTACGGCCTTTTTTGTGTTAAAAATGGGGCTTGGTTCATAATCTGTTGGATCCAGTCGCATCAGTATGGCAGAGAGTAATCTCAATTTTGATCCGTTGTTTTTGGCCTCTTGGTAGTAATCAACAATTTGTGAGGGTTTGCTATCTAATATTCCATATAAGATTTTAAAAACGCTGATCCCTGCTTGCTTAACATTTTTGTATTCCCTAATCCAGAGCTTATCATAAACCAGTAAGCCTGCTGCAAAGTTGCGCATCTCTTTTGCTGTTTTAATCTCACTTGAGAGTAATTCAAATAGTGGAGTATTTTGAATGTGGCTGATTAGAATATTTCGAAAGAGTGCGGGAATGGGAGATCCTTTTAACTTCTTTTCCAGTCGAACCAATCGTCCAATCTCGATTATTCTATTTAAGTCATCTTTTTTGACTGGAACTTTCTTAATTCTGGTTTCTGCTATTCCATAGAGCATGTTTTGTATGGGGGGTTTATCAAATGCTTCATTAAATGTTATCTGATCTCTTTGTGCCAAGTTCATAACAAGGTTTTTTATTTGATAGACCAGAAATACATTGTCATTTTGACCAGTTATTTTTGTTATTTTCTGATGTGAATCCAGGTCAGCGATTGTTGCATGGGCCTCTATGCCGCCTCTTTGATCTGGGGAAATAAATCTTATATCCCTAATTGTTGATGGGGGGGCGGTTACCGGAGCAGAACCTGCATCATTTTTGTTTGCACTGTTCTTTGCGGCTACCCCGTTATTGCTCCTTACCGGACCCGGTTGTGATAGTGTTACTTTTGGTGGCATATATATATTTCGTGCATATATTTAATTAATTTCATGTTATTTTATCATGAATCTATTTTGTGAAATAGAGGGGCGAGTCTGTTTAGCCTTTGATTGTTAATCCTTTCAATATCGTCAAAGGTGAAAAAATGTTGTCTTTCTCTAATTACATTTGTCTCTCTCTTTGATATCTCTAAATCTTGTTCAAACTCATGAAGTATCCTTGCTCTTAGAATTTCGGTCTCCTCTTGAGATCTGGGCCTTGACCACCCCTCTTCTTCAAAAGAGGTAATTGTTTGAATATGCTTCTTTATCTGTCCTCTGCCAGGGAAATCACTAGGCAGCATACTTAATTGCTCAATAGCATCTGTTCCTAAAGCAGCAATCCTGGCTTCAAGATCTGCCGGGGAACTAGCATTATTTATTGCTAAAGCGAATTGCAAAAGTGGGTTACGTAGAGTCATTAGTTTTGCTTCTTGTTTTAGAAATTCTAGGATCCATTCTCCCAGCTCTACCTCATTGCCGGTTGCAGCAATTTTTTCAAGTTGCTTGGTTGCAGTAAGGTCTCGAATTAGCGGATTATCACCCAACCATGCTATTAAGTGAGTTGGGTCAAAGGTCCCTTTTTCTATATCTGGTTCTATAGAAAAGGGCACCTTTTTGTTGCTGAATAGGGTTTGTAAATCGATCCTAAATATGAAGGAAGACGAATGAAGATGGGTATGCAGAAGGTCTTCCCTCTCTTCTTTTGCTCTCTTTTGAAAATCTTTGAGCATATCAATTGAAATTGATTCAAGCATTTTTTGTTCTGCATAGTAGGCTTCTAAATATAGCCCTGCTGTTATCAGGGCTCCAGTTTTTATAGTGTGATAAAACAGATCTGATTTTTCAATGATTTGTCTATAGTATATGTTTGAAAGTCTAGCCAGTAGAAGAATACGTTGGATGCTCTGATAGGTGGCTTGTACTCGATCCCCTCGCATATAACCTTTGATCCACCAATCGACCATTTTTAGGTTGCCAAGCTGAAAAAGTGTTGAAGCATGATCATGTGGGTTGGGAAGATGGAATAAAGTTGAAAGATGAGGCTTGGCAAAATCAAGAAAGTTAAAGTGTTCAAAATATTCAATTGTATTTGCTCTCAACGATCTAAGGTATTTCCAAAAGTCTTTGGGATGACCAGAGCGTCTTCTATATTCTAAATAATAACGTATTATATTTTTAGGTAAAAATAGATCAAGAGGGGAGACGACCACTTGCATGTAGGCGTCAATCAGTTCGGCAATTCCTCTGCTGGTGTGGAGTCCAGGAAAAGCATTTGCAAAAAAACCTCTGTTTCTAAAGAATTCTCTTTTATCTGCTGACAAAAGATAGTCTGGAAGCTGTAGTGTGTTTAATTGTCCTTGACTATTTCTTCCCAACAGATCACTGCAATGGGCAAATTCTGCAACAAGAACCTGTTCCAACCATTTTGTGATTGGGAGCGGATTGGCAAAAGTAGGTTTCTTAGCAAAAGGGACTTCTGGAAAAGGAATTCCGTGGTCAAGAAGAAGAAGGCTTAGGTCTGTCTGTTCTGCGCTTGAAAAACTATCTTTATCTAAAACTGGGTTTAGTGTTACTTTTGTTTTTCGAAGATCAGGGGCGCTGGTTTTTCCGAGGGAAGCCATTTCACGAATTCTGGGTGCGACTTCTAGAAGAACCTCTTCTCCTCCCGCGAGAGAATGACCGATGTGGGTTGCGGTAAGTGCCAGCAATTGGCCTACTTCATCTTCCCATCGTCCAACTTTAGTTAGTTTGTTTTCAATACGAAGAATATTGGCAGCGGTTCGTTGATTTCTTACTAAAAGACGCTGGCCTTTTCTGCTCAAAAAGGACCTGCTTTGAAGAAAGTTTTCACCGAGTCTTCCTAGTTTTAGCATGTATTATTATCATGACTAATTTTGAGAAATTTCACCCTTTTTTTAGGGGAATAGGGGATAGCTTGTCCCGAGCGAACGGAGTGAGTCGAGGGAGGGATAGTATAGTATAATATGTATATGACAATTCAAGTCTTATCCTCGGATCTAATCAACAAAATCGCAGCCGGAGAGGTTATTGAACGCCCCGCATCAGTTGTAAAGGAATTAGTTGAAAATGCCATTGATGCTAAATCTTCACAAATTTCGATAGAAATTCAGGATGCCGGAAAAAAACTGATCAGGGTGTCAGATGATGGGGTGGGGATGTCAAAAGATGAGATTAAACTTGCTGTTGAAAGACACTCTACTTCTAAAATAACAAAATTGGATGATTTGTTTAATATAAATACCTTGGGGTTTCGAGGGGAGGCACTGCCTTCTATTTGTTCGGTTGCAAAGGTTGAAATACAATCAAAGGCGAAGGGCGAAATTGGAGAGCCATGCCATGGCATGGCTATACAAATCGAAGGCGGCAAAACAAAAAAACATGAGGATGTGGGGTGCCCGGAAGGGACGTCGATTAGTATTAAAGATTTATTCTATAATGTTCCGGCACGCAAGAAGTTTTTAAAGAGCAACTATGTTGAAATGGGGCATATCTCTTCATTAATCGGAAAGTTTATTTTGTCGAATCCACAAATTAAGTTTAAACTTATTTCTGATGGAAAGCCAATTTATCAGTCTTCAGGAAAGGGAGAACTTCTGGATTCAATTGCATCTGTCTATGGCGCTGAAATTGCAAAACAATTATTAAAAGTTGATAGTCCAAATGTAATAGGATACGTTTCAAAACCAAACATTTCGCGAGTTGACCGGACCTATGAATCTTTTTTTGTAAACGGAAGATACATCCGCAATGCCCTGGTCTCCTCAGCACTCGAATCCTGTTACCGCACACTTATCCCGATCGGCCGGCATCCCATAGCGGTCCTTTTTATAAAAATTAATCCGGCCGAGGTTGATGTTAATGTCCATCCGGCAAAACGAGAAGTGAAATTTTTAAAAACAAGAGAAGTGTTGGATTCAGTTTCGGGCGCAGTCAAAAAAACCTTGTCTTCAATTGAAATAAAATCTGAAAACGCTGGATTTTCTCCGTTTTCCAGTGAAGCGCAATGGGATCCTCAAATGGAGAATCTTTTGTTTGACGGACAGCAGCAATTGCAAAACATGACCGAAGTGGAAATAGCAGTAACCGAGGTCCAGCCACTTATCCCAATTTATCAATATAAAAATACTTATATTGTGGCAACTGATGGGGATAGTTTGGTGCTGATTGACCAACATGCAGCGCACGAGCGGATTCTTTTCGATAGACTAGAAACTAGAACTCAGACACAAGAGACATCTCAGGCTTTGCTTGTACCTGAAACATTGGAATTTTCCCATTCAGAAGCTTTGATATTGGAAGAAAACCTCGAATATATAATAAGTCTCGGTTTTGAACTTGAGGTTTTTGGAAAAGACTCTTTTATCTTAAGGGCTGTTCCATCAATACTTGGAAAAGGATCTGCCCGGGCTCTTTTGGAGGATTTGGAATTGGGAAAAGAGAAAGCTCGAGAAAAGGTCTGGAAGCTTATTGCTTGTCATGGCGCGATTAAGGCAGGGGATAAGCTTGAAACAGAAGAAATAAACCAGTTGATTCGTGATCTCTATAAAACGGCGAATCCCTTGACCTGTCCGCACGGAAGACCTACAATGATTAGATTCCAAGAAAAGGACTTAGAAAAACTTTTTGGACGTATTTGAGGGAGGCAGAGATGAAAAACCAGAATAAAAATGTTTTGTTTTTAAGTATTACCAGCTTTTTAAATGATGTCAGTTCGGAAATGATATTTTCTGTAATGCCGCTTTTTATGGCCGGGCTCGGGATTACAAAGACCTGGATTGGTGTTATCGAAGGAATTGCTCAGGCAACTGCCAGTATTTTTAAAACTGTTTCGGGTTGGGTCTCTGACCGTGTCCAGGCCCGCAAACCCTTGATCTTGATCGGATATACTCTATCGACTTTAGTAAAACCCTTTTTAGCCCTGACCAATTTTTGGTACCAGGTTTTAACCGTAAGGTTCTTTGACCGCGTAGGGAAGGGGATCAGGACCTCTCCTCGTGATGCGCTTATTTCTGATTCTGTTTCAGAAAACAATTATAGCCGCGCTTTTGGTTTTCATCGGGCAATGGATACTGCCGGGGCCGTGGTTGGAGCTATACTTGCCTCACTTCTGCTGCTCTTGTTTTCGAACTATTTTAATATGGACAGCCTGACCCAATACCGCAATATTTTTTGGATCTCAATTATCCCTGGAATATTGGCGGTCATAGTTGTGGGTGTTTTTGTAAAGGACCAAAAACATAAGATTACTCTAAAGAAGATTGAAGAGGCCTCTTTAAAAGGATTAGGGAAGCAGTTTAAAATATTTCTGTTCATTTCAGGAGTTTTTCAGCTGGCCAAATTTAGCTATATCCTTTTTATCTTAAGAGCAAGTGATTTGGGGGTTGCGATTCCTTTAATCCCCATAATTTATCTTCTATATAATATTGTTTACGCTGTCTCGGCCCGGCCGATTGGGGAATTGGCAGACCGGATTGGGATAAGAAAGGTTTTAATCCTTGGATACTTATTGTTTTGTTTTACCCACCTGGGCTTTGCTTCTGCCAGCAATGCCGGGCAGGCCTGGTTATTCTTTATTGTTTTTGGTATTGCTACCGCTGTGCTAGAAGTTGTACCAAGGGCAATGGTTGCTCATTTCTCGTCGCATGAAAAAAGAGCCACTGCATTCGGATATTATCATACTGCAGTCGGGTTAATGGCATTGCCTGCAACCGCAATTGGCGGGTTCTTGTGGGATAGTTTTGGTCCGACGGTGGCTTTTAGTTACGGCGCAGTTATCTCTCTTATCGCTTTGCTGATTTTTGAAATAGCAATCAAAGAGCCCAAAAGATTAAGCTCTTAATTCTTGATAGACGATATTTATGATGGCTGCCAGAGGGGCGGCAAAGAATAGCCCCCATGCTCCCAGTATTTTCCCCAGGACTAAAATAGAAAGAATTATGACAACCGGATGAAGGTTTAAATTATTACCCAAAATCTTTGGAACTAAAAGCGAATTCTCCAGTGCCTGGATTATCAAATATAATAGAGCTACTTTTAATGCCAGCGCAGGATCAATGATAAGGGCGATCATGATGGCGGGAAGGGCTCCCAGCCAGGGACCGATAATTGGAATTGCCTCAGTTATTCCGGCAATCAGCCCCAGTGCCAGCGCGTATTTTACCCCCAGGATCTTGAGTCCTATAGTAGCAAGCAGGCCGACAACAAGGCAGAGAATGAATATCCCTTTGATATAACTGTTTAGGGTTTTGTTGATTTTTTCAAGAAGATTCGCGCTTATTTTTCTGCTCTCTTTGGGCAGCAAATTGAGCATTCCCTCTTTGAGTTTATCTTTGTCTTTTAGAAGGTAATAGGCAAAAATCGGTATTATTATAATCTTTACAAACTGGCCGGTTATTTTTACCATATTCTGGGCAAAGGACTGGGTCATATTAAGGGCTGTTGACATTAGGTTTTCAAATCCCTGAACAATGATGTGGTGCAGGGCTAGCGGCACATTGTGTCCCATATACCATTGCTGGATGTTTGCAATTATGCCTTTTGTTGAATCAAGATAAAAGGGTATGTTTTGTCCAAAACGTTTGAATTCTAATGCTAGTGGCGGGATTATAAATTGGAAGAAAAGAAAAATTATGAATGCAGCAAAGAGAAATGATGCAACAATTGAAATGTGAATATTAAGTCCGGGCCATTTGCCCCTTTTGTTTGAAAGAAGGCTCACTACCGGATTTAGTATATAAAATAAGATAAAAGACATAACGACCGGGAAGAGGGTGTCCCGGATATAATAAATAAAAGCGCAAGCCAATAGAAAGATAATTATCCTGACAATTAGTTTTTGATTATTCATGAATCTATTCTACTATAATACTAAGGATTAGCAAATCTGGTGGCGGAATTTCCATCGCGGCAAACCTCTTCAGCTCCGGCTCCTACTGCGCAATCACTTTGAGCCGCTGATCCAACAGAACAGGATGCAGGCGGGAAATCAGCACTATTTCCATTGCAACATATTCCATTGGTTAGATTACTGGCTGATACTAGATATAAGTATGGCTGCTTATACCTCAAGATTTTATGCGCCACCACCGTTTCGACAGGGATTTGTCCAGCCAACTTCTGCACCGCCTCCACAACCATCAATTCCACCTGCAGTACAGGTGTCATTTGCCAGTGATCCGCCAATACAATAGTTACTCCAGTTTTCGGAGTTCAAATTTCCGTCTGTACATGCGGCAGGAGGCTCACCTCCACCATCTCCAACACCACACCACTGACCGACAGCCGCGCCTCCGGCAGTATTTCCGCTTTCGCAAAGTCCAATGTCTGTCTGTGTGGAAAAAGAAAGAAGTTCCGGTTTTTTATATTTCATAGTTATAAAATTTTATCATGGGAGGGGGGGCGGGTCAATGCTATTTTTTATATATAAGATGTTTCTTCCATTTTATGTCGTCAATTTTAGTATGATCTGTTCTAAAATGTGCCCCGCGGGACTCTTTTCTATCCAGGGCTGCTTGAGTGATGAGCCTTGCTGTGCAGAGCATATTTTGTAATTCTGCTTCGGCTCTGTCTTGGGGTGTAAATATTGGAAGTTTATTGAGTTTGTTTTGGGCATTTTTTAAGGATTGTTCGGAGCGGATTATTCCTACGTCATTCCACATGGTTGTTTTAATGATAAGCATATAGCGTTTGATTTCCCGCGGGGTGAGGGTGTTTTTGGTAAATGGGGAAGGCGAAGATTTGAATTTTACTTTTCCGTTCAAAACTTCCCTTGCTGACAAGGCCGCACGATGACCAAAAACCAAACCGTCTAAAAGAGAATTGGATGCCAGCCGGTTGGCCCCGTGTACGCCAAGTGAGGCGCATTCTCCTGCCGCAAAAAGATTTTTTATATTTGTTTTTGCGTTTGTATCGGTTTTTACTCCTCCCATAAAATAATGAGCCCCCGGTGCTACCGGAATTTGGTCTCGGGTAATGTCCAGTCCGCGTTCTAAACAGGTTTTGTAGATTACCGGGAAGCGGTTTTTTGTTTTTTCCGGCGGCAATTTAAGGCTTAAAAAGACATGGTCGGCATTTGTCTTATTCATCTCTTCTACAATTGCGCGGGAGACAATATCCCGGGGGGCAAGCTCTTCAATAAAACGTTCACCCCGATTGTTTAATAGAATTGCTCCTTCGCCGCGGACTGCTTCAGAAATTAGAAACTGGGGCAGGGCGACGATATCTTCAAATTCTTTAGAATGGACCAGGGTGGTGGGGTGGAACTGGATAAATTCCATATCGGTTACCTCTGCCCCTTCATTATATGCCATTGCTACCCCGTCTCCGGTTGCGACTTCTGGATTAGTTGTATAAAGATAATTTTGGCATACTCCGCCGGTAGTAAGTATTGTGGCTTTAGAAAAAAAAGTTTCTATTTTGTTGTTTTTTGTGTCAAGTGCAACTGCGCCAAAACATTGCCCGTCGTTAACCTCGAGTTTAATTCCTAAAGTGAGGGGATAGACCTCAACCAGTCCTTCTTTAATAACATTGTAACCGAGTGTTTTTTCTATCTCTGCTCCGGTTGCATCCCCTGCATGTAATATCCTTCTTCTTTTGTGGGCTCCTTCTAGAGCCAATGCAAAGCCTCCTTCTGTTTCCGCTTTGTCAAATTGGGCTCCCATCTCGATTAGCTCTTTTACCCGGTCAACCCCTTCGTTTACTAAAATTCGTACCGCATCTTCATTACACAAACCTGCTCCGGCTTTAATAGTATCTTCAAAGTGGAATTGGGTAGAATCTCTGATTTCGTCAATTGCTGCGGCAATGCCTCCCTGCGCTTTTTCTGTAGCTGATTCTCCGATTTTACCTTTGGTCAGAAGGATGACTTTTCCAAATTGAGAAGCAGTAAGGGCAGCACGCAGTCCTGCAATTCCTGCTCCAATGATCAATATATCGCATTCTTGTGACATGACTAATTATAGCATGTTGTGCTAAAATACCTTTATGGCAGAAAAATACGCTTTTTGGATAAAAGTATTACAATATACCAATATGAATCCTGTTTTTAAGGGGGGGGCATGTGTTGTTGTCGGGGCGGCTGCTTTGCTTTTCGCTTTATTTGTGAAAAAACGTTTTAATGAGCCTGACAGTATATTTTATAGGATTTTTGTAGGGCTGTGCTCGTTTATTGTCGTATATGGTATGTATATTTTGGCGGTGAAGCCGGATTGGTGGAAACTGCCGTATTAATGTCAAATGACAAAATCCAAATGACAAATAAATTAAGAAATTTCAAATAATTCAATTGTCATTCCGAGGGCGCCGCAGGCGCACGAGGTTGGGGGATCGTCTAATGGTAGGACGGCTGACTCTGACTCAGCCAATGAGGGTTCGACTCCTTCTCCCCCAAGAGCTTTTTTAGCGTAAGCAAGATCACAGTATTCACTTGACCATGTCGGGCTAATAGCATAGAATATTGTCATTGTTAAAAAACAAACTAATACGCAATGAGGAAGGTGTAATATGAAAAAGATGTGCAAAATTAAGTGGGAAATTCCGGGGGTCATTATCTTGAGTCGTGAGAATCTTGCAAGCATGGGGGCCTCTTGTGGTGATGGTTCGGGGCCCAGCCACATGTGCATTCAGGGTATCGAAGAAGGGGCAGGACATACCTGTATTTGTGGGAGTCCGAACGCACTGGGAACCTGCCTGAGTGGGCCGGGCGTTTGTTCTTGTATTGATGGGTCTGGTGAAGAAAGACCCTAATTCCTAAAGAGGTTGCGGGGGTTCAAGATAACAATGCCGCTTTTTATATATCGTGTAATTTTTATGATCGTGGGCTGGTCCGCGATTTTTTATTCGCTTTCATCTGACTTTTCAGACCCGATCGGTTTTTTTAGCTATTTTACTATCCAGAGCAATATTTTGATCATCAGCTGGTTTACCCTGGCGGTTTTCTCAAGCAGACGGAAAAAAGTTTCAGCTTTTCTTTATCAGCCATTTATCCGGAGTGGTCTTTTTCTTTATATTATAGTAACAATGCTGGTATTCTTTACCTTGCTTTTTAAATCCAATGTCGGTTTAAATTTTGTCACCAGCTATGTTTTGCATTTGATTATGCCTCTGGCATATATATTTGACTGGTTAGTTGATCGACCTACTGAGAAAATAGGCGTAAAAGCGGCTATGTCTTGGCTTATTTATCCTCTGGTATATTGCGTTTACACTTTGATTAGAGGTTACTATGTCGGCTGGTATCCTTATTATTTCCTCAGTCCGATTAAGATGGGATCCTATGGCAGGGTTGATTTTGCTGTGGTCGGGCTGACCGCTTTTTTTGTCATGCTGATCTGGTTTGTTTATTCCTGCCACAACAGACTTGCCGGTCACCGGTAATATACTCTGCTCACAATTCCATATATTTCTCGCCAGTGTTTTTTAGGTTTTATTATTAACTTTTTGGGAGCCTGTTTGTATTCTTTTTCATATTTAATTTCTTTATCCCTTTCTGCCTCAATGCCCCGATAAATTCTATCGAGTTCCAATTGCATCTCTTTGGCATGTTGAGGATTAATTTTCTTGATTTTATTAATAGCAGAAAGCATGTTGCTGAATAATCGTCCAAAGTATCTATTGAACGCTTTTTTGCTCCCTTTTGGTATTGCAAAAATACCGCCAAGATCATCCACTTCAACTTTTGTGTGGTTTCCCTCCCTGTCTTTTCGCATTAAAGAAATTGTCTTTAATGGAGTTGATAGCGTTAATACTGAATTTATCTCATTTGGGGACAATTGTTTCCAAAGGCTAAGATCAGGACGAAAGACCAAGGCGGAAATATATTTTGGGAAATGAGATTCCCCAAATTGCATTGTATCTGAATCTCCGAAGTGGCTGTAATGATTTCTGTGGCCGTAAGGGAATCCGATTGTGCTTTTTTCTCCAACCAGCAGCTTATCATTAATGAATTTTCCTTTATATTTTCTGCGGTGGTTTATGTTCTCCATTACAATAATTGGAGCGGTCTCTATTTTGTTTTTGTTCTTTGAGATAGTCTGTAAAAAGGAGGTTAATAAATCGATTGAATCACTTTCTTTTGAATTTCTCGGATCGTGCATTACCCAAATATCTGATTTAGTTAGATATTCAGCACGATAGTATTTGTTTCCGCTCATGTTTAGAGCCAGTCTGACTTGAATCTCTTTTCCCCTATATTTAAAAGAAAAGGTTGTGATTGATTTTTTGCTGGAGATTCTCCTTGTTTGTATCTTAAGATCAGTATAAATCCCTCTCTTTACTAATCCCTTAAGAAGGGTTCTCATTTTTGATCGACAAGAATTATTAATGTCGGTAAAGGTTGCGAAGGCGCGGTCGATTGTGCCGGACCGAATCAGGTTATGAAATAAATCCAGCGGGGCAAGGTGCGGTCCTGATCCCGGATAGGCGATTCGTACCTCTCTTGTTTTTATAACTTTAGGAAGGGCGGCAACCTGTTTAGCCAGGGTCCAGAAGACCTCATGGCTCCTGAAGTATTTAATCAGATTTGGACAAAAAAGCAATTTGTAGACAGGACTATGTTTTTTGATTTCGTCCGGAAGAGCCAGTCTCTCCTTAATAAACATTCTGACAAAGTATTTGTTTTGCTCGTATCCGCCTTTAGATAATTTGCACCCGGGATATTTAATAAAATGGCTGTCATCACGTTCAAGTTGGTTTTCCAAATAATTCCAGGGGTTGGTCTTGATAGGAACTGCGTGCTTTTTTTGAAATTGCCAATAAGCGCTATCTGATATTGTATGTTTTAATAGATTTCTATTGACGGGGACCTTTATTTTATATGTTTTTACAGCTTTTTGAGCTGCCCATCTCACCCCTTGGTTTTGATCGTCAAGTTTTTGAATAATATATTTTTTGATAGTATCCCATCCCTTAAGTTTTTCAAACGCTTTACCCTCTTTTATGATGTATTCAATTATTGCAGAGCGTCTATCTTCGTCGGGATGATTAAAGAGGGGCAGGAGCTTATAACTTCTATTTGAGTGGATATATTTACAAATAATTCTGTTAAAGAATGATTGAAGCTTTTTGCTCGTTCTATCTGGTTCGCTGATGTTTTTATATAAATAGTTGATCAAAAGGCTGTCCACTGCAGCTCCGGTCATAAGCATAAAGGCTTTTTCTGCATAAGGATGGTTTGGGTTTTGTTTTAGTGTGTTGAATATATATTTTTTGTATTTATGCAGAGAATTCTTTTTTGAATTAATTAGATATGCCCAGGCCTCTTTTTTTGTTATTTCTCCGTCTTTGTCATAATCGGCCTCTTTTCTGTAACCTTCTTCAGGTAAGGGAGAACAGGTAATTTTATACCACGGCCGGTTTTCTATTACTCCAGGTTTCCCCTTGCTTAGATGGTCATTAAATCCTAAAATACTGAATATGTTCATTCTATATGTATATCGTTAAAAAAGGGGTGAAATTTCAGGTAGTTTTTGACGATATATATATAGACACCGTACCGTATGGTACGGTGTAGACAGTGTACCGTACGGTACACTGTAGAGAGGATAATGGGATGAAGATATTTGGTGCCAGAATATTCCAAAGATTAACGAAAGCATTACCTTGCTTGAAGAGAGAGCTTTCTTTAGGCGGGGTAGCCGACAGCGTAAGCAGCCTTAGTTATCATTTATTAAGGTTTTCTTCTATTATGATGGCGACTTTAGTGTCAGCTGGCTCAGCTTACCCAACTATTCACGAAGGCAAATTATATCTTATGGTTAGATCGATGTGTAGGATTGATGCAGATCCGTATCAGCCGGAGTCCGGATATTCGGGAGCTGCAAATAAATACCACCGGGCTTTTTCACAGAGAGAGGAAAAAAGAATTACTCCCAAAGTATTATCCGAGCTTGATTATGAGATTCCGATGATTAGCCTTTCAATTACCGGAAGGCTGGAATTAAGAGATCATCATCGGGTTCGCGGGGCTCAGTCTGCCCAAAAGTCAATTGTTGTTTGTCCAGTATTAAACATGGTTAGTAAGGGTTAAAATGTTTTTTTTGTCCACAACTTTCGAATCCATCTTAAATAAAGATGCCATATATTCAAATGTTTTGGGAGTATAAAAAGCAATGTGAGTTGAATCCCGTCGATACCACCATTTCTTGAATTGTTCTATGTCTTTTGGATGAAAGAGTGTCATGACAGCTAAAACCCCATTTTTATTTAAATGAGACTTGAGTAATTTTAGAATTGCCACAGGATCTTTTAAATGCTCAAAAACTTCGGTGGCTGTTATAAGATCGTATTTTTTATTTGTGTAGACCTTTTCTGGTGAAAAGTATTTGTCATATATATCTGTCCTGAAACCTTCTTTTCTTAATAG
>JABMQY010000124.1 GCA_013202975.1 Candidatus Saganbacteria bacterium
AACTCATGATGTTCTTTAAAATAAGCAGATTGGCCGGTAACAGAAGGTAATTTTATATCCATAGAAACAACATCTACGTAATTAATTGCTTCATCCATATGCTTGGGAAGTGTCCCATTGGTTTCAAGATAAACCCTGGACTCCCCCTGTTTTTTAAACTCTGCTAAAAACTTTAGCAGAAAGTCTATCTGCAACAGGGGTTCCCCTCCGGTTAAGGTAATTGCAGAATGCAGATTTTTAGTTTTATTTAAAGAGCTGACAATTTCAAGAAGCCCGGCAGAATTCAAAGGGTTTTTAATTTTTTTAAAATCAGCGCCGCCCGGAGTCTGCTCCACTCTGCATTCAGCGCAGATTTGCCGAGACAGAGGAGTATCACAATATTGGCAGGCTAAATTGCATCCTGCAAAACGAATAAAAAGATGCCTCTCTCCAAGGTATAAGCCTTCACCCTGGACAGAAGAAAAAATTTCAAAAAGATTGGCTTTGGGTTCTGTCATCTGATTTCAAGTGTTTCCTCTGGAAATTGTTTTGTATCCTCTTGCTGAACTACCAATTCTTCTGGCACAACCTCAGCCACAGATGTTGGTTCCTGCACCTGCTGCTGATCTTGCTCTTTTTCTACCAGAATCCCATCAAAAGAAGCAGGCTGCGCCGTGTCTCCTGCCGGCAAAGGAGGAAGCTCTGCAGTATCCTTTAATCCAAAATGCTTCAAAAACTCTGTTGTTGTGCCATAAAGAATCGGACGACCGGGACCATCATCGCGGCCCCGCTCTTCGATTAATTTTTTATTGATAAGAGTTTCTATCACCCCGTCAGAGAAGACCCCTCTAATTCTTTCAATCTCCGGCTTGGTAGTCGGCTGCTTATAGGCAATTATTGACAGGGTTTCTAATGCCTGATGGCTTAGGCGGCTTTCTACCGGAAAATTACGCAGAACATCAACATATTCAGCACAATCCGGATCGGTACCAAAAATATAACCATGAGCAACCTTTAAAACCCTAATACCCCGGGTAGAATACTCATCAGTTAGATCAGACAAAACATCAGGAAGGGACTCTTTTGGCAAATTAAGTATTTTACTGATCTGGTCAATTTCCAGCGGCTCCTTGGCTGCAAAAAGAAGCGCCTCAACAATTTTTTTAATTTTCTGAAAGACTAATGTAGATTTCATCAAACCTTTCTCCCTGCAACAGATTAATCAGCCTCTGCCGGGACAATTCCAGTACTGCTAAAAATGTTACCACAATTTCCACTCTAGTTCTACGGATAAATAGATCTTTAAAATGAACCCGGCCGTTTGACTCTTTTAACAGGCGCTTAACTTCTTCAATCCTGGCCGGCAAAGTAACCGTCTCCTCGGTAATTGCCCTGACTTCATCTTCTTTTTGAGCCTGCTCCCATACCCTTTGAAAAGCGGCAACCAAATCCTCTAAATTAACATTTTTGAGCTTTATTACATCCTCTTTTTCCTTTTTCTCGTTAAAGTGATAGCGGGAATATATTTTAGAAAATTCTTCTTTGCGCCGCCTCAAACCTTTGGCCATGTGCTTATAAATATTATATTCTTGGATATGCCGGGCTAAATCCATCTCAATCTCTTCTTCTTGTTTTATTTCTACCTCCAAATGAGATTGTGGAAGCAATTTCTTGGATTTCATTTCCAGCAAACAGGCTACCATTACCAAAAATTCCGAAGCATTATTAAGGTTCAAGATCGAAATATTTTTTAAATACTCAAGATATTCATGGGTAATCTTACTAAGAGAGACATCATAAACATCAATGCGGCCCTCTTTTATGGCCTGCATTAAAAGTTCAAAAGGCCCTTCGTAGGTGTCAGTTTTTACTGTATATGCAGCAACACTCATGCCAGCCCCATAGACTGCTTTGCTTGCGCTAACGTAGCAGCGGCAATTTTTCGGGCTTTTGCCGCGCCTTGAGACAAAAGATCATCAATCTTTTTTGGGTGTTTTAATATCTCTTCCCTTTTCTTCTGAATCGGAGCCAAATATTTTTCCAAATGTTCTAAGATTTCTTTTTTACACTGCACACAACCTCGCTCTGCTCCTTTGCATTCTTTTGAAATAACCTCAAGTGAATCCTTATTGAACATTTTATGAAAAGCAAAAATCGTACAAACATCGGGATGCCCTTTATCTTTCTTAGTAATCCGAGCCGGATCGGTAATCATCATATTGACCTTCTTTTTTAGCTCGGCAGAACTATCTGAAAGATTAATCGTATTGTTATAGCTTTTGCTCATTTTGCGTCCGTCTAATCCCGGCACATTGGGCATCTTTGTCAAAAGATCCTTTGGCTCGGGAAAAACATTACTATAATAAGAATTAAAGCGCCTTCCTATTTCTCTGGTCAATTCGATATGCGGAAGCTGATCCTCTCCTACCGGAACATAATCGGCCTTATAAATTAATATATCAGCCGCTTGAAGGACAGGATAACCTAAGAAACCATAGGTCCCCAAATCCTTCCCTTGCATCTCTTTTATTTTACTCTTATAACTTGGCACCCGTTGGACCCAGGCCAGAGGAGTAATCATTGACAACAACAAATGCAGTTCAGCATGTTCCGGCACATCAGATTGTTTAAATAAAACAGATTTGTTTGGATCAATACCGACAGAAAGCAAATCTATGGCAACATCTTTTATAATATCATTTAGTTCTTTCGGATTGTCATAAAGTGAAGTTAGGGCATGATAATCGGCAATAAAGAAAAAACACTCATATTGTTCCTGAAGCTTTTTCCAGTTTTCCAGGGCGCCTAAAAGATTACCAAGATGAAGTTTACCGGTAGGTTGAATACCCGACAGGACTCGTTTCTTTTTCATTGTCTCTTATTATATCAAGATAAAAAATTAAGGTAAAGCAAGAAAATCAGGACCAGGACTCTTCAAACCAGGCCGCTTGATCCAGCGGGAGCCCCATTTCGTCTAGTGAGGCAGATTCGGCATCAATTTCGGCTTCTTCAAGCTCGCTTTCAAGTCTTCCCAAAGATATAGAAGAATGCACTTTATAAGCAAGTGGAACCAAAAGCGGAGTCATCGAGAATAATCCCCAAAGAACCAATAATGGCACCGGCATCATATAAGTTTTATCTTCGAGCCAGGAAGAGACCGGCCCGCCGGCAAAAAGCAGGGCACCGGCAGCAACGGTGGCTCCGACCAATAATTTTCTTAAAGTCTGCTTTTTTTGAATTCCTATCTCTTTATATTCATCCCTTAAATTGGTAATTCTTTGCAGACCAGTTGCGACCCTTCGAGTTGAATGAAAATTAACAGGCATAATATATTTCCCTCTATATATTTATCGTTAAATATTGGCGAAGATTTCAGAGAGATTTAAGAAAATCGGCAACTAGGAAGATGGATCCGCAGACAAGGATGGGGGAAGATAAATCATGTAGGCGCAGGTCGCGAATTTTAATTCCCGGCATCGCCCCAGGATGAGAAGATTGGGTGACGATTATCTCTTTTGCAATTGGCTTCAGCTCTTTGATCATAGCATCAACATCTTTTGTTTTTTGAGCACCAAAGATGACTGTTAAGGGTGTTTTAATCTTCTGCTCCCTAATCGTCACCACCAGAGCGCGAATCCCAGCTAAATTATGCGCTCCGTCAACGATTACGGGAACTGGAAAATGGGAACTAGAAATTATTTCGAATCGGCCGGGCCATTTAACTTTCTTTAATCCAGCCCTAATTGCCCCTTTCGTCACCTTGAAGTCCTTGAGGAGTTCGATGGTCTTTACGGCTACAGCCGCATTAATTCGTTGATGCGGACCGCACAACGCACTTCGCATTTCGTTTCTCACTTCGCCCATCGCAACCGCACATCTTGACCTATTCTTCTTCGCAATCCTCCTAATCACCGACAAGGCCTCTTTCTTCCTCTCCCCCGTCACAACCGGAACTCCCGGTTTAATAATCCCTGATTTTTCAAATGCAATTTTCTTTAAGGTCTTTCCTAAATACTCGGTATGATCATAATCAATATTTGTGATTACAGAAACTTCCGGGATCAAAACATTTGTCGCATCAAAGCGCCCACCCATTCCCACCTCCACCACCGCGATATCGACTTTCTTGTCGGCGAAATATTTGAAAGCCATGGCGGTGAGTATTTCAAAAATAGTTGCTTGAACCTTTTTGGCATGCGGTTTTATTTTCCTAAAAAGTCTTTCCATTTCCAAATTACCAATTTCCAATTCCCCCACCCTAATTCTCTCGTTATATTTAAACAAATGCGGGGAGGTATATAGTCCGGTTTTAAAACCGGCCTCTACAAAAACGGATGACAACATGGCACAAACAGAACCTTTGCCATTGGTTCCTGCAACGTGGATTGATTTAAATTTTAGATGGGGATTATCTAATTTCTCTAATAAATATTCGATCCGATCTAATCCGAGATTGATACCGAATTTTTGGAAGGATTCAAGTTCTTTCATTACTCTATTATATTACACTTCTTCTAATCGCAGAACTCTTGGTTCATCAAGAACCGGTCTATGGCTTAAAAAGATGACTTTGAAATTTTGGTATTCTTCAAGGATTTCTTTTAAAAAAGCTCTACTCAACATATCCACCTCATCCAATACTATAATTGGCTCACTCCTTGCTTCTAGCCTGTTCGATAAATCAGAACGCGAAATACTTCTACAATCAAGAAGAAATATCTCTTTCCTGTCATTTAAGGACTGCAGCGTTTTAATTAAAGTCGTCTTCCCCGTCTGCATCTCGCCAACAATATTTACAGCGGGTTCTGTTTTGAGCATCTGGCACAACAAAACAGCTTGTTCCTTGAGCATTGCTGCTTTTTCAGAACTATAATCAGGAGGAGGGCTAAACATTTGAGTAAGATTTGAAACGAACGTGTTTTTACGATCTTGTTCATAAATACGTTCAATATCACCAATCAACAAGAATCTATGCATATTACTTCTAAAAGTATGTTGGAAATTAGCTATAAAACCAGCAAGTAATAAAGTAATCGCTGGATCAGAACAATTTTCTGGTCGATACAGGATGATACGAAAATCAAATTGCTTACGATTAAAAACTTCACAAATCACCTTCAAAAGCGAAGAGAAGTCCTCACAGCTACCTAGTCTGGCATCCTGTTTTCTAACCTGCTCTGCCAAATGTCTTTTAACAGCATCAATTTCTTCATCAAAAGTACAATCTAAAAAAAGTCTAACCAGATCAGCGCCCGGTCTTAAATCCTCATTAAAAAAACGATCCCTTAAAGCCTCAATCTGTCCAGGATCTTTTGCTTCAAAATCCGCCTTAAGATCTATCCTCACATTTGGCATGCATTGACGAACAAATGAATGCAATTTTATCAAGTGGCGAGAAAATTCTTCGTCAATCGCCAATGCTAGCCTTTCTACAACCAATTGGTGAGTTACTGTTGGAGATCTTAATGCTACTATTCCACCAGAAGAACTACCATTGGGCTTTAAAAATGTCCCGCTTCTTGGCCCTACCCTATTTGAAAACATTATGATTTAGATCCTCCACATAATTATCATCATAAAAAAAGAAAAATTTCAGGTGATTTTTTACGCCCGAGGATGTGCCTGTCGATAGACCTTCTTAAGCCGCTCTCTCGAAACAGCAGTATAAACTTGAGTGGTCGCAATATTAGCATGACCAAGCATCTCTTGAACCGTACGAAGATCTGCCCCATTCTCTAAAAGATGGGTAGCAAATGAGTGACGCAAAGTATGGGTTGTTGTCTTACTCTTTAATCCCGACTTCTTAACATATTTTTTAATAATATCCCAAAGCGCCTGGCGCGATAAAGCAGTTCCATTTCGATCTAAAAACATGGCTTCGGGTACCGGCCCCGCATTAATCTGCTCCGCGCGCTCGGTTTCAATATATTTTCTCAAGACATCTTTCGCAACCTGACCAATCGGAACAATCCTCTCCTTCCCCCCTTTACCGAAACATTTTACAAAAGATGCTTCAAAATTTATGTCGCCAAGCTTTAATCCAATAAGTTCAGAAGCTCGCAAACCAGAAGCATACAATAACTCCAAAATCGCCCGGTCCCGCAAGGACTTTCTCGGAGTGATCAATAATTTCTTCACATCATTCATGGTCAAGGCTTTCGGTAATCTCATTCCGATCTTCGGGAGCTTCAAATCTGCGGTCGGATCATTTTCTATTTTTCCATCTGATAATAAGTAATGAAAAAATGATTTTAGGGTTGCCAGTTTTCTCATAATACTGGCCGGAGCAAAACCTTGGTCGGTCATCTTTTTCATATATTGAGAAACCCGGTCGCGGTCAATCAAAGCTCCTTTAACAAAATCGAAGAATTGATCGAGATCTCTTTTGTAGTTTGAGACAGTATGTTTTGAGTATCCTCTTTCGAGGTTGATGTAGTCTAAAAAATCAGGCAGATGTTTCTTCATCAGCTAACATTATAGCAATAATTGTCTTATTGTCTCTAATTTTTCCTTCCCTAATTTCCCTCATCGCCTCTTTAGGGGAAATCAGAAAAACCTCAATATTTTCATCTTCATCAAATTCTTGCGAACCCTTTTTCAGGTCAGTCGCAACAAAGTAGTGAATCATCTCAGTTGAATAACCGGGTGAAGTATAGGCCGAAAGAACCTGCTTAATTTTGCCACAATCATATCCGGTCTCTTCTTTCAATTCCCGTTTTGCTGCATCAATTAACTTTTCACCTTTATTGACTAAGCCAGCACAAGCCTCGACAATAACTGCCTCAACCGGTTTTCTAAACTGCCTAATCAAAACAAGTTTATTTTCAGGAGTTATCCCGATAACAATAACTGCCCCGGGGTGTTCGACAATTTCGCGATGTGAAATTTTTCCATTTGAGAGTTCGACCTCATCATCGCGCATATTAATCATGCGGCCCTTATAATAATATTTCGTTTTTATTGTTTTTTCGAACACTCTTTTATCAGCTCCAAAATTAATTGCGTCCCTAAAACAAATTCCTTAATTGATAATCGCTCCTTCACTCCATGCAGCTCATGAGCCCCAACCCCCAGGATTATACTTGGAACTCGGTATTTATTGAATATATTGGCATCAGATCCACCGCCGCTAGCCTTTATTTTTGCCGAAAGCCCGGTATTATTAATAGCTCGCTTGGCAATGCGCATTACTTTTTCATGACGCGAGACAACAAATGATTCATAAATATCATTTATTTTATAATGCAATCTTGCCTTATATTTCCTGCAAGCCTTATTTAGACAGGAAACCATATGCTGCAATTGCTTCTTTAATTTCTTAGTATTGCGGCTGCGTGCTTCCCCTTTTAAATAGACCTTAGGAGGAATTATGTTGGTTGCCTTTCCCCCTTGAATAATTCCAATATTAGCAGTAGTTTCTCGATCAATCCTTCCAAGCTTCATGTTTGCTATTGCGACAGATGCAACCTTAATTGCATTAATTCCGTGTTCGGGGTGGACACCAGCATGGGCTGCCCGGCCAATAACCCATGCTTCAATATTTTTTTGTGCAGGAGCAGCATTATGGATCATATTGGGGCTCCCTCCGTCAAAAACAAATCCGTAATCGGCTTTAATCTTCTTTCGGTCAACAACCTTTGATCCATGGAGTCCGGTCTCTTCCTGAACAGTAAAGACTAATAGAATATTGCCATAAGGAAGGTCTTGTTCCTTAATAATAGTTAAAGCCTCGATAATTGCTGCCACCCCAGCCTTATTATCAGCCCCTAAAATGGTCTTTCCGTTACTTCGAAGATTTCCATCTATTATTCGAGGTTTAATGTTTTTTCCCGGCGAAACAGTATCAATATGGGCATTTAGCATAATTGTTGGGGCGCCAGGAAGGTTCCCTTTAATTCTGACAAAGATGTTCCCTATCCTGTCGCGAGTCGGTTTGAGGCCCAATTTTTTTAGATCAAAAACCAAGCGCTTGGCAAAGTTTGCTTCATCACCCGACGGGCTCGCGATTTTGACATAATCTGTGAATCTTTTGATTAGACGCTTTTTATTTAACAAAGTGTTCAAACCCTTTCTTTAGTTTATCCCCTTGACCACGAGAAACAATCTCTCCCACAACACTACATCTTACTATTTTTTTTATCTTATTCACATTCTTTTTCGGTACGGCAAAAACAAGCTCGTACTCTTCTCCGCCATAAAGAGCATGATCAAGCGTTGCCCCTTTTGCAATTGGGATATTCTTTTCAAAAAGTTTGACTCCAACCTTTGATGCTTTACATATTTCAGAGAGTGATCGAGCAAGCCCGTCTGATGAGTCTATCATGGCACTCGCCAGTTTCGACTTTGCTATTTTTTGGGCTTCCGATAACAGTAAGCTGTGAGCCGACAGCCGATAGCCGTGAGCCGCTGGCTTACCAAATTTACCAGTTACCAGAATTTGGTCACCAATTTTAGCTCCAGAACGTTTTAAAATAAATTTCTTTTCAACTTGACCCAACAAAGTTATCGAAACCACAACAGCTTTTGGAGATGAAACAGTATCTCCTCCGACTATATCTATTTTATATTTTTTAGCCAGTTTATTGAGACCTTTTTGAAATTGCAGAAGTTTTTTAACCTGAATATTTTTGGACACCCCAATCGTCACCACTGCGTGAGTAGGAATACCCCCCATCGCAGCAATATCCGATATATTCACCATCATTGCTTTATAGCCAAGATCAAAGAAAGATGTATGCTTTAAATCAAAGTGAACACCTTCAATTAGAGTGTCGGTTGTAACTAATAGAAACTGGGAATTGGAAATTGGGAACTGGTTTCCCATTTTCCAGTTCCTATTTTCCATTCCCAAAACAGCACAGTCATCCCCAATACCTAATATAGTATCAGAGCGCACATTTTTCTGAAGTTTCTTGATTAGATCGATGAGTCCAAATTCACCAAGCTGGGAGAGTTTCATATAAAGGAATTATAGCGTAAATCAATACAAAGAAAAACTGCGGAGGGGTGAGATTTAGACAGCCAATCCAAACATCCTCGCAAAAACTTCTGGATCAGATGAAATTGGTCTTTGATCCAAGCTTAAAAAACCGTCCTTAAGCGATAATCCTGCTGCTCTAAAAGCAATAATTAGCAGATGAAGACGCTGCATTTCTCCTGAGCCCTTTTTAGCCACTTCTTCTCTTGGAGAACCAGAAACCATAACAAGATTATTGAGAGGAAGGGTGTCCATTAATGCCTTTGAGGGGCCTAAAGTATTAAAAGAAGAATGGGACATATAGATTTTTGTGATTTGCATTGCATCTTTTGCGGTATCGCAATAAAAGACCAGCTTGGTTTCTCCCTCAAATTTCCTTGTAAATCCACTTTCTATAAACTTAAACGCTGCCTCAGGACAATCTTCTCTTGAAAGAACCTGTTTTGCAATTTTTACAGCAGCATCTAGTCTATCTGGATGTGGATTTATATAGACACGAAAGGTATCACGACCAGGTCCTTCATAATTTGCAATATCTCTCCAAACCTGTTGACCCTCCCCAAGAGCAGTCTCGAATGTCCTTTTACCCATAAAAAGGGTACGAACAGATTTCGCCGCATGATTAGGAGCTGACAGCCCTTTTCCCAAAGGTAACATCAATATCATATCTAATAACCCTCTTTATATATATCGTTAAAATGAAAGCAAAATTTCAGGGGATTTACTTTTTGAGCGCTTCAGTCGAAACCTTCATCGCGCAGAATTTACCGCACATACTACAGGTGCCTTGCGAAGTCGGTCGTTTAGCGAGGATTTTCTTTGCCTTTTCAGGGTCAATTGCCAATTCAATCTGTTTATTCCAATCCAGCTTCTTTCGAGCAGTGGACATCTCCCGATCCCACTCTATTGCCCCCGGAACTTTTTTAACAATATCAGCACAGTGTGCGGCAATACGCGAAGCAATAATCCCCTCTTTAACATCCTCCGGAGTCGGAAGACCCAAATGCTCGGTTGGGGTTACATAACACAAGAAGTCTGCACCGGAGACGGCAGCAAGGGTTCCTCCAATTGCTGAGGTTATATGATCATAGCCTGGGGCGACATCGGTTGGAAGCGGCCCTAAAACATAAAATGGAGCATTAAAACAAAATTCTTTCTCCATCTTCATCTGCTCTACAATCTGATCGTACGGAACATGCCCCGGTCCTTCTATAATAATCTGAACCCCGGCATCCCATGCTCGTTTAGTTAATTTCCCTAAAATCTTGAGCTCTTCAATCTGGGCCGGATCACCGGCATCAACAATAGATCCCGGCCGCATGCCATCTCCCAAAGATAAGGTCACATCATATTTAACAGCTATTTCTAACAAACGATCGTAATGCTTATAAAGGGGATTCTCTTCTTTGTTTTCAATTATCCACTGCATCATCAAGGCCCCACCTCGACTGACCACCTCCATTAATCGGGGATGCTTTTTTAATTTTGCGATTGAATCAAAGGTCACTCCAGTATGAACCGTCATAAAGTCGACGCCATCTTTGGCCTGTTCTTCTATTACATCAAAAATCCCGTCAACGGAAAATTTTTCTTCGGCAATTGCCTGGTAAATAGGAACTGTGCCAAGACATAATGGGGATCTTTCAATAATTGCCCGCCGGATTGCATTAATATCTCCTCCGGTTGAGAGATCCATTACGGCATCAGCTTTTGCCGCTATCGAAACCTCAAGTTTTTTTAGTTCATCTTCTATACATGGATAATCTTGTGAGGTTCCAAAATTGGCATTAACTTTAGTTCGTAATCCCCTGCCAACTCCCATCGGGATACATTTTTTGTGAAGTGGATTATATGGGATTGCGATAGTTCCATCTGCGATTCCCTTTCGGATTACCTCGGGAGACACCTTTTCGGCATCTGCAACATACTGCATTGCATTTGTTACGTTTCCGTTAATAGCCTCTTGACGTTGTGTCATACATTCATTATAATTCACTCAAGGTTTTAAATCAAAGGGAGGAAAAATTAATGTGGAAGATAGAAACTAGAAAATGGAAACTGGTCGGAATTTGCGTTCTGCTTCTTGGAATCTCATCACTACTGATTGGTTGTGGGCAGCAAAATAGCACCACATCATCATCCGCAACGACCTTTACTCTTTCAGGAAATTTGGGAACCGGAACAATTACCGCTGCCGGAATAAAGGGACGCGTAGCAGCATCCGGATACACAATTGTTGCAATTGATAATGAGACCAATAAAACGTCCCGTGCTACTACTGACAGCTCGGGCAATTTTTCAATTTCAAACCTCACCTCTGGAAAATCATATACAACCAGTCTTATAAAAAATTCGGCTTATTCCGGACCGATTGTTTTTTCGGGATCAGGGTCAGAGGTTAAAACTGCCATTAAACCTTCTGCCGATACCGATCTTGGAACAATCACGCTGGACACCACCGACGGTTATGCCAAACCAGAAACCGCACCAAGCTCTGTTGACACATCCGTTACCGCCGTTGCAGATAGTGGAGTACCAAAAGGAGCAGGCAATACCGGAAAGACCGAAAATTCTGGTGTTACAAATGTTACCGGCAGCGATACAGATAAGGATGGGATTCCAAATGTTTTTGATGCCGACGAAGATAACGACGGAAAAAGAAACGGAGTTGCAGTCGCCCCTTCCACAAAATTAGTTTCAACCTACAGCAGTAATGTTGAAAGTGTCTATATGAGCAGCAATATTTGGGCTGACCACGCAACTACTGTTACTGCAAAAAACCTAATTGCCCTGCGTCTTCATGTTGTGCCGCAAACCGGCAAGGAATCGACTATTTCAAGCGTGGTGTGTACCGGAGTACCAGCTTCGATCGCAACTGTTGCAACAGTTCGATATGCCGACTCATTAGGATCACCGGTTAGCTACCCAACAGAAAATTCTTTATGGAGCGCTTCCAGTTACGGACTATACAAAACAACCACTCTGACTCCCGAACAATGGATAATATCTATCAAACCAAATGCAGATATGATCGTTGGAGAAATCTTCACTATTAATGTAAATTATTCTGATGGGACAAATGAAGAATTTGATATTGTTATACCTTATTTCTTAACCGATTGGGCAAGGATAACAGAGTACAACGGGGCCTCATTGGCTGACACAGAGGGATTAAAAACCAACCCAACAACAACAAATGTCGATAATACTGAGATAACCTTTACAAAACCACTTGACGAAAGCGGGGCAATTCTTCAGGGGTTGACCTATTCCGTATCTGTTGGCGAATCAACATCTTTAGGCGGTTCTTATTCCGTACCAACAACATCAACAGCGGTAACTGTTACCGACACAACACCGAGTGCAGCGACGCTAACAGCCACAATTAGCACTCCGACAGACGGAACAACGTATTATATTACCCCTGTGGCTGAATCAATAGATGGACAGCGCAACGGGGCAGAGACATGGTGTACTAGAAATTAAGAAGGTCTCGGGATTTTCATCTTCATGAGCTTTAGGGCAAGCTCAACTGATTGCTTGGGAGTATCTGCTTCATGCATTCCTTTGTCTTTTTTACCACGGCGGTGGAATTCCCAGGTTTTCAAACCAACAACAGGAATGTTATACCCCAGAGCAAAAGCTATTTCACAAAGCGTTCCATAGTGACCCGCCACAGCAATACAAACTTCCCCGGACTTAACTACCAATTTGTTTCTGGCATATCCGATTCCGGTTACAATTGGAACATCTACCCATTTATTTGCAGTTTTTCTATTTCCACCAGGCAGAATACCGATAGTCATGCCGCCATGTATTTTAGCCCCCTTACAGGCCGCTTCCATACAGCCCTTAAGTCCGCCGCAAACAAGAACAGCCCCGGACTTGGCTATATACGCTCCTACTTGTTCCGCTAACTTGTATTCCTCTTTTGTCGGTTTTGATCCGCCGATTACAGAAATAAATCTCATTGTTTGTTCCCTCCTGAAATAATATTGTATATCAAAAAGCCAAAATAGTCGATAATCATTATCACTGAAATTTCTTATAAAAGTGGTCGAGAAATGATTGAGGGAAAATCATGACTTCTATAAAAAGAACATCTGGAATAGCCCCCTTTACATCAATCGGCAAAAAAGGCTGGCTTTTGGCCGATCAATTTAGAAAACGCTTTCTTGGGTGTGGAAGAGCAACAGAAATGGACCACTATAGCTTTGCCGCTCAAATGAAAGTAAGTAAAGCCGGAATAATAAACCTGGGCGGCCCGCTGGTTTTATGGCACAGCACCTTAATGAGAGAATGCCCCGACAAAATGATAATTGTGCAGGCAGATGTAGGTACTGAAAAGATTTTACGTATCAAGAAAAAAAACGGACAAGAAATCATCTCCCCTTTTTGGGTTGATTATGGGGTCGGATTATTAACAAAAAAAGGCAGATTTAATCAGATCTGGTACGCCCCTGTTCCAGAAAATCGAGAAATAAACTTCTATGGAACCAGAATCACATTTTCAAAAATGATTAAACCCGGTTCGGTTTATACAATCGAAGTTGTAGATAACCAGCTCCAACTTCGCCACTGCCCCAAAAGATCAATGCCCAATCATACACTGGCCGAAGAAGTTAAAGGAGATCCTATTTTATTTATTGGTTCAAACATCAATGTAGAACATGTCAGGCGCTACAGCGGCTGGCTTCCTTTTAATCTTACAAAAAGAAAAGATATTGTTATTTCTAATCCGGGGCAAATGAGAAGAACCGTTCCGGCTAATTTTGTGAAAGAGACCGGCCTAAGTCAAAGCTCCCGAATCTGGGGAAACTGTGAAGGAGGGGAGATAGTAGCTTTTCGCGCCAACAATCAAGAATTCACTTTTTCTGTAGCCCGAGGGGCAGACAATGAGGTGCTGGCTACCAGTACAGTCTCTTTTGCAGGGAAACCGAGTTTGGCAAAACTAGCAGCCGACCGGGGCGGCGGTTTATTGACTGTTGAAAAAAAAAGATTACTTTTTTCCGGATCAGCAGGAACAGTTGGGATAAAAAATCAAAATTCAGGAATGCTCTTCTTAGGCTTTTATCAAAAAACCAAAGCAATCGAATTTTTAAAACAGATAATATCCTATGTTGCCGATTATGATTCGAATCGCATATTATATTGGACCCCAAAGGAGCGATTTCCTCAAACCGATTTGGCACTGATCCCTGCAATATACGCTAGACAGCTTGAACCAAAAAAATATGAAGAAGAGAGAGAAAAAGCAGTTCAAAACGGCAACGATAAAGAAGCTGCCAAATTTATTAGGCGCGGAAAAGATGCACTGATATCGGGAAAGCTTAAGCTCTACCCTACCGAAGAATTGAAGAATGCGGAAGCCTTTTATTTGCTTGCCTTGATTTCCTTCCCTTATGACCAGGAAAGTCCTGGAATTTATTTTAATGCAGTGATTAAGTCCTTGCTGGAAACAAGAAGACAAATCCTTATAGCAGAAATGATCAAAACTCACATTCCAAATGCATTTAGAAAACTGACACGAATCATCGGCCAACAGCACATAAATGTCACCCTGCAGATTATTGAACTTAAGAAGCATTTTTCTAATCTTGAAACAAACGATCTAGTCGCTGCGATGATAGTTTTACACTTTGGCACTGCAGGCAAATGGCACGGTTATATGTCCTCATTTCGTTCAATTGTAGAAAAAAGCAATGAAATATTCCTAGATTTACCGCCGGAAAAAGTCAGGAATGCAATTTTATTTTTGTCCGATATGCATAATGGCTTGGCTGTAATTCGAGGATTCATGTTTATTGCAGAAAACAGCTGGCTCCCCTCAATGGCTCATGCCTTTTCTCCTGTAATTAAAGGCGGACTGGTTGGATCGACCGGACAATTAATAGAACAGTTATCTGCCAGTGGAGAATATAAAAAGATAAAAGTTTTAGCCGGTTATCTGCAGGCAGAAAGTCGTTTTAAGCGTGAAAAAAAGAGGAGTTTGAAATTTGGTAAAGGCCCCCTTAATTTGAAAAACATTGCGGTAACAATACGAGGGTACAAACTAGCAGGATATTTAAAATGGATGATTGATAATAATATTTCTGCAAGTTTTGCAGCCCGCTTACTGTTGCGAGCGTCAAATCAAAGAATAAAAGTAATAATCAAATATATGTTCAGATATGATTATCTAAGAGGGACAATAGATAAAATATTAGATGCATGGCCAAAGAAGGAAAGGCCTAGATTGGCAAAGATATTCGAATCAGAGCTCGAGTTGACTAGAAGAATTAAATCAAAAAGGATAAAACAATACATCTTATCCAAAATATAACTAGAAGATTGACTAACCATATTTTTAAAGATAATATTAAGCTATGGGACAAACAATAACACAAAAGATACTTGCTGCCCATTGCGGCAAGAACGAAGTTAAAACCGGAGAATTAATCGAATGCAATGTCGATTTGGTTCTTGGAAATGACATAACCACCCCTCCCGCTATCAAACAATTCGAGAAAATCGGGGTAAATAAAGTTTTTGATAAAAACAAGGTCTTTCTGGTCCCAGATCACTTTACACCAGAAAAAGACCGCAAATCAGCACAACAGGTACAAATGATGCGTGAATTTGCAAAGAAATATAATATCAAAAATTTCTTTGAAATCGGCTGCGTTGGAGTTGAGCATGCACTGCTTCCAGAAATGGGGGCAATTAAACCTGGAATGTTAGTCATCGGTGCAGACTCTCATACCTGTACCTACGGAGCATTAGGCGCCTTCTCAACTGGAGTTGGATCAACCGATATGGCTGCCGGCATGGCTACTGGAAAAGTTTGGTTAAAGGTCCCCGAGACGATCAAATTTGTCATGAATGGAAAATTGAATAAATGGGTAGAAGCAAAAGATCTCATACTATATGTAATAGGACTAATCGGTGTTGACGGCGCCCGCTACATGTCGATGGAATTTACCGGAGAGACAGTTTCTAATCTTTCTGTCGAAGGAAGATTGACCATGGCCAATATGGCAATTGAAGCCGGAGGAAAGAACGGCATCTTTGAGCCGGATGATAAGACA
>JABMQY010000125.1 GCA_013202975.1 Candidatus Saganbacteria bacterium
CAGTTAATGCTCCCCTCTTTACAAGATGCTGAGGGGGAAGCGGTATTTGCAATAAAAAATGAGCTGAGTCCAGATGCAGTAAGAAAAATAGGAATTCTATACGATACCGTGCGAGAAAACGAAAAGCTGGCTGCCCAACAAAATCACGAAGATTATTTAACTTCACAAATGTTTTATCTTATGAGAATTGCTGTTGGCAAAGTAATTAATTGGGCGGCCGGTCAAATTTATCAGGGGAAGGCCGATCTGCCGGATGATATAAAAGTTCATAAAGAGGGAGCTATTGGACGTATTATTATTATTGATGAGCCAGACGAAGAGAGAAGAGAAGCAATCCTCTCTTCGCTTGAACCATTTCATGCTGTTGTGACCACACAATATCCATCAGCCTGGAGCAAGACCTCCCCTGTCTCTGCAATGATAACCTCAGCCTGCGATGGAATCTACTCGCACGCAGCCAGCCGCGCAAAAGAGGTCGGGGCTGCTGTTGGAAATTTACCAGGAGCAACAAGACTACTTAGACCTTTTAATGGTAAATGGGTAAAAATATCACTCTCTGGATCTCCAAAGATACGACTTGCATCGGAAGAAGAAGAAGCCATGGATCGTCAACAACACAGTCTTTTAACTGTTTCCGAATCTCAAACCGGAAAAGTATATTCAATTCCTTTACTCAAAATTGATCTAGAAAGAGATAAAGCCAGATTTGGACCAAAGGTATTTAAAATTGCTGATATGGCATTAGCTGGATTCCAGGTCCCACAAAGCGCCTTTATAACATCATCACTTTGCCATCTGCTTTATCAAAAACTAGAACTTTATGATGCTATTCCAAAAATCTTGGGTGATAATCCTTTGGCGCAAGAGCAAAAAGTAATTAAACAAAAACTACGAAAGATAAAAGAGCTCTTTACACAAGCCGAAACACCAAAACAGGTAGCAGATATTCTTTTAAAACTAAATCATGGCCTTCCCGGTGATAGCCGTATCTTTCGCCCCGGACTTCCGTTTGAAGATTTGCCGGACTTTAATGCAGCTGGGTACATGGATTCTCCTGTTTCATCTAATGAAGAAAAAGCAGTTCTTTTGGCAATGCTATCCGGTTATGCCAGCTACTGGAATCTTCTCCCATTTATGGCCAGAGAAGAGAACGGACTGAATCATTTTCGATTCTTACCCGGAGCTGCCTTTATGGAGTTAATAGCTGCTCAGGCAGCCGGCAATATGATAGTTTCAGAAGAAAATATTCTAATCAGTGCAGTATACGGCCAGGGACAGGGTGGAAATGAGGGACGTATTCCTCCTGATTATTATGAAATTGATAGAAAAACAGAAGAGATAAAACATACTCCGGCAAGAGAGAGAAGGAGTAAGATGATTTTTTCAGAGGGGAGCATGGTAAAAATCGATCTTTCCTTATCTGAAGCTACAAACCCTCCACTTAATGATGATCAAGTTGTAGGAATTGGAGCTGAGGGAGAGCGGGCTTTTGAACTTTATGGACCACAACCTCGAGAAGTCGAGTGGGCTTATCAAAATGGGGTTTGGATATTGCAAGACAGGACGGCAATCTTATGAAAAACAAACTAATTGCGTTTGATACTAATAAAACTATTAAAAGAACAGGTTTTAGTCACATCATTAAAAACCTGAGAGATCGAATAAGATCTCTCAACTTTAATATTAGTGCTGACGAATTGAGAGAAATGGGGCTACCGATCGCCAAAGCACTTCTAAAACATCGAATAGAAAAAGGGGAAATAATTGATTTTCTTATTCAATATGATAATTTAATCGGTTTTATTGGAACAAAACATAAAATAAAAGAGAGCACCTTCTATTTTAGAACATTAGATACAGCACCCCTATCCCTTAAGGCAACATCAAAAAGCAAGTTAGATATTATGCTTGAGTTTTCAATCGAAAAAATCAGACACAACGGTCAAATTATTAGGCCACTCGACAATATTCTATATAACAAAGACAATCAAACCTGCAGACTCGAAGAAGATGGAGTAGAAGCTTCTTCTGGAAATACAGAAATAATTAAGAGAGCTTCTTTTAGTTTGGCCAAAAAAGATCCACATCAATTTGGAATTAGAGTAAACAAGACTGTTTCGGGACTCACACAATACATTGGAACAAGCTCAAATGTACAGGTTGGAGATATTCAATCAATAGAATTAATAATGCAACCCAAGAGTAAATGGAATTATCGACAATATCCTTTAGAATTGAGAATCGACACACACAATATCCATATAGGAAATGTAAAGGAGGTTCACTTTTTCTCAACACTGATCGGAATTCCTGATCTATTTCACAGGTGTGCAGCTTTGAAATTTAGTAATATCAGTGCAAAGATAAACTCTCAAGGAGAAATTGAAGAGGTTAAATTTCAATACGAAATAAATTATTTTTATGATGAGACAATCAGAACCGGAACCTTTCGCTGGCATCCGGAGATTGAGCCCCCAAGCAAGGAAGAAGAATGATGAAAACCAAACTAATTGCGTTTGATATTGATAAACTAGTAGAAAAGCCAAACATAGCTAAGGTTGTTTTTAACCTGCGGAATGCAATAAGAAGACGCACCTACAAAGTTGATGCCGAAAGCTTAAGGATAATGGGGCTGCCGATTGCAAAGGTGCTCCTGCAGCATCGAATAAGAAAAAGTGAAATAATTGACCAACTTATTCAATATGATAATCTAATCGGTTTTGTTGGAGTAAGGCACAAAATAGGAGAAACTACTTTTTATTTTAGAGGACAAGACTTTGCCCCAAAATCACTCAAGGCAACATCAAAGAACAAGCTGGATGCTATGCTCGATTTTCCTGTTGAAAAATTTATACACAACGGAAAGGTCTTTAGGTCTTACGACGACATTATATATGATCCAGAAAGCAACACCTGCGTCCATAAAGAAAAAGAAGAGGAGGATTCTCTTGGAAACAGAGAGATAATCAACCGGGCATCATTCAGATTAATCCAAACAGGAACAAATCAATATGGAATAGCAATAGGCCATGCAACATCGTTTAACTCACCAAGAATCATTAGCTTATGTTCTGATATTCAGGTCGGAGAAATTCAATCAGTAGAATTCGGATTTCACGGCCGCAGCAAATGGAACAGCAAACATAAATATAAAACATTGGACATTGATACAATAGAAATACACGTTAAGGGATCCAGATCCAGCGAAATAGCGGTACCATTATTTGGAAAACTTATTGGATTACCCGATCTTTTTAACACCCCACAGTTTTTATTGCGTTTTGTTAACATCAGCACAACTATAAATTCACTAGGTGAAATAGAAGAAGTGAATGTGCAATATTATATAAAATATCATGATGATGAAACACCAGAAATCAGCACCTTTCGCTGGCATCCCGAGATTGAGCCGCCAGATCTGGGAGAAGAAACATGAAAACCAAACTAATTGCATTTGATTTTAAAAAGACAGAGATAGATCTAAAAAGATTTTTGGATAGTATATTTGACGAAATTGATGTAATTGAATTAACCGATCCGCCCGATAAAAAAGAGGCACTTGATCAAATAGCGGCAAGGATAAGAACCCTGGGACTGCCAATTGCAAAACCCTTTATATCACGGGCAATCAAGCAGGGGAACATCAGGAGAGATATCTTTAAACACCTGAATACAACCTGGAGAGATTTAAAGATTTTATTTCACGACCTCCCGATTATAACATTTGATCAAGACGAAAAAATATATTCTGATACAGAAAGGGAATTCCAAAAATGTATTATGGCATTTGTCAGAAAGGTAAGAACAGACCTAAAACAGCAGGAATTTGCAGATTTGTGCAAGAGATTTATATATGATCTAATCGAGACCATGAAATCTGAATACGGAATTGAGATCAAAAAAATAACAATCTCCACTAGATTTTCAAAATCAGAATGCTATCACCTAAGTCTAAAAACTGCTCGAGAAGGCTCGGGTATGAAATTTGAGGCAGAGATATTATTCTCCCCCTTTGTATTAGCAAGATATGCGCATATCTGTTACTTCGGAGACAGAAATAACATAAAAACAGCTTTAGCCAGATTATTAAAACATCCAACAAAAACAGTGACTGAAGATAAATTCAAAATGGAAGTTGATGGCGAAAAATGGCCCAAAACTCGAAGCCTGAATGCCCTTATCAAAGAGGCGCCGATAAAATGAAGAATAAAATAATTGCGTTTGATATCAACAAACCTCTGGAAAGACCAGATCCTGACAAAATTATCGAGGATGCTGATCAGCTAAGATTGATCGGGATACCAATTGCCAGAGTACTTATTGCAAAAGCCATAGAAAGAGGCAATATAAAAGAAATCCTAAGTAAATACACTGATCTTGTTAAACCCAAAGGGGCAAGTAAAATTGTCGATGGAACCACTTATTTCTTTAAAATCTTTGATGCTCCTCCAAAATCGCTTGGGGCCAAAGCAGGGAGCGGCTTAGGCATTAGCTTTGTATTTAAAATTGAAGAGCTGGCCCGAAACAATCCAAGAGAAAAAATAAGAGACGGGGATAGTGTTATATATGATGAAAAGAATCAATCCTGCAGCTTACTAGCAGCAGATCAAGAGGAGGGCAGAGAAGCATACAAAACAATAGATAATACCTCATTCAAATTACATGGAAGCAATAATGTTACGATTTCGGGCAAGGAGAGAGGAAGTTTTTCCTCCAGTTGGGGCACTCGTCTGAACACAATATTTTTTTCCAATATCAAAGTTGGAGCAATCCGTTCCGTTCAGTTTGAACTAGATCAAGGGTGGAAAGACGATCCCGGTTTTGTAGCCGAAAAACTTATGATATCAAAAGGAGAAGTATTTTTAAAATCCCAACCGTGGCGAAACATTGAGGGGGTTGGAAAACTGCTTAGGATTCCAAATTTTAAAGAGATAATGAAAAGTATAAAATTTGGAGAGATCAATGCAAAGATAAACCAAGAGGGAGAAATTGAGGAAGCCACGCTTGATTATGAGATAGAATATGAATCAGGCGAAACCGAGCAAGGAATATTCCGTTGGCATCCGGAGATAGAGGCACCCAACTTTGAAATCGAGTGAAATTTTTAGGGTAATGGTGCGATATAAACAAGGAGGATTTAATAACATGACACAAACAAGTTTCATCCGTAGTTTATCGCCTCAGTATCGGACAATTTTGCAGCAAAGAGCAATACACCCATTCAGCCTAAACAAGACCCTGGGACATGCTCCCAAAGTAGAAACTGATACCGACCCAGAAGCACTAGCTGCTTCCAACAAAGAGTTTTCAGCTATGCTGGCATTAGTTTCAAAGCTAAGGTTATGCAAACCGGAAGATTTAGCAAAATTATGCAAAAGGTTTGTAGAAGATTTGATACCTGCTGCCAGAGACAAATCCCTGGATATCAAATCAATTAGAATTACCTCAAATATCAAAGGGCGCATGACTGTAATTAGCACAGCAAAATTTCTGGTGGATATAACCTTATCCCCACAAGAATTAGTCTGGCTGACCCATCAAAACTATTTTGGCCGGGCAAATCTAATAAAAGATTCTTTGGCGGAGCTATTTAAATATAAATACGTACAAAAAGAAGACAACATTGACCTGATATATAAAGAGCAAGAATGGCCAAGAGGCGAAAAGTCGCTCTGGGCACATATTTTGGCTGCTCCAACTTTATCGTTATTAGAAGAACCAAGTCATTTTCACGGATAGATAAATGAAATTTAAACTTATCTCATTTACAGTTAATGTCGATTCACTCAGTCCCAAAGAAAGCAACCTTGCATTGTTGCCAGGTATTTATAATGCAAAATCCGGTTCCAAAGAAAAAATTCAATTATTAACACAAGTACTCAGATCTATTGGAGAACCTGTTGCAGCGGTCCTTATCAGCATGCGCTTAAAAAAAGGAACCTTTAAGCCCTTAGGTAAAACATGCATTGAAACATTACTTGGGCCTACTCTAACGTATAGGGGAAAAAAGCTATACTTCTCTGAATTCAATGCCGCTACACTTAATCTAGATAGAAATTCAGCTAGCGGATTGGGGATATCTTTGGGATTAAGCGTTAATAAACTTATCACAAAAAGTGGAAGAAAGATTAGCGCTGGACAAGAAGAGAATCTGACCGGTTTATTGAGAGAAAAAGATTCCGAGGGCAGGGAAAGAAAAATTGACCCACTCTACAAAAATTCGAGAATTATCTTTTTTAACAATTCAGATGGTTTAGATATTGGTATTTCTGATAACAACCTAGAGGATCAAAGCAGGAATCTCAACATAGTTGATCCGGACCAAATAGATGAGGTACATCTTGGCGCACCCTATGTAATTGGAATAAATATAAGACCTAAATCAGGGTGGAACCCGGAAGAAAAAGAGGATTGGCATAGCTATCCCATAACACCAGATGAAACTTATTACCCGGGGACAAGGGTTGTATGTGAAGGGAAAAGATTCTCCTTATATGGAAAAATGGTCGGCATTAATAATTTCAATAATACCGGAAAAAGCATTGTCTTTTGGGATCCCAAAGTAGAAATTAGCCCGGATGGAAAGATTGAAGAAGTAACGATGCAATATAAGGCAGAGTTTACAAAAGAAGAAATACCTGCCAAAACCGGACTCTTTGTCTGGACTCCGGATATTGAACCTTTAGGAGACTCTTGAGCCGTTCGGAATATCTTTATCTAAAGAAACTATAGTTAGCTGATCTTTCTCAGGAGTTGAAGCAGCAAAAAGCATTCCGTGAGATTCTACCCCACGGATGGTCTTTGGTTCTAAATTACAAATCACTACAACCTTCTTGCCAACTAGTTCTTCCTTTGCATAAAATTGCTTAATACCAGCGATTAGCTGACGTTCCTCACCAATATCCACTTTAACTTTATATATTCGATCCGCTCCCTCGACATCCTCTACTTCTTTAATCTCACCTACTCTCAAGTCAAGTTTTTTAAAATCGTCAAATATTATGTTTTCCATCACTTAAAACTCAAAAACGACTGGACAATGGGATGCAACTTAAAAATGAGCGGACCAAAAACCAAAGAAACAATTGACATCAACTTTAACAAAATATTCATAGATGGACCGGAGGTATCTTTAAACGGATCACCAACCGTATCACCAACAACTGCAGCCGCATGGGTTGGAGTCCCTTTTCCACCCAAATATCCGTCTTCAATAAGCTTTTTAGCATTGTCCCAGGCTCCTCCGCCATTAGACATCATAATTGCCATAAGTATACCAGTTACTAGAGCCCCTGCTAAAAGTCCGCCAAGTGCTTCCGGACCAAGCACTATTCCAACCACTAAAGGAACAACAACTGCAGAAATTCCGGGGATAAGCATTTCGTTCAGAGCTGCTTTGGTTGCAATGTTTACACAAGTAGTAATATCGGGTTTTGCCTTGCCTTCTAATAGCCCTGTAATCTCCCTAAATTGGCGGCGCACCTCTTCTACCATCTTATGAGCTGCTCGGCCAACCGCCTGCATTGTTAATGCTCCAAAGACAAAAGGAAGAAGTCCTCCGATAAACAGTCCAATTACTACTTCGGGTTTTAATAAATTAATTGTTTCAAGACCAACTGTCTGGGTATAGGCTGCAAATAAAGCTAATGCGGTTAGGGCAGCAGATCCGATTGCAAAGCCCTTTCCAATTGCAGCAGTAGTATTTCCAAGTGAATCAAAGCGGTCTGTAATTTGGCGCACCTCCGGAGGCAGTTGTGCCATTGTTACAATTCCTCCGGCATTATCGGCAATCGGACCATAAGCATCTACTGACATAATTATTCCAATGGTCCCAAGCATTCCAACAGCAGAAATAGCGATACCGTATAATCCGCCAAAATGATAAGCAACATAAATCGCTCCACAAATAGAGAGCATCGGCAGAGTAGTACTCTTCATGCCGATAGAAAGTCCGGTTATTATATTTGTGGCAGCGCCGGTCTGGGAAGCTTCAGCCAAATCCCTGATCGGTTTTCCGGAGGTATAGTACTCAGAAAAGAGCCCGATCAGAACTCCCACAACAATTCCTGCTAAAATTGAATAAAATATTCCTACCTGTCCAATAATAACTTTTACCAGAAAATAAGAGGCGGTAATATAAAGAATCCCCGACACATAGGTTGAATATCTCAGCGCAGCCTGGGGATTTATATTTTCAAAAATGTCGACAAAAAATGTCCCGATAATAGATGCCAGAGTTCCAAAAGCGATCAACATAAGAGGTAAAAGCATCCAGGATAAAGTTGAAGTAGCCATCAGCGCGCCAATAGTCATTGTTGCAACAACTGATCCGACATAGGATTCATAAAGGTCCGCTCCCATCCCAGCTACATCTCCTACATTGTCGCCAACATTGTCCGCAATTACAGCCGGATTGCGGGGATCGTCTTCTGGAATACCGGCCTCTACTTTTCCGACCAGATCGGCACCCACATCAGCAGACTTAGTGTAAATTCCGCCCCCTACCCTGGCAAACAAAGCGACCGAGCTTGCGCCCATAGAAAATCCGGCAACAACCTGCGCCTTAGTTGCAGGATCAGGAAACAAAATATATATTATTCCAAGACCTAAAACACCTAACCCGGCAACAGACATTCCCATAACCGCGCCGCCTGAGAATGCAACATTCAAAGCTTTTGACTGGTTAAGAGTTGCAGCAGTGGTTGCCGCACGCACATTAGCCTTGGTTGCAGCACTCATACCGATAAAACCGGCCAGCATTGAGAAAAGACCGCCCACCACATAGGCAATCCCGATATTCAATCCCAAAAATAATGCAATAACAATAAAGACAATGACCATAAAAATTGAAATACTGATATATTCCGCCCGAAGAAAGGCCATCGCCCCCTCAGCAATAGAATCAGCTATTTCCTGCATCTTCTCTGAAGTAACTTTTTCCCTTGCAACCTTGATATACAAAAACAATGCGAATCCGATAGCAATTAATCCAATTATTGGCGCCCAAATTTCCATACTATTTCTCCTTTCCTTTAAATATTGATACCCCTAAAAATTTTGCAGAAGAACCGAGCTCTTCCTCTATGCGAAGTAATTGATTATACTTTGCAACGCGATCAGTTCGTGCCGGCGCTCCGGTTTTAATTTGTCCGGCATTGGTTGCAACGACCAGGTCAGCGATTGTAGCATCCTCGGTCTCTCCGGATCGATGCGAAACAACAGCAGTGTAACCATTCTTATGAGCCAGGTCAATGGCCTCCAATGTTTCTGTCAAAGATCCGATCTGGTTTACCTTAATTAGAATCGAGTTCGCAATCCCTTTATCAATCCCCTCTTTTAGGATTTTTGGATTGGTTACAAAAAGATCATCCCCTACAATTTGGATTTTTTTGCCAAGCCTGTCAGTCATGATTTTCCAGCCATCCCAATCGGATTCTGCCAAACCATCTTCAATACTTACAATCGGGTATTTTTCTACCCAGGAAGCATAAAGGTCAACCATCTCAGAAGAGGTCAATGCTTTCCCTTCTGTCTTTAATTGATATTTTCCATCTTTGTAAAACTCAGAGGATGCCGGATCCATTGCAATAAAAACATCTTGGCCAGCTTTGTAGCCAGCGGCTTCAATTGCTTCCATTATAAGTTTAAGATTCCCCTCATTTGATCCGGTCTTTGGAGCATAGCCCCCCTCATCCCCAACCGTGGTCGGATAACCCTTTGCTTTTACAATCTTTTTAAGGGCATGATAAATCTCTGTCCCCATTCTTAAACATTCTTTAAAAGACGCAGCGCCAGCCGGCATAATCATATATTCCTGCATCTCAGTTGACCAACCAGCATGAGCTCCACCGTTCAAGACATTCATCATCGGAACAGGAAGAGTAACGGCAGCATCTCCGCCTAAATATTTGAATAAAGATTTCTTTTCTGAAATTGCGGCAGCCTTTGCCAGCGCCATTGAAATCCCAAGAATCGAATTAGCCCCATATTTGCTCTTGTTTTCTGTTCCATCCTCAGAAATCATTAATTTATCGATTTCGGTTTGCTTAGCTGCATCTTTCCCAACCAGTTTTGCAGCCAGGGTTAAAACATTTGCAACTGCCTTTTTGACCCCCTTGCCCAGATAACGTTTTTTGTCTCCATCACGAAGCTCAAGCGCTTCCCGAGATCCGGTTGATGCTCCGGAGGGAACAATTGCCCGGCCCAGCGATCCATCATCCAACAATACGTCCACCTCAACTGTCGGGTTTCCTCTTGAATCCAACACTTCACGAGCCTTGATTTCCTTAATATTAGCCATTAACAAATCTCCTTTTTTTACAAACAATGTCTTATTATATCTTAATACTACTGGGGGGTCAATTTTAGAAAAAAAGTTTATTCTTCTATCACCGCATCTCCGGCTTTAAAGAGGGCATATTTTGTAAAGACCGGTCCGACAATTTCGTTGAAGGCAACAGAAAGAAGAGTAATGTTTAGTATAATGGAACGATACTCGAAATAGGGAGATCCTTTTACAATCAACAGAGATAGCCCTATTGCCACCCCAGCCTGCGGGATTAAGGCTAAACCCAAATATTTTCTGACTTTCAATGCTGCACCGGAAAAGGTACCTCCCAAATAAGCACCGGAAATCTTACCTAACATACGGGCTAATACAAAAACAGTCCCCCAAACCAGCATAGTATGACCAACCGAAGTAAAAGCAGCTAAATTCAAGTGCGCGCCGGCCAGAACAAAAAAGAAACAATAAATTGGGGGAGTCATCCTTTCCAAATTTACAACAATATCCCTGTTTTTGGGTGAGATATTAATAAGCACCATTCCCAAAAACATATTGGTCAAAAGAGCAGACACCCCGAATATAGAAGCCATCCCGATAGCCGTCAGGACAATCCCCAAAATAATAATCAAAGTATCGGTTGTCTCTTTCGTAATTTTGATAAGAAAATGAGCAACAAAGGCCAATACCGATCCAATTATCAAAGCCAACAAAATCTCAAAAAATGATTCGGACAAAGAATGAATGGCAGCCTGCCCAAAGTTCGAAAGGTGTTTAATATCGAGTGTTAAAATTAAACCGAAAAGGGTAATAGCAATAGCATCGTCGAGTGCCACAACCGCTAAAACCGTTTCTGTAAAACGGCCCCGCGCCCGAAATTCTTTCATTACTGCAACTGTAGCCGCCGGAGCAGTAGCCGCCGCAATTGCGGCCAGCGGCAAAACCGCACCCAAGGGCATTTTAAAAAAGGTCAACAATAGAGAAACCGCAAAAAAAGCACCTAACGATTCTAACAAAGTAATAGAAAGAAGTTTAATCCCCAGCCTTCGAATTAAGCTAAAGCTTAAACCGGCTCCAATAATTAAAGCAATTACCCCCAGCGCAAATTGCGGGATAAAACTAAGCTGATCAACAGAATTTTCGGAAAATACTTTTAAAACAGATGGTCCCAAAACAATCCCCGCTACCACATAACCGGTTACCCTTGGAAGTTTTATTATTTTTGCCAGCCTGCCAAATACAAATCCTAAAATCAGCAGTCCGGACGAAACTAAAAATATTTCCTGATTAATTGCAGTTAATAATTGGTTCACCGGCAAACGCCTTCCATCCCGTTCTCTTCCAATAAGATACAAGAAAGGCTGGAGCGATCAACAATCCCGACCAAACGCCTGTTTCTGACAACCGGAACCCGTTTTAAATCCTTTTGCAGCATTATTTCGGCAAGATCTGAAGTAGAAGTCCCTTCGGAGACAATATGTATATTCTTATCCATATAATCTGCAACCTTTGCATCTCCAACCCGCCCCAACCTATTTATAACCTGAGTTAAATTGGTAAGACCGATTACATCCGGATTTTCTATCTTTACTTTTTCAGGAAACATCGACAGAATGACATCTTTTTCTGAGATATAACCGACAACCCTATTTTCGTGGTCTACCACCGGAACTCCGGACAATGCTCTCATAGAAAGGAGCTCCGCTACATCCTTAAGTTTGGTTTCTTCTGTTACAGAAGTTAAATCCCGGGTCATAAAATCTCTAACTTTTTTCATATCAGCTTACCTTCTTTACTTTTGCCATTAATACAAACTCTTCAATCTCTTTTTTTGAATTGGGATGATTTCTCTTATTCTTAGCAGTCGATCGGCCTGCTCCCAAACCATATTTAAGTGCCTCTCCCAAATTGTTGGTTTCCAGATACTTAGAAATAAAACCGGCCAGGACCGCATCGCGAATTCCAATCATAATTTTTGATTCACCCAGTTCAATTTCCCCCTCCCAAATCTCATCTTTTGTTGCAACCAGATAATTTAAATTTCCATACTTAAGCATTACAATTTCTGCTCCGTGTTTCTGCAGCTCTTCAACTATTTTCAATCGATCCTTGGGTCGGTAGATATCCTGACCAAACATGCGCTTGCTTTCTCTAAGATCGGGATAAACCAAAAAAGCACTTATTCCCTCCATACATTCAGTCAAAGTTTTCTCTTTTAGGTTCAATACCGTTTTAATATTCTTTTTGTTGGCCTCTCTTACCAACTCTTTCAAGAAGCCGCAAGAAACCCCCTCCGGAAAACTTCCGCCGAACTCAACCAATTCAGTTGAAGGGAGCAATCTTTCAAAATTTGCCTTAAAACCATTTAGATAACGCAGTTCAATTGGTATTCCTTTTTCTACAATCAAACTTTGCCGGTTCTTATTATCTTCGATTACAAAGAAATCGGTACGGATTTCCTGATTTACATAAACAAATGCGGTAGTTACTCCGATTTTTCGCAGCGATTCCTCAAACATTCGGCTCCCCTGTGCACCCAAAAACCCGGTTGCAACAACCTCTTGTCCCATCATTGCAAGGGATGAGGCAACGTTTACCCCTTTTCCTCCGGGCATGCGAAAGGTCTCGGGAGAGCGATTAAAGGTTCCAAGCTTCAGTTCGGGCAAAAAAAGGATGTGGTCAAAGGCAGGGTTGAGAGTTACGGTTAGGATTGATTTTTTGTCTTGTGGTTCTTCTTTTTTTTTCTTTCCTAGTTTAAACATTTGAAAGGGCCTCCTGTGCAAGTAATATATTACTCTTTTGGCATGATTAAGTCAAAGCCTCCACAACAGCCTGTAAATGAAACTGTTCTGTGAGTTAATGGGGTATAGATTAAGAGCGTTTATCACGAAAGGAAAGACGTTTCAAGTCTGAATTATTTTGGCTTAATAGACAATTATTCGTTGTTGCCACCAGTTGTGACACAGGTTCCTCCACCAGTGACAGTGTTTCCGGAAGAGTCACAATTTCCACCTTCTGAATTTATATTACCAGTGCTACATACCAATGCTCCTGAGTTTGTATCGCCGCTTTCACAAGACCCACCACCGCTATTTGTTGTTCCAGTTGTTACGCAGTTACCAAACCCATCATTGACAGTTCCATTACTCGTGCAAACATTGTCAGCCGATCCTCCCGATTCACAATCACCCCCATGGCTACCTTTGTTTGTTAATAGAATTACCTTTGGTTCTAAGTAGTCTAATCTTTCTATTTCTTTTGTTTTCATAATTATGATCCTCCTTATGATCTGATCTTTACATCATATTCCTACGTCATTTTTTTGTCAACTCCCGAGTTCAACATGTTATTTAAAGTTTAGCTAACAAGCCTCCACAACCGCCTCTCCCAATGTCCCAAAAAAGAGATCCCGATCAATATCCTCGCACCACAACACTCTCTTGTTTAACCTATTAAATATCCGCTGGGCAACAAACTTACCAAATAACTGCTCCAAAACCTGTTTTAAGAAATACGCATCACTATCAATCATCTCCCCTCCTGAATTAACCACATCAGATGGAGCTGTTAAAATGACGGCCAAGGTTCCTTTAATAGTTTTGGTTGTCAAAGACAAACTAAATTTTTTGCCCCTAAAAATTATCCTTGCAGTAACCGCATCCTCTCCACCACCGGCAACAGACTCAATTTGCCAGCTTTCGTCCCCAAACTTAACCTGCTCGAGTGCTTGGCCAAAGTGCTGGTTTTTAAAATTTAATTTTGTCCCCTTCCCTTCCCCGACAATTAAATCAGCTGGAGCAATCTCAACTTCCTGAAAACTAGGCTCCCCTGCTTCAACCAATATTCTTCCAGTAACCCTTTTCCAAAATTCCTCAATAGTCATTTCACCCTGCAGCACATATTCACTCTCATAGATTTCTTTTTTTACTACCCGATAATTCCCCGGACCAATCTTACTAGAAAGCAGTCTAATTAAATCTTCTTCCGTTCCTTTCCCCCTAAGCATGTGGGGTTTAAAATCAAGACACATCCTGCCTTCTTTAAAATTTATCCTGACAATCTCCTTTCCCGTATGGTTTTCTAAAGAAAGAGCATCTGAGGAACTTTTTACTCTCAAATCGAATACCGACCCCATAAAAACAGGCCAAAGCTCAGCGGTAGTTTTGTCCAGCATTTTTTCAGGAGAGAGAGTCTCCTCCGTTAAAAACCTTAATTCCTGATCCTCAGCTTTTTTTCGACCGGTGACACGCAGCCAGAATTCACGCAAACCTACTCCAGCCAACTTATAAATATCATCGTCCCCATCCTTTTTAACAACATAGACTCCAGGACCAAGTTTTTGGGTAAGCACTTTTATAACATCTTTGCTATTTAAACCTTTTTTCTTAAAATAATCCCGATTCACTTCAACATACATATCGTCTCCCTCAAAATATATACGAGCTCTTGGTGGGGCCATAAACAAATTATCTTTTAAAATAAACCCCTTAATTTCTCGATCTGATTCATCGTAGTCGGCCCCTATTTCCATTCTTAATTCTGAACTCTTAAAAATTTCGCGCAGGGCACTGGATGAACCACGATACATCTCTTTTCTTGGAATCCGCTGGGCAGAATCAATCAATCTCTGTTCTAACCCGTCAGGAAGCCGCTCCAGCGGCCAAAAATGATCGGTATAGCTTCCGTTATTTTTTTCTTCTGGTTCCATTTTTAACAATTTAGTCAGGGCTTCAATTATTTCAGGAAAAGCAGGTTCTTTGCCTTCAATATAAGAGAAACAAAACCTTGCTTCTTGATTGCGGTATCCTTCTGGCCAAAAGAATTTGATCATCCCCCTGTCATAAAAAGAATCTCGATCCCAGATCTCAAAATAAGAAAAATCTGTTACGCAATCATGGTGCAATTCTAAAGAGAATGGTTTTATTAAACCAAAAAAATCGTCCAAAGGGGAATGTTCTTTGAGGAGAGGCAAAACATCCCCCACCATCCCTTTCAATAACTCAAACAAGGCCTCTCGTCCTATATCCCAACGCTCGGCTAAATCCGCGGAACCGGCTCTGGCAAGATGGGGAGAATCACTGTTAACAGAAAGAGCCCTAACATGTTTCCGACCAAAAAGGGCTCTTTTTATTTTGTGCATATGCACAATTGCTTTTCGAGAAGATGGGGAGACAATAGTTTCATTTTCTAGAGGAGTAAGGAGTATCGTGCCTTTTCTCCAACTTTTATTGGGATAAATCTCAAGTCCTGGTTCTGCCATATTCAAACTCAAGTCAACTCTGTCAAATTCTGGAAAAGCAGCTTTTAGCATTGCTTGAAATGCTTCATTCTGCTTAATTTGATCTGCTCTTGCTTTTTCTGCTGCTTCATATTTTCCTGCTGCTGCCCTTACCCTTTGGAGCGCCTCATCCAGATCAACCCCCGGCCAGACTGTCTCAAAACTTGAATGATCTCCCTCTCGATCCTCCCCAAACACTTCTAGAATTTCACTCCACATATCTCGATGAGAACGACGAGCAGAAACAAGCACCATGTCACTTTCTCTAAAATCTATAACTCCGACATGAGAATGATCCGCATTATTTCTAATGCAGATTTGGATATCTCCAGATATTTTATCCTTTAAGGGGAATCCATCTGGTACCCCAAAACGAACCGGCCAATAGTCCTGGTGTAATTTTCTTAATCCTTCTACAATTTCGCGAACTTGCGGCAGGGGGTATTTCCCTTCATCTAACCAAAACATCTCTTGCCTTATTTTTTGCAGTAAATCAGATTTTGGCATCCCTCGCCAGCGAACTCGCCTTCTTGTATCATCATATTGCCGCGGAAAAATCTTATCCAAGCAAGTGACAACATCTTGGTCAAGAAAGTATCCCTTTCCATGGTCTTCTAGCTGAATTGAACTGTCCCCAACCTGCAATAACATATGCACATCATTAGCATGATCTTCAATCATTATTCGTAAACTATCAAAACGAGCCATCTCCGGGGAAATAAGATTTTCAACATCAACACTAACCCTATATTTTTTAGGCAGCAATCTTGCTATTCCATCAGCAATTTCTTGATCTTCTGAACAGGCCTCTGCACCGGTACGAGCTTCTGCCCTACCAGCCCCACTCAATTCTTTTGCAAATATTTCCAATAAATGGCTTAAGCCAATGTCAAAGATAAATGTCTCATAAAAAGCCTCCTGCCTTTGGGTATAACGAAAACCCTTTAATATTTCTTTAAATTTATTTATAAATTCAGGGTGCTGTTTTATATCATCTTCTAAAAGTGATACCTTAAAACGATTATTTGTCTCATCATAAGATATAAAAGCACTTCGGTAATTTGGGGCTCCAAGTGGAATCTTAAGCCGCTTCTCAGAATAGGCAGTATGGGGTTCTACTTCATATTGAGCAAACAACTTTTGCAAAAAGCCTTGTATTTTAACAAGACTATCCGGAAGAACTATTCCCTGATCCCTCTTTCCTACCCAAAAAGCTTCTAATTCAGGTTTGAATTTATTAATAAATTGATCTCTGCCAAATGATTCAAAGGTTACACCATAGTGAGAGACTGTAGCTTTTACATCAAAGAAAATTTCTATTGTAGAAACCAGATCAGAAAACTGTTCTCTGCTTAATTCTCCGTTGATTAAACCAGATTTTCCATCTTCAACATAAAAAAGGGCATTATCGGCGGTCATTCCCCCGTCTCTATAGATTGTTATTACCGGAACATTAGATAATTCAAGCTCTTCTGGCAATTCCCCTCCTGCTTGAGGAGAAAAATCAACTGCTTTTACTATTTTATTTAAAAATACATGAGCCATGGCTTCATCGGTTAATTTAATGTCATTGTTTCCGCTACCACCACCATTATTCCTTCTTGCCGGCGAAACGCCGCCAACTCCGCCCATTGAGCGTGCTATATGCCGTCGTCCAATAGATCCTACTTTCATATCTTATATCCTCTCCCTAACATAATATAATGACGGAATAAATCTATCCCAGATTCTAGACAAATCGAATTTTCTGCACCCCGACATAGCAAAAGGACCAAAAATATGAGAAAGCATTCCTCTTAAATAATGGGTTCCGGTATCTCCTTCTCCAGGAAAAACAAATCCAGATGTTTCGTTGGCCCTAAATGTCAGCGGAATAGTTTTGTAACAGTCGAAACCGGGAAACCGGACATTAAAATTTGCCGTAAAATAACTTTTTCCTGTTTTATCGGTATCAATACCAATACAATTAATACCATATCCGCCAAAATCAGTCTGAGAAAACTCCGGCCCCAGGGCAGCTTTGATTTGCTCTACTCCAATATCTTTCAATGCAATTTCCAAAGCCCTGGAAAATATTTGAGGCTCAATTGAAAATCTAGCTTTCCGTCCTTCTCCTAAAATTAAGGCATTTCTCGCGCGGGCCTGTTTCATGGCAACAACAAAATGAGGGGCATATTGATTGATGTTTTTCCAATCGATCGGATCACAGACAAGGTATTTTCCTTCTTTTCTAAAATCACCAAAATATTGAGCTAATTCTTCCAACAACGGAATATCTTTACCATCAATTGCTCGGTAAGGAGAAGATGAAGCAAGCCAAGCCTTTCTTGATTCAAGATATAAACATAAATATCTTTTATTTAAAGAAAACTTAACCATAACCCCATCCCCAGTCGAGATTTCATCCCCCGCAGGTTTTAAAAACCTTTCTCTTAACAATCTACAGCGGCCGGTGGAATAGCCTAAATCAATTTTAAGGGCCTCTGCCAAATCTTGTTCGGTAAAAGCAAGCTTTTGATCTTTTATAAACAGAGGCACACCGCCAACTCCGCCCATTGAGCGTGCTATGTGTCGTCGTCCAATAGATCCTATTGTCATGTTATTTTTTCGATATCATTTGCAAGAAATTTCAGGTGATTTTTATAGATTCTTTAAACCCAGATCCCAGATTCCATCCCTGATTTTGATAATCCCAGGATTTCCCAGATATTAAAACCCTCCGATTTCTCCCAGATCTCCCCGATAAAAACAACAAAAATAATATAATATCAGGGAAATCTGGGACTATCAGGGTAACAATTAGGGCTTCCCATATCTGGGATATCAGAGAAGATCACTATCCGGGATAAAATTAGGGGTCGGGGGATTAAAGAATTATATTGATCTTTCCAAATCAAAAACCGGCTGCATGCCAAGAGCGCCGGCAATAAAATGAGCATGCATCTGGCGGGTAGTCTGTACCCAGGGTCCATTATTAATAATAATCCTGTACCCTCCTCGATGTAGAAAAAGCCCCATCGAGGTATAATGCTCAATCTTAGATCGAACAACTAAGCCAAACTCAGCCCATAATTCCTTTGGCAATAAAAGCGGACAGGTATATGGACCCTTTGCAACAATAAGCGAATCAATAACCGCCCTGGGATTTGAGCTTGGAAACATGGCAAAGTTTCTTGATGTCATCTTCTTAGTAACTGGGTACAATCCATTTGCCTTTCTATAGAGCGCATTTGCTTTACTATGCTTATAAAGTGCATTCCAATCTTTTATCACCCCATTTGCATGAAAAGGATAATCTAAATAGCGCCCATTCTCCATGGTAGTCGGCAAAGGGGCTTCTTTTGATAATATAAAATGAACCTGTGCCATTTGTGCCTGAGCAACTACCCCGCAGTCAATTACCACCCTTACTCCGGAATTATGTTTTTGCCCCTCCATTGACAGCCTGACCATACTTTCCCGAATAAAGGTTGACCAAAATCCAACCGGCATATCCTTGACACATTTTATCCTCGGAAAGTCTATGCGCTCATGCATCCGGGCATTTGGATTTTTATCATGAGTAATATACGGGTTCAATCCCCTTGTTTTCCTCAAAATTCCAGGCGTTGTAATTAATTTCATAGCTATCTCCTTACATTTATTTATCGAACAAGAAAATAAAAAATTTCAGGTGATTTATGAGGTGTTAAGTAAACTTCCAGGGCGATTATTCCATCCTTCATCATAGGAACAAAAAAACCTTTTATAAATCTGGCTGATTCTGTATCAGGCCAGACCAATTCATCTCTGTTTTGTCCCACAAAATTATAGATTGTCCAGTTTTCTCATCATTCCTCTTGCTGTTCTGCAATAGCCTGAGGCAATTTTACCATCAAATCTTTCCGGCAGATCTTCCCTCCCGTGAGTACTAATAGAAGCCTCTCGACTGACAAAATCTATTGTTTCATACCCTTTCTTAGAAAATATATAGCTGTCGGTTGATGCCCCAATCAGAAGAAAAAAGCTTTTTATGGCCAGATTCTCTTTTGCTGCCGCATCAAAAGCCAGCTTTTCAAGCAGCCCGCTCCCGCTCCTAATGGTTTTTAATACAGAAACCATTTTGCAGCCATTATCACCAACCATGTCAAAGTTTATTACAAAAGTTTGCCCCGGAGAAAACTGGCCGATATATTTATCTACAAAAGCACGAGCCCCAAGCATTCCCAGCTCCTCTGCCCCGGTAAAAAGGATTGTCACATCATAATTATTTAATGGGTTTTTCTTTAAATCTCTGGCCAATTCATATATGACCGCTACCGAAGAAGCATTATCCAAAGCACCAAGGGAATCATTCCCCAAACGGTTCAGGGCCAAAGGAATTAAAGCCATTATTGCAACTATTGCAGATAGATATGCAATAAGCTTAAAAACCAGCGGAAGGGAAAATAAACCTAACAATAAAAATAGCGGACTGACAAAAAATATTGCAAGCGCAATAGTAACACTTATTGAGGAAATTAAATAGAAAAGAACCCTTTGAAAAGAGGTTAAGGTTTGACTTTTGCTGTCATGGTGGCCGACAAGAATAATATCCCCCTTTTTTACTCGAGCTGCAGAAATTCTAGCCCTTAGATTTCTGGTTAAAATAGCTTTTCCGGGAATCCTTTTGCCCATTGCACCCAAAACAAACAACAATAAGAGAACATAGGATATCGCCAAAAAAGGGATTAGAACCAGATTCCAATACGGATATTTTAGAAAAAACAAAGCAGAGACTATAACCGCAACAATATGCCTTACGGAAAAAAGCTGCAACATAGAACCAAACCAGAATCGTGTAGCAACAAACTCATCCTCAAAAAGCACAATCCCAATCTCAGAAAAAAGCTTTTTGCAATATCCGACTGCCTTGGCCTCGCCAGCGGATCCGGTCAATCTTGGAAATGAGAGCTTTTTTACTATCTGCTCCATTTTAATATCATCAAATCCGCTCATATGGATATTCTAGTACAAAAACAGTATAATGCATATATAGAAATGAAATTATCTGGCACAATTCTGGAAACAAAACTCATCTCAAAACTCCAAAAAACACAAATGTATGAGTTGATGTGTAATTACTACGAAAACCTCGACCAGAAAACATTTCAGTCAGATTTAGACAAAAAAAAATGGGCATTAATATTAGAAGACAAAAGCAATAAAATAAGGGGATTTAGCACACTAACCGTTTTCGACTTCACAATAGATAATACACCGGTCAAGGGTGTTTTTTCGGGGGATACGATTATCCATTCGGATTACGTCTGGGAACTGGAGTTTCAAAAAAAATGGATAGAATTTGTTTTTAATATTGTCAAACAATATCCTAAACACAAGTGCTACTGGCTGCTTATATCCAAGGGGTATAAAACCTACCGTTTTCTGCCTCTATATTTTAAGGAATTCCACCCCTGTTATGACAAAAAAACACCAGACTTTGAAAAAAAAATAATGGACAGTTATGCCAAATATTTATTTTCGGACGATTACGATCCAAAATCAGGGATAGTTTACAATCGAGGAAAAAGAAACCAGCTAAGACCCGGGGTAGCAGAAATAAGCCCCTCCAGGCTAAAAAATCCTCACATTAAATTTTTTGCCGAAAAAAATCCCGGCCACAAACAAGGAGACGAGCTGGTTTGTATTGCAAGCTTCGCAAAAGACAACTTAAAAAAAATAATTAAAAGAATGTCAAAATGAAATTAAGAGCATTTTTCAACATCTACCAGTACATGTTCCCCCTCGTATTCCTCCCCTTTGGCTACTATCTGTGGTTTTATCAATTAGGGGGTAATCATTTAGCGGTCTGGCTGGCACTCTCAATCCCTATTATCAGCGGATATGTTATTCCGGCAATCGGCACAAACTACTTAGGATTATGGGAATTTAACACCCGATTTAAACTTGGGAGGTTCCGTCCTCATCATGGATTTGTCTTTGGAACCGCAGCCGCCCTGCTGGGACTGCTCTGTGTCGGAAACTATTCACTGTCAATCCTTGAACTTTTAAAGGCCGGATTTATTAGCGCCTCTGTCTTTGGATTTTGGAATTGGCTTTACGACACTTATGCAATTAAATCCGGGTTTATGAACGTTTATAATATAAAATATAAAAACGGGGAAAATGCGGAAGCGATTGCAACCAGCTACGCTCCAGTTTATTTTGGTATGTTTGGCTTTTGTTACGGAATAGAAATTAAGGTATTACAGTATTACCTACCCTACATCAGTGAAGCCAAAGTGTTCTGGCTGCTCTTTATTACTTTTAACCTTATTGCCTTGACTATCCCAACTCTATTTTATATGCTTTTGTCGTATTGTAGATACAGGGATTGGGGACTTCGTTCTTTTAAGTAAAACTTAATTATGAAAATAACATTCATCAGACCCAATATGACAGAGAAGCCCTCCTTTGATGCAATGCAGCCTCTGGCTTTTGCGATTTTGGCCGGACTGACCCCCCCTGAAATTAAGATAGAATTTTTTGACGAAAGGGTAGAAAAGATTCCTGCCTGTATAGAGAGCGATCTGGTCGCTATTTCTATAGAAAGCTTTACCGCCAGAAGGGGATATCAAATCGCAGCCAGGTTAAGGAAGAGCGGAAATAAGGTTGTTCTGGGGGGATATCACCCCACTTTTCTGCCGGAAGAAGCCTCCCTTTACGCTGACTCAATTGTTATGGGAGAAGCAGAAAACGTTTGGGGCAGTATTGTAGCGGACCTTAAAAAAGGCCGGCTGGCTAAAATCTACCGGGCCGGCGAATTTCCCCATCTAAACAATGTTAAATATGACCGCAAAATATTCAAGAATAAACGCTATGTCCCGATTACGCCGGTAGAATTCGGACGCGGCTGTAAATATGATTGTGAGTTTTGTTCTGTCCGGGCTTTTTATCCGCAACAAAAAAGACATCGACAGGTCAGGGAGGTCATTAAAGAGTTAGAGGAAAACAACGCAAAAAAGGTCTTTTTTGTGGATGATAATATGTTTGTTAACAGGGAAAAAATAAAACAATTGTTTAATGCGCTAATCCCGCTTAAAATAAAATGGGGCTGCCAAATAAGTATTGACATTGCCGATGATGAGGAGATGCTCAAGCTAATGAAAAAGAGCGGCTGTGCCTGTGTCCTGATCGGCTTTGAATCACTAAGCAAGGACAATCTGAAACAAATGGGAAAAGGGGCAAATCTTGCATCCTCTGATTTCAATCTCTCTGTCGAAAAAATAAAAAAACATGGCCTGATGATCTACGGCACCTTTGTTTTTGGCTATGACAAGGATAATAATGATTCTTTTAAGGCAAGCCTTGATTTTTCTATCAGACATAAGTTTTTTCTGGCTAATTTCAATTCCCTTATGCCTATGCCCGGAACAAAACTGTATGAGAGACTTAAAAAGGAAGGCAGATTAATTCATGAAAAATGGTGGTTGGACGAAAACTTTAAATATGGGGACAGCATGTTTATTCCAAAAAACCTGACTGCGGACGAACTAAGCAAGGGTTGCTTTGAAGCAAAACAAAAATTCAATCAGTACAGCAGTATTTTTAAACGGTCCCTCAACCGGGGAAACCTTAATAATGCCTGGGTATTTTGGCTTTCCAACCTAATCTCAAGAAAAGAAATTATCAAAAAGCAGGGATCAACCCCGGGAACCTAAAAAATGAAAATAACTCTAATAAAACCAAATATCGGCAGAATGATGGATATGAGCTACATAGACGAAGCAAGAATGGAACCACTTCAACTTGGGATCCTGGCAGCCCTGACCCCGTCAGATATTGAAGTAGTCATGTACGACGACCGAATGGAAAAAATCCCGTATGATGAACCGACCGACCTGGTTGCCATAACCGCCGAAACCTATACCGCCAAAAGGACATACGAAATTACAAAAGAATTCAAAAGAAGAGCTGTTCAAACCATCATTGGAGGGATGCACCCTACCCTTATTCCTGAAGAAGCCTCTCTGCATGCCGACGCCATTTTGGAGGGAGACGCAGAAAATACCTGGGGAGAAATTCTCAGCGATGCAAAAAAGAGAAAATTAAAGAAAAGATACCACGGACAACCAGGAGAACCCCATCCCGGGATCTTTACCCGGCGCGATATCTTTAAGGGCAAAGGCTATCTGCCGGTTTCGCTGATCCAGTTCAGCAGAGGCTGTAAAAACCACTGCACCTTCTGCGCCTCAAGCGTTTATTTCAAAAGGCAGCATTATTGCAGAAAGATCAGCGAGGTAATAAAAGAGATAGAGGAACAAAAGCTAAAGTTTGTATTTTTTGTAGACGACAATATTGTTAGCGAAAAAGAAATTGCAAAAAAACTATTTAAAGCGTTAATCCCGCTTAAGATCAAATGGATCAGCCAGGCCAGCATAGATATGACCGATGATCTTAAACTCATGTCACTTATGGAAAAAAGCGGCTGCATCGGCAATGTGATCGGATTTGAATCAATTGATCTAAACAACCTGAATTCCATGGAAAAGATTTCAAACACCGGGGGCACCTTCGACGGCTACAAAACACAGGTAAAGATACTGCGTGATTTTGGCCAGCAAAGCTGGGCAGCCTTTACCCTTGGACACCAATACGATACGCCGGAAACAATAAAGCGGCTTTTGGATTTTGCGATAAAAAGCAAATTTGCTTTCGCCGCCTTTAACATTTTAATGCCCTATCCCAACACACCTTTTTATAAAAAACTGGAAAGAGAAAAACGCCTGCTCTACAGCGGCAAATGGTGGCTTGATCCAAACTATCTTTTTAATCATGCCGCATTTAAACCGGGTCTTATGAGTGCTGATCAACTAACCGAAGCCGCTTTTGATGCCCGGAAAAACTTTAACAGTCCCTTATGCATTATTAGGCGGGCCTTTGACCCCAAAACCCATATGCGGTCCCTCTTCCGGTTTATCGGATACTTTAAATATAACCCTTTGTTTCGAAAAGAAGTCTACAAAAAACACGGGATGCTTTTTGGAAATGAATAATATTTCCGGCCGATATTATTTTGAATTTGCCGATGAAAAAGACAGCAGTGAAATCCTGGAAATACTCGAAGAAGACAATTTCCAGGGAAAAATCTCCCTGCTCTATACCCGCCGGCCAAACGCTTATAAATCAATTAAATCGGAGGGAGAAGAGGTATTTATTGTCGTATGCCGGGACAGGGAAAAAGAGGTAATTGCCGGCTTCGGCGTCCTGGCAATCAATAGTTGTTTTGTTAACGGCCATAAAAAAAAGGTAGGATATCTGTTCGGCCTGAGGGTTAGGAAAGAATATCAGAAAAAGGCGCGGATTATCCACCACGGATACGAAAATCTCGGGAAAATCATATCAGAAAAAGGAATTGAATTCTGCTACACCACTATTCTGTCCGAAAACAATAATGCGGAAAGGCTTTTGGAGAAAAAAAGAAGGCTGATGCCCCTATATGAATTTCTGGAAGCATATACAGTCAACATCTTAAAGACAAATTTAAAATCAGAAATAAAACCAAATCGATCCCTGATTTTTAAGCGGGCGGAAGAAAGCGACTTTAAGCGGATTGAAATTTTCCTAAAGCAGCTAGGCCAAAAACAAAACCTTTTTCCCGTTCTACATCCGGATGACATAAAAACAAAGCCCTTCTATGTCCTCTATAGCAAAAACAAAGAGGAGGTTCTGGCCTCCGGCGCAGCCTGGGATCAGGGGGAATATAAGCAGTATATTATAAAAAAATACGCCGGCATCCTAAGACTGCTCTCGCCATTTTCAAAGCTATTTCCCTTATTCGGATATCCCCCGCTCCCCAAAGCAGGATCTGTTTTGAATTTTTTCACCCTTTCTTTCTGGGGGGTAAAAGACAATGATCCGGACATTTTCATGGAATTCATTACCCGTTTATCGCAGGCCTTAAGCCATTATCCCTTTTTTGTACTGGGATTTAGTCATCACGATCCCATGCAAAGAGTATTAAGAAAAATACCACACGTTGAATACACCAGCAAAATATATCTTGTAAACTGGGATAAACAAGAAAGTAAAATCAATAAATTAAACAAACAATATCCAATCTATTTGGAGTGTGCAAGGCTTTAAAAAATGAAATTAGTATTAATTACACCAAACCCCAAAATGTACAATTCGAAAGGAAGTTTTAAAAAATCCCTTCGTTATGCCCCTTTAACTATGACCACTCTGGCTGCCCTGATACCCGAAGAATTAGACATAGAAGTTAAAATAATAGACGAAGGGATTGAAGAAATTGATTTTAACCTTGATGCTGATCTTATTGGAATTACAGCAATCAGCGGAACAACCTGCCGGGCTTATGAAATAGCAGATCATTTTCGAAGCCGTGGGATTCCGGTTGTTTTGGGAGGAGTTCATCCCACCCTATTACCTGAGGAAGCTATGCAGCATGCGGATTCAATTGTAATCGGGTTTGCCGAACAGACCTTCCCTCAACTTTTGCGCGATTTTAAAACCGGAAAGATGCAAAAGGTATATTCTCCCGGAAAAATCGTCAATCTTTCTAATATGCCCCATCCTAAAAGGGCACTCCTAAAAAAAGGAAGCTACATTACAATAAATACTGTTCAGGCAACTCGCGGCTGTCCCAATGAATGTGATTTTTGTGTCACCCCAATCGTCTGCCAGGGGTATCACAAACGCCCGATAGCAGAAGTTATTGAGGAAATTAAAGAATTAAAGTCAAAACACGTATTATTCCTTGATCCAAGCCCGATGGAAGATTCACAATATGCCAAAGAATTATTCAAATCCCTAATTCCGCTAAAAATCCATTGGGCCGGACTATCTACCGTAAACATTGGCAAAGATAATGAGCTTTTTGACTTAATTGTAAAAAGCGGATGCCGGGGCCTGTTAATCGGCTTTGAGTCTGTTTCTCAGAATTCACTTGATCAGATAAAAAAGGGTTTTAACAATCGAAAAGAATATGAAAAACTGATTAAAAGGCTCCATCAGAACAAAATTGCGATTAACGGCACCTTTATATTTGGGCTAGATACAGATACGCAAGAAGTTTTCCGGGATACACATGAATTTATATGTCAAAATAATATTGATCTTCCAAGATTTACCGTCTATACCCCGTTTGTAAACACTCCGGCATACAAAAGGCTTAAAGCGGAGGGACGGATTTTGAGCGAAGACTGGTCTCTCTATGACGGGCAACATGTGGTTATTCAACCCAAAAACATGTCACCCCAAGAACTTCAAGAAGGATTGTATTGGGCCTGGGAAAAAACTTACAGCCTAAAATCCATCTTAAAAAGACTAGCCTGTGCAAGGTGCAGTCTATCCTTCCTGATACCAGCCAATTTAGGCTATCGGCACTACGGGATCAAACTTCGACAATACAAGGGGATTGTATGAAAATAACCTTAATTCTTCCGTCAATGGGCCGAAAAAACAAAAATTATATTAAATCCTGGCAGATGCAGCCGCTCTCAATCGCCATATTAAAAACACTTATCCCAAAAGATATTGAAGTTGAGTTTTATGATGATCGCCTGGAAGAAATTCATTACGACCAACCGACAGATCTGGTACTAATAAGTGTAGAAACCTTTACCGCAAAAAGAGCTTATAAGATCGCCTCCGAATATAGAAAAATGGGGGTAAAAGTTGTCCTGGGCGGATTCCATCCCACGCTGCTTCCCAAAGAAGCTATAGAATATTCGGATGCAGTTGTAGTTGGTGAGGCAGAAGCTGCAATTCCGAAACTAATAGAAGATTTTAAAAAGGGAGATCTTGAAAAATTTTATACTGCAAGTAACGATAGAAAAACTGAGTGGGTGATGCCAGACCGAAGCATATTTGAAGGAAAAAAATACTTTAACCTGCATCTGATCGAATCAGGGAGAGGCTGCAGGTTTAATTGTGAATTTTGTACTATTACCAGATTTTTTGAGGCTCGCTATTTGCCAAGACCAATTGAAATAATTGTCGAAGAAATCAAAAGAATTAACCAAAAATACTACTTCATTGTTGATGACAATATTGTCGTGGACAAACAGAGAGCTAAAGATTTATTCCGGGCCCTGATACCTCTAAAGATTCAATGGGTCGGCCAAGCCAGCATCGACATCTGTCAAGATGACGAGTTATTAGATCTTATGAAGCAAAGCGGCTGCGTCGGGCTTTTGATCGGTTTTGAGTCGCTGAATGCAAACAACCTTAAACAAATGAATAAAAGTGTGAATAAAAATATAGATATCAGCAAAGCAATTAAAAAAATCCACCGCAAAAGGATTGCCCTGTATGCCGCTTTTGTACTCGGTTATGACGACGATACAATTGAAACAATGAACAATCTGGTTGAATTTACCAAAAAGCATAAAATCTTTATTGCCGCCTTTAACCATCTAATTCCCTATCCTTCTACCCCTCTCTATCTGCGCCTAGAAAAAGAAGGCAGACTCCTTTATGAAAAATGGTGGTTAGATGAGCGGTACCAGTTCTTCGATGTTGCGTTTCATCCAGATAATATGTCTGCCAAAGAATTAGCCGCAGCCTGTATCAATATAAGAAAGAAGTTTTTTAGTCTGCCGGCCATCATTTTGCGGGCCCTAAACCGAGCTAACATACAAAGCTTATTCTTTTTATCCACCTTCTTTTTTGTTAATTTTCTCTTAAGAAAAGAAATTCAAGAGAAGAGCGGACTACCTTTAGGTAAAGGAAAGAACTAATTAAATGCTAAAGAAGCTGGCTCGTTTTTTCATTTACTATCTCTTAAGACTGACATTTTGCAAGGACGCTCTTGCATTTAAAAGATCTCTCAAAGATATCAAAAGAACCCAAAAAGAAATCCTCCTCAGGATCATCTCGTCCAACCGGAACACCTTGTTTGGCAAAAAGCATCGTTTTAAAAACATTAAAACCATTGACGATTTCAAAAAAGAAGTCCCACTGACCGATTATGAGTATTACAGCGCATATGTTGAAAGAATAAAAAAAGGAGAGCCGAATATCCTAACAAAAGAAGAGGTCTTAATCCTTGAGCCGACCAGCGGCTCGCAGTCTGCCTCAAAATTAATTCCCTACACCAGGGGACTTCAAAGAGAGTTCCAAAAAAGTATTTTCCCGTGGCTTTTTAATATTTTAAAAACAAATCCTTTATTATCCGGAAGCATGTATTGGTCTATTTCGCCCGCCTTAAACGATTATAAAAACGTCAAATCCAAAATAAAGATCGGTTTTGAAAACGATGAGCAGTATTTTGGAAATGCAGCCGGTTTACTTATTAAAAACCTGCTGACTGTCCCTCCCCTGGTTTCTAAAATAAAAAACTTTGATTCCTTCTGTTATATTACCCTCTTATTTCTGATCAAGGACAAGAGCCTATCCATTATTTCTGTCTGGAGCCCTACCTTTCTCCTGCTTTTGCTTGAACCACTCAAAAAATGGCAGGCCGTATTAATCAATGATGTTGAATCGGGAAAAATTACTCCGCCGGAAAAAATAGAGCCTTATCTTTTAAATAAAATTAAAAAATTATTAAGACCAGACCCAAAACGCGCAGCAGAATTGAAAAAGATTATTATTCAAAACAATCCGTCTAAAATATGGCCAAATTTATCTTTAATCAGCTGCTGGACAGAAAGCAATGCCGGCTATTATGTTAAAGAATTACAAAAATTATTTCCTGAAACCAAAATCCAGGGCAAAGGATTGATGGCGACTGAATGCTTTGTCTCCCATCCCATAAACGATCGGTCCGAAAATATTTTATCAATAAACAGCCACTTCTTTGAGTTTAAAGAGTTAAACAATAAAAAACAATTACTTTTGGCAGACCAGCTTAAAGCAGGAAAAAGATATAGTGTGGTGGCAACTACCAGCGGAGGGCTATACCGTTATCAACTATGCGATATTGTAGAAGTAGTTGGTTTCAAGAACAATTGCCCCCTGCTTCGTTTTATAGGAAAAGAAGATAATATTTGTGATCTAGTCGGAGAAAAACTCAACGAAGCATTCCTTGCCTCTTTCCTGCCGGAATTGTTTAAAAAACACCTGCTTACTCCATCTTTTTTCATGGTGGTTCCGGAAAAAACGCATTTGAGTTTTTATTATCTCCTTCTCTTAGAATTTAAAACCGATCCAAATCATGTGAAATTAGAAAAATTAAGGCAAGATGTTGAAGCCATGCTTTTAAAAAATGTCCATTATCAATATGCCAGAAAGATAGGACAGTTAAAAAAATTGCAATTATTTCTTATTAATAATTCCGCGCCAAAAGCAATTGACACCTACATTGAGAGGTGTTATAACTTCGGACAACGGGGAGGTGATATAAAACCTAAAATATTAGATAGACGGATGGGCTGGATTGGCGTATTTAATGGTCGTATTCTAAAGGAGGAATAAAATGAAAAACTCTGGTCAGATATTAAAAGTGTTATTACTGGTTTTCGGGCTTTCACAAGTAGTCATTGGGGCATTAGCCTTTTTTGCCGGTCCCTACACCGAATCAGTCATTAAGGTGCTTTATGGCGCAACTGTGAATATTACTCCCCAACTTACTCACGTTATAAGAATGTTTGGGGTTTACATCTTTATTATTGGTCTTCTCGCTTTGTTTGCAGCAAAAGATCCTGCCCAGAACCAAGTTATAATATACAGTGTGATTGGATTACTTGGATTAAGAGTCATACAAAGGCTGGTATTTGCACAACAAATCCAAGCGAGTTTTGGAATTCCAGTCTCCCGGAACTTAATCAATGCGGCGCTCTTCCTTGCCTTTGGAGTGCTCTTATTTATTTTTAGACCCAAAGATTAGTTTTTTACGCTCACCCGTCTCCCATGTTATAATTTAACCATGTCCAAGATCATTATCGGCGGCGGCATAATTGGCACCGCAATAGCCTATTACGCATCTCAAACCGGAATAAAAGATATCGTTTTAATTGAAAAAGAAAAAATGCTAGGGACCGGAGTTACTCAATACTGCTCTGGCGGCATACGCTCCCAATTCACAACCGAAATCAACTGTAAATTTTCCATCGAATCGCTCAAAGAACTCCAACAATTCAATATCGATTTCAAAAAACTAGGTTATCTGATTTTGGATATGAAAAACGACTCAATGCCGCGAGTTAAGATGCAAAATGGCCTTGGAATTCCCAGTGAATATTTAAAACCTGGACAAGTAAAAGAGAGATTTTCATATTTATATACAGACGGAGTCAAAAGCGCCAGCTTTTATCAGGAAGACGGCATTGCCGATCCGGCCATGCTGCTTGAAATCTATGAAAAAGGAGCAAGAGCAAACGGGGTCAGGTTTTTAACCGAAACAAAAGTGGTAAAAATAATAAAAGAAGGAAACCAGGTCATTGGAATAGAAACAACTAAAGGAATACATAACGGAACAGTTGTCTTGGCAGCCGGAGTACAATCAAAAGAACTTGGAGAAACCATCGGATTAAACATCCCTATTATAAAAAAAAGGAAATATGTTGTAGTAATTGATGCCTTTGGCTATGATTTCCCGCTGACAATGGAGATACCGACCGGATGGTACATTAAAAAAGAGGGAGAAGATGCCTTAATCGGAATGTCTGGGAAAGTTGAAGAAAAAGATTTCAAAAAACAGGAAGAAGCAGTTGAGGAGACAATCGAAGCATCAATCCATCGTTTTCCATCAGTGGAGAAAAAGGGAATTAAAAAAGTATTAAGCTCAATGTCTGATGAAACTCCGGACAAACATGCCATTATCGATAATTCGATTGAAGGCTTAATAATCGCAACCGGTTTCTCCGGCCACGGGTTTATGCACTCCCCTGCTGTGGGTAAAATTGTAGCAAGCCTAATTAAACAAGAAAAACCGATAATTGATATTTCCGGACTAAGATCAAATCGTAAACATATCAAGGAAGCTATCGCAATCTAACCCCTATACCCTATCCCCTATCCCCTGCTATAATTAAATATGATAATTCGCCAAGCCAAAGAAAAAGAGATGAAAAAGATTAGAGAACTTGCAGAAACAGAAGCTCTTGATTCAGAATCAATGCCTGCTAACGAGTTTCTGGTCGCAGAGGAAAATAATTCAATCTCCGGTTTTGGAAGAGTAATACAACATCAGGATTGTTTAGAGCTTTGTTCGTTGATGGTTATAAAAGAAAAACGCAGACAGGGAATCGGCAGAAAAATAACTGCAGCCAGAATCAAAAAGGCACTTGATCTTAGCAAAGGGGGACCTAATATCTATATAACCACTATCATTCCCCAATTTTTTGAGAAATCAGGGTTCAAACAGGCAAAAATATTTCCGAAATCTATGATTAAAGATGAAAAATGGTGCCAGGGATGCAAAGATCGGACAAGATGTGTGGTTATGAAATATGAGCATTCCTAAATATCCAAAATTTAAACAGCTGGAACTTTGCGACCGAAAAGCACTGGTCGAATGGTTCAACCAATACCCGCAGACCATCTGCGAAATGAATTTTGTGAACCTATATATCTGGCGGCATTTTGACCAATACAAATTAACTATTCTAAACAATAACCTTTGTATCCATTGCACCCCGCCCAACGAGACAGCCTATTGTTTTGCCCCCATTGGTAACAATAAAATGAACGAAACCATAAAAATCTGCCTTGAATCCTCCCCCCGCCTCTCCCGGGTTCCAGACAGCTTTATTGATAAGCACATCAAGAATATACCTGGATACAAAATCGATTGTAACCGTAACCATTTTGATTATGTTTATTTAACCGAAGAGCTAAACGAATTAAAAGGGAAGAAATACGATGGAAAAAGGAATCATATCAAGAAATTTAAAAAGAAATATCCTTTTTCTTATAGAAAACTGGCTAAAAACGATCGGATAGAATGCCTGCAGGTCTTAAAAAGCTGGGAAGCCAAACGCAAACACCTGAGCAATTTAGCTATTAAATCTCAGGAAGATGCGATTGATCAGATTTTTGATAAATATAATGAATTAAAGGTATTTGGAGGGGCCCTCATTATTAATGGAAAAATCGAAGCTTTCTCGCTGGCCTCTGAATTAAACACAGAAACTGCCGATATACATATTGAAATTGCAAACCCTAGTTTTTTGGGAATTTTTCAGACAATTAACAATGAGTTTGTAACAAACGACCTTTCAAAATACAAATATGTTAACCGTGAACAGGATCTGGGGCTGGCTGGTATGAGAAAAGCAAAATCATCTTATCACCCATATCGTATGGAAAAAAAGTTTGATATAATTAATACATGAAATTTAAATATAAAGCCTGCGTTGTTGGTGGCTGCGGCCATGTCGGATTACCATTGGCAATCACACTGGCAGACGCTGGCCTAAACACAGCAATTCTTGATATAAACGAAAAAGCGGTCAAAACAATAAATTCAGGTATAGTTCCATTTAAAGAAATTGGGGCAGAAGAAAAGCTTATAAAGGTCTTAAAAAACAAAAAACTGACTACCTCAACAAATAACTCTATTATTTCTGAAAGCGAATATGTCGTAATAATAATTGGTACTCCAATCGATCGTCACCTGAATCCGAAAATTGAAGATATCCATAAAGTAACCAGACAAATTATCCCTTTTATAAAAAACGGCCAAACTATAATACTCCGAAGCACAGTCTATCCTGGAACCAGCCGCATGATTGCCGAACTTTTAAGGAAAAATAATAAAAAAGTAAAGCTGGCATTTTGTCCCGAGCGGATCGCTCAGGGCTATGCCATAGAAGAGATAAAATCCCTGCCGCAAATTATTGGGGGAATTGACAAGGCTTCTGAAAAATCGGCAATAAAACTATTCTCAAAAATAGCCGATGAAACAATCGTCATCTCTCTCGAAGAAGCCGAACTGGCAAAACTCTTCACCAATGCCTGGAGATATATCCAATTTGCAACTGCCAATCAATTCTTTATGATTGCAGACCAAAAAGGATTGGATTTCCACAAAATCCTCCATGCAATCAAACATAATTATCCAAGGGCAAAAAATTTCCCGGGAGCAGGACTGGCCGCCGGCCCCTGCCTTTTTAAAGACACCATGCAAATCGCAGCCTTTAACAACAATCAGTTTTTTCTCGGCCATGCTGCAATGTTAATCAACGAAGGCTTTCCAGATTACATAATTACAAAGCTAAAAGCAAAATATGATCTCAAAAAGAGCAGGGTTGGCATCCTGGGAATGTCATTTAAAGCAGATAATGACGACAAGCGCGATTCGCTGGCATATAAACTAAAAAAGGTTCTTGAAATCGAAGCCCGGGAAGTGTTGTGCACGGATGTTTATATAAAAGAGCCAGGATTTGTCAATCCAAAAACTTTAATTAAGAATAGTGATATTATTATAGTCGCAACTCCGCACAAAGAATATAAGAAGCTAAGATTCAAAACTAAGCAAAAAATCGTAGATATTTGGAATTTCTACAAAAAAGGTGGAACAATTTAATGAAAATACTAGTAACAGGCTCGGCCGGATTTATTGGCGGATACGTAGTTGAAGAGCTGCTTGCAAACGGCCACGAAGTAGTCGGGATAGATAACTATTCAAAATACGGAGAGGTTAAAAAGTCCTACGACAACCATCCAAAATACTATTTCACAAGGGGTGATGCAAAAGATACGGATTTAATGAAAAAGCTATTGGAAGATTGTGATCAGGCCGTCGCAGGGGCTGCAATAATCGGGGGAATCACTCTCTTTCATGAGTTAGCTTATGATCTACTGGCAGAAAACGAGCGAATAATTGCTTCAACCTTTGATGCCGCAATCTGGGCTCATAAAAATAAGAAATTCAAAAAAATCAATGTCATGTCATCTTCAATGGTCTTTGAAAGTACCGATAAATTTCCGTCAAAAGAGGGAGAACAGCTAATCTGCCCTCCCCCGTTATCAACCTATGGCTTTCAAAAACTGGCCTGCGAATACTTTTGCAAAGGGGCATTTGAACAATATAAGCTTCCATATACTATACTTCGGCCATTTAACTGTGTTGGAATTGGAGAAAAGAGGGCCCTAAATGATAAAGAGATATATTCGGGAAATGTAAAGCTGGCCATGAGTCACGTTGTGCCCGATTTAGTCCAAAAAATTCAAAAAGGCCAAGATCCCCTGCACATTCTTGGAAAGGGAAATCAAATTCGTCACTATACCTATGGGGGAGACTTGGCAAAAGGAATCAGGCTTTGTGTTGAATCGGAAAAATCGATCAATCAAGACTTTAACCTATCTACATCGGTTTCGACTACTGTATTAGAGTTAGCAGAGCTAATTTGGAAAAAGATTAATAAAAATAAGCCATTTAATTATGTCTCTGACAAAGCTTTTGAATATGATGTGCAAAAAAGGGTTCCGGACACATCGAAAGCGAAAAAAACATTAGGTTTTGAAGCCACAACCACTCTTGATCTGATGCTTGATGAAGTAATTCCTTGGATTGCCGAGCAGATTAAGATTGGGGGAATTTAGTTGACCACCTCCTTATCGGTAGTAATCCCGGTCTACAACGAAGGCGAGAACATTCTGCCAACGTTAAATTCAATAAAAGAAAAAGTCAAAGCCCCCCATAATATTTATGTTGTCTACGACTTTGAAGAAGACACAACTGTTCCGGTAGTCAAGAAAATCCCGGAAATTATTTTACTAAAAAACAAATACGGGCGGGGAGTTTTGAATGCCATAAAAACTGGACTTGAAGAAGCAAAAGGAGACGCTGTATTAGTGACAATGGGCGATGGCTCTGACGATTATTCTATCGTTGATGATATGTTTAACAAAATCAAAAACGGATCCGGCGTTGTCTGCGGATCCCGCTATATGAAAGGTGGAAAACAATTAGGAGGACCTCCCTTAAAAACATTTTTATCCCGAATGGCAGGCATCTCGCTTTGTCTTTTATCCAGAATTCCAACTCACGATATCTCCAATAGCTTCAAGATGTACTCAAAACAGGTATTAAATGATATAAAAATCGAAAGCACCGGCGGCTTTGAGCTTGGAATGGAGATTACGGTCAAAGCTTATCTTAAAAAATACAAGATAGAGGAAATCCCGACTATCTGGACCGATCGAGCTGAGGGGAAATCTAATTTCAAGTTAGCTAAATGGCTACCTAAATATCTGTACTGGTACTTCTACTTGTTGCAACACAAATATCTTGGTTAATTATTAATCCCTCTGTTCTTATTGGAGACTCAGACTTTACTCGAATCATCACAAACTGTCCAACAAGATAGAGGATAAAAAGAAAAAGAAGATAATACTTAAAACGCTGTTTATTAAAAACCGAAGAAAAAACCGTAATCAAAGAAGGCAGCATATTGCCTATAAAAATAATCAGGAAAAAGACAGAAAAGAACTGGTAACGACCCCAGTCCATAAATGCGCTGCTCGGAAGATCGGTCCGGGCAACTGCAATTGCTCCATAGCTTAGCAGCGCACCTAAACCCGAAAACAAAGCTATTCCCCTATCATGTAAAACCCGACCTCTTTCAGGCTTAGGATTTAACAAAAAATACAAAGGCAGAAACACAATAAAAACCAGAAAATTAAATATTAAAAAACCAGCAACCCAAATATTGATTGGCCGCATCAGAATACTAATTCCCCAGGATTTAATTAAAAACCCGGCAACACCAGAAAGAATGTTGGGCAACACCTTTGAATAATCTGCCAACATCTTTGCGCTGCCGGAAGCAGTCTGGGGATATATCAGAAAGAAATAAGGGAGCATAAAAAAGAACCAGACAGCAAGATAGGGCCAAAGCAATTTAAAGTCCTTTGATAATTCCGAAATCTTTACCCTTTTTTTAATAATTGTGTAAAAATAAAGAAAAATAAAAAGTATTCCGACAAAACCAATTGAATTATTCATTGGAATAAAAAACGAACATGCCACAGAAGTAAAAAGATAGCTCTTTTTGTTCTCATTCATATATAAATGCAAAAAGATTAATGATATTTGAAGAAACAATAAAGGCAAGGCATAACTTAGCAGAGTAAACCAATGCAGCATCTCAAAATAAGCAGAATTTGACAAAAACAACACCGCCAAAATAAATGGCAGCCATTTCGCATAAGGGAAAATAAGCTTGCATAAGTAAAAAAACAAACAAACATTGATAATATGGGTCAAAATCAAAAGCCACATATAGGGAACAACATTTTGCCCAAAGAGCTTATACATTATAAGAAAAGTAAATTTGAACATTGGCATAAAGTGCTCATTGTGAGGAGCAAAAAAGTAGCCAACAGCAGCCTTGTTCTGCTGAAAAGTATTAATAAAATCAAAGTCATCATAGAAGAATTCGTTGTTTTGAGTTACCGGGAACCAGAAGAGGATGACAAGAGCGCCTAACAAGATGAAGGGCCAATATTTACGAAGCATATTGAATTATAACATATTTATTTCTCCCGCCTTGAGGAGCTTAACCTATTTAAAAAATCATTCCAGGTATGTTTATACTTCTCCAGCCGATTTCGCATCTTTAAATAGGCTATTTTGGTCTCTCTTTGGGTTTCGAGTTTTCTATCACCCAAAAGAGCAAGCTGCGCTTTGTATCTTCTCTCTAAATCCTCGGTTTGTAAATTCCATAAAACAGTCTTGTCTAACCCTAAAAGTTTTAATTCCTCACGGGTAACCCCCAACCTTTTCCAATGTTCCTGAGTTAAAAATCGGCCTATTTCTCCATGAGTTAAGTCTCCATCTTTATAACGAATGATTGCATCTACTTCCTTCCAAAGCAGATTGCGCGCTTTTCTCCCTTTTCCAAGAACCGCCCCGATATCTTCTTCTGTGATTCCGGCTTTTTCTTCACACCATTCTCTAGTAAATAACTGATCACCAACATCTATCCCCTCTAATTCGTCCTTTCTTTCCCTCAGAATATCTTCAACCTCACTTACCCCCTCAATAAGGTCATTTAATTCTTTCTGAAAAATCCGCACATTGCGGTCTTTATTTTTATAATATATATCAATCACTCTATACCAAAAAACTCGAGTAATATCTTCTAAACCCTTCATACCTGATTCGATTCTCAATAATTCTAAATTTTCTTTCTTCACGCCTAATTTTAACCAAATCTTATTAGCAAAATCTAATTTTTCAGAAAGAGCCTCTTTTGTTTTAGTCATGAGACTACAAGTTTCATCCAAACCTGATAAAAGTGGAGCTAACATTCTTTTCGTCTTTTCTTCTTGTTCTTTCATCCAAACTGTCGTCTTATAAGAACTATAAGCTCTATCATCAGACTCATACAACTTAAAAATCTGGCAAAACGCCAATATCAAAACAGGCAAGTGAACAGTTGCTCCTAAAACCCCTGTCTTCCAAAAAAATCCATCACCAAAAAAAGGTGAATCAGTAAAAAAGTGGACAAAAAGAGGAGCAAGCAGCCAGGTAATTCCAAGAAACGCCTCTATATTTTGACTCTGAGTTGCAGCACATAACCTCCCAAAAACTGTTGAAGGAACCATTTCATATTCCTCACTACTTGTTGTTACAATCTCATCCACTTTATAACTTACAGATTCAAGACCAGCTAGACCATCGCGGAAGTATAATCTAGAAGTAGCAAAAAAACCTAAGTCAGTAGTATTATCCGAATAATCCACTCCCAAATTTTTCCTTGCCTCTCCCTTAAAGGTCTCTGCATAAAGAATTCGAGTTTTCAACACCCTTCCCCAGCTTGAAACACTCTGCACATTTGGTCTTGTAGTAGCTATTGATAACATATCTTTTATCTCCTAAAATATTATATAATCAATAATCATCAAAAATATAAATTGTCGCATAATCATCTGACCATTCTCCTTCACTCGCTCGAATTGCCTCCAAAGTATCGTTCTTGAACTCACCTTTTAATCCTTCCACAAAATCCTCAGGGTTGGTACTCCAATATGCTCTTATATATAATCCTTTTTCATCTTTTGTAAAATTTGTAAACTGTGTTAGTGCAGAAACAAGGTAAGGATTTGCTCCAAGCCATCTATTTATTCTTGATAAAATGGAAAACTGAAAATCAGCAACGTCCTCTCTATGTTTAGGTATTTCAAAGTGACAGTACCAATTTAATCTCTGTGGCTGATCCTGCCAGACTCTTAATTCCATTTCATCTTCTTTATGAAATAAAATATGTTTAAATTTAACCTTAAATCCCAAATAGAAGAAGTTTTCTTCATCATCAAAACAACTCTCAAATCTCCATGATATTAATTCGTCATCATTTCTTTTGCCAATAACTTTATCAGCAAAAGATCTAATCAGCCATATAAATCCCCTATATTCTTTGGCAAATAAATCTAAATAGGACGTTATAGAATCTCCTGGATTATCAACTGTTTCAATTTTATGCGTTATTCCAGAACCATTTTCATTTAACCGGGCAGAAAAAGAGGGTATTAAGCATGTCTCTGGATCTCTTTCCAATAACCTTTTGGCAGTTGAATTGACTTTTGTTTGAAGTCTGAGACGTGAACTATGTTTTTGACTTCTTATGCTCTGCCAAATAGAAGCTGCATTATTTTGTGAAGCCACCGGTACTATATTTGCCATTTTATCCTCCTTAGTATTTTATCCCGACTTCTTTTTAAAAATTTCAGGCTATTTCGAACTCCCTGCCTCGAATCCTTGACGTGATATAATTAATTATGACACTAATCCTGGCAATCGAAAC
>JABMQY010000126.1 GCA_013202975.1 Candidatus Saganbacteria bacterium
CTTTGGTATTTCGCAGGCGTCAAAGGATATTAGTTTTAGTCGTAATTCCATGGAATTATATCGTTATATAGAATGGGAAATTTCAGGTAATCTTAAAACCTAACCTGCACCATACTCTTAACACTCTTAGTGTAATCCGAGGCGGTTTCTACTTTTTGAAGGCGGGCGTGCGAGGAAAAGCGGACATCCTTGGTCTTAAACAAGTTCATCCCAAAGGAATAAACCAAAATATGGTCTCCTGAAACATCAAGATTTGGATCAAAACTCTCATAAATAAAGACACTCTCAAGCTTTGGAGAGATCTTTTGTACAATCACATTGTAAATATCTAAAGTTCTGTTTGTGCCGGTCATATCTGTCCCATTAACATATTCAAACAACCCGATTAAACTCCCCTGCTTTGACTTTAAATAGGTTGAAAAATTATTGCGGCTATTTGAACCAATGCTTCCAATATATTCAGAAATCCCAAGCTCCATCCCCTTCCCTTTCATTATATATCTCCCCACAAAATCCTTTGACTTAGAAGAATCTCCACCTATCCCCTCACCATTTATAAATGCTAACTCATAGGATCCTTCTTTAATTCTAGAAAAACTCTGTACCCCAAAATCATAATCGCTAAAAAAGCAGGCCGTTTTATAAAACGGATCGGTTATATCCGGCTTCTCGTCCGAGTCCCTAAACATGCTTTCCCCAAACGGTATTTTAAAGCGGCCAAAACGAAAAACATTCCCGCCGCCGATTAGGTTTGGAATATCAAGATAGACCTCTCCCAGGGAGATCGCGCCGCTAGTCGCAAGGCCGGCTAGGTTGAATTCTGTTTTGAATGAGACCCCTTGCTCAAGCCTGCCTTCTGCCCCAACATAAATATCTCCAAAGCTTATTGCTTCCAAAGTCTGGCCGCCACCGGCCGATAATTTAATTTGGGTATAGCCATAGATTTTAGGTAGATATTTGGTGGTTTCTGCTTTCTGGTTGCGCTGTTTCAGGTTAAACTTTGCGGCAGAGGCTAAGTTTGCAAATAATAAAATGAAAAGAAAAATAATAACTAAATATTTTTTCATGCAGATATTATAACATATTGAAGCCGGATGAAAGATTCCCTATCTATCTGATGAAACCGTACCGTTTATAAGCCTAACTGCCATCGCTAAAAGAACAACCCCATCACGATTAAAATGTCGTGATGTTACCCTTTCAAAATCGCTCAAATAATCGCCAAGTCTTTGTAAAACCGGACGAGGAATCTCCCCGTCTGTTTGACAATACATATCTACCCGATGATGAGGATCTGCATCCCTAATTGCCACAAGTCCATCATCCGGATAAATCTCCAGCCAGAATTTTGGATAATAAGAGGATGTTCTTAATGCATAAGTGCCATCATTGGGAGAGCTCTCCTGAAGCTTAAACCATTCTTGCAGGGAAAGCTTGGAGCTCGCTTTCTCTGTCAAAGGATTGTTCTCTTCTTTTTTGCTGGTAAATTCGAATTTTATAACATCTTTTCCGGCAATTTCACAAACTTCGATCTCACAAGTATGTTCTGCAAGAAAGAAACCAGAAAGATTTATAAAAGGACCTGTGGATGGCCGTAGAACCATAAACTTTTTTTCTGGTGCAGCCAGATCAATTTTCACAATCGATTTTTGGGCTCTCCCATGTATTTTTAAAACAGTGCCCTGCATACTAAGATATCGGCTTCCTCGAATTATTTCCAAAAGTCCCATTGGCGCAATAGTATTTCTGCCTTTTGGCCCGCCTTTTCCAACAGCTCCGATCATTCTTCTTCTCCTTCATTTTTTTTCGGGGCAGCAAGCAGGCCTCTGACAGCCGAGGATTTAACCGGATTGATATCCCCTATGGCATCCAGTAATCGATTTTGATCTCCCTCCTCTTCAACTTCTTTTACCACTGCTGTAATCTCAGCGTCCTCCAAAGGCTCCAGCTTTTCTGCTAATTCCGCAGAGAGTGCGATTTTTTTATTTGCTTTCGACGATTCGTTATGCAGCAAACTTGCAATAACGGAACCTATAGCTAGAGCAAATCCTGCTCCAACTATTCCATCTGATATATATTGACTTAACTGCCACCACGAATATTTTTGTGCAGCTGCTGAGCCAAGAAAAACAGTTGCCCCAGTGACAGCACTAGTCGTATAAAGAGTCCTTGCAAGTACAGATAATCCCCACCCCCGGATAGCAGCGTTTTTATGGATAAGAATCGGCGCACATTCTACGGGAGTCGTTGCTTGAGCAAAGAGGGTTTCTTGCAACGAAGCCTGAAAAGTATCTATCTTAGTTAGTGCTGTTGTTTGGCCTTCGTATAAAACTGCATCTGTTCTAAAAGCTCCGCGGTCTACAAAAAGAGGCGGTTGAGGTTGAAATGGAGCAGCTAATTGAGCCGCCTTCTCTTCCGCTGTTGTTACCGGAAGAACCTCAATAATTACTGACCGCTGAACTAATTTTCCATTTGGATCCCTCTCTTTTCCGCTTAGCTGGAGCAGGAGAGCGAATTTTTCATCTGTAGGAAAAAATTCCCATTTTCCGGGAGCAATTTTCTTATCAAACGTCTTCTCTGCTCCCAATTTATAACTAATATGTTTTGATCCAACTAGATTCTCAATCGCAATTTGAGGAACCCCCCCTTCTGTTATCTCATGAGAAATCTTAGCATGACTTTTAGCAATCCCAGGATCTTTAATCATTAAAATATTACTTCTGGTTCTGCCAATTGAAATATCCCCCACCTCTCCCAAATCAAGACTTGCTGCCTCTTCTTGCTCTCCTCCCAACAGGGTGACTCTTATTTCAGCAACTGGAAAGGTCACTTTATTAGCTAAAGTGCTAATTTTAAGAGATTCATTGCCATTGGTCTTTAAAAAAGTTTCACTTCTTGGCAACAGTTTTCTTGCTACCGATCTTATTCCAGTTGTAAATCCTACCATATATTATTATCGTACCCTTTTGGGAAGAATTTCACACGATTTTGGAAAAGACCCAGGACCACCGGACCACCAGACAGCCAGACCTCTTTCCATAAAAAATGGGGTCTTGCAGTCTTGCTTGCCCGCCGGAGCTCGGAGAGCGAAGGAGGGCGGTCTTGGGTCTGGTGGTTTGGGTTATGCTATAATATTACCAATGAAAAAAGATCTAATAAAACTACTCAAACAAACCGGGGCGGTCAAAACAGGAGACTTCACCCTGGCCTCGGGCAAAAAAAGCAACTTCTATGTTGATTGTAGAAAGGTAACTCTGCATCCAGAAGGCGCAAAATTAATTGGAAAAATTATTCTAGAAAAAATTAAAGGCTTAAAAATTGATGCAGTTGGGGGAATGACTCTGGGGGCAGACCCGATAATCGGCGCGGTCATAACACTAAGCGATATCCCCGGGTTCATCGTAAGAAAAAAGGCCAAAGAGCACGGAACCCAGCAAAAGATTGAAGGAATAATCGAAAAAGGGTTTAATGTTTTAATTGTAGAAGATGTGGCGACCACCGGAGGCTCGGCCCTACAAGCGATTGAAGCGGTAGAAGCAATCGGCGCAAAGGTTGTAAAAGTTATTTCTGTGGTAGACAGGGAAGAAGGGGCAGCTGAAGCACTAAAAAAATACGATTTCGATCCGATCCTTAAAAAATCTGAGTTGATTTAAAAGAGACCATTTCGGGATCAGATTCCCCAACCCAATATCCCCTATCAATTAATTCCGATGCTACACCCACTATAATATCGTCAGACATCTGAGCCCTCACAATCAAGATCGAAACCAACTCTCCTGCCTGATCACCACTATATTTTTTTCCTTCAACCACCCCTGCAATAAGTCCAAAAGTCTCAGCAACGCGATATTTTCTTTCTCTTGAAATATCATTTATTATTTTTGCAGTGTCTTCGATCTTTAACGAAAGCTCAGAAAGTGCCGCAGAAAAAAATTCAAGATCTAATTCTTTTGCGAATAATTCGGGAAGAAAAGAGAGCTCTTTCTCATGTTTACAAATAACCCCGCCAATCGCCCACGGATTAACAACTCCAACAAAACCATTTAACCAGACTCCATACATTGCCCCGATATCGACAGAGCTGATAAAAAGCATTCCTTCCCTTACCCTTTGTTCCTTTATAAAAACCCTGGAAAAAGACTTCAACATCATCTTAACAGGATGCTCAAATCTTTCCGCAAGCAGTCTATATAAATTTTGAGAGGTAGTTCTATTGATCATACATATTTATCGGCAAGAAATCAGAAGAATTTCACCTTATAATGCAGGGTTATGCAGAATCCAGTCAGCTATATTGGAGGCCCAATTGAAGCAGCAGCAGGAAAAAAAACTTAAGCGCTCATCTTATTGCTTTTATTCGACATCCCAAACTTTAATTCCCTGAATTTAGTTTTTTTGCCCTTAACCGACTTGCGGATTTTGCGGATTGCGTCACTTATTTTAACATGTTTTTTAATTGCCATGATTGTTCACCCCTTCATATATTATATCGTATTCAGGGCTAAAAAGCTTGCATCAGAAGTAAACAGAAAGCCGTCCGGTTAAGGTCCAGCTGCTATTGTCCGGAGCTACCTTATCATCTAATCGAGCAAGAGTCCCCAAAAGATACGCCCGGCTAAATATACGATTGCTGTAAAGCAGGCTAATCCGGTTAGAAGTATTTACACTGTCTGCATAGATATTTTCAAGATTCAAGCTCACATATTCACGAGAGGTAAGATAATTTAAATACTTAAAAAGCCAAGAGTATGTCCCCTGACCACCACCAACCCGAACAGCTGGATCAATCATCTGAGCCATATAAAAATCATCCCCTATATTTTGATACCCCAGAGAATACTGCTGGCTCATATCAGAAGAAAAATAGGTGAAGGCAGCCTGATAAGCATTTAAATCTTCATCTCCCGAAAATCCGATAAATGGCAGGATGAGATCCTTGTTGGTAAAGCCGACTGTTGCTGCTTCAGCATTAAACTGAAGATTGCTCATCAAAGACATTCGGGTTCCAAGATAGAGCTGGGTTATGCGGGTATTAAGCTGAGCAACTCCGGTCGGATCAACTGGGTCATTAATAATTCCGGCCCCAACGGCAAACTCAAAAGGTATGGGCAGATTAACTTTTGGTTTTACTAAAAGGGTGGCAGCATTAGAATCGAAAGAAACATCATTTCCCAAAGAAATCAATTTATTTACAGTTGCAACTGCACTGCCCAGACTGTTCCTTGCTTCAACCAAGATCATGTCTGAAAAGGTATCAACAAAAAGGCTGTTTCCAAATGGATCATACGACTTAAAATAAATCTGCCGGCCGGTCTGTGATATAAACGGAGAACGGGCCCAAATAAGATAGCCCTGATAAAAGGCCGGGGCAACCGCTGCCAGCTGGCCAAAACCATAAGTTGTCCTAAGGCTTAGATGTCCCCCTATCTCTTTATTCAACTGGCGATTAAAAGCCAATTCTGCTATCTGGGTGGCATTAGCATTTAGCAGATCTCCTCCCCCGGTCTTAGCATTTGACACCTGCGCCAGACTCAGGGTGGTAATTAAAGAAAAATCAACCCCATAATCAAGATAGGCAGGGGCTGCCACAATCTCTTTTTCTGCAATTTTGTAATAAACACTTTTTAGGAGCTTTGAAACAAAGACTGCCATCTCGTAGCGGGTAACCATTGTGCTTCCTTTAAACTTATTACCAGCCCCGCCATCTAACATCCCCAACCAGATCAGTTTTTGAATAGTCGGATAGGCAAAATTACCCGATGGGATATCCCCATACATTTTAGAAGCATCTGCCTTTTTAAATTTCAGGGTGCCCTCCAGCAAATCCTCAAGGGGTTTGAAAAATATGGAAATCATCTGGTAGCGGTTAATTCTTTTCCATCCAAAGAAATACTCTGTCTCATTTCCGGCCGGCAGGACCCCCAGCTCAATTAGTTTTTGGATGGAAGAATAAGAAGGGCTGAGAACCGAAACGTCCTTGTATCCCAAATTATAAGAGGCCCGCTTTAATTCGGTCTGCCCGCTCAAAATCTTTTCTAGCATTTTTCCTAATAGATCAATTGACTGATAACGATTGGTCAGTTTGCTGCCGTTAAACTTTTTCCCGGGGCCAGCCGTTAGTATTTTTGCCTCACAAAGCTCGGCAATATCATTGTATGCCGAACTAGATCTTGGGACGTCGCTATACATCTTGACCGCGGCTGTGTCAGCTATTGCGCCAACCGCATCCCCCCTAATTTCCACCTTCCCAAGCTTTTTGATTGCTGCATATAATGAAAGAGCAGCCTCCTTTCGGGAAACCCTGCCGTCACCCTCAAAAAAACCTTCGCCCGGAAGAAAACCGTTTTTGACTAGTTGAAAAATTGAGTGATAAGCCCAATGGTAAACCGGCACATCCACATACATAGTCTGATCCGCTAAACTTACCTCTGCCGCCTTTAGCAAAGAGGCTTTATTTAGCATTTTCGCAAAAGCAGTATAAAACTCGTAACGGGAGACGCTCTTTCTTCCCCTAAAACGACGGCCGGACGGTTTGGAGATTACCCCGATTTTGTAAAGAGCCCGGATGGAATTATAGGAAAAACTTCTTGGAGAGACATCCCTAAAATATCTCTGCATGGTTGAGTTTGAAGCCAAAGGGACCTGCCGCGGAAAAATCTTTTTAAACATCCGGTCAAGAAGCACCGCCATTTCATAGCGGTTTATATAGGCATTGGGTTTAAATTGACGGATCGGCCCGACCGTAATTATTTTTTCTTTGGCCAGAAACTTGACCGCATTATATTCCGGGTCAGAAGAGGAAACATCAGTAAATTGAGCTAGACAGGCCGCAGATAGGAAACTAAAAACAAAAAAGAAGACCAATAACCTCTTAGCTAATGTTTTAAACATTTGGATAATTTTACAATTATATTTCAAGAATTGCAACCAGATATTCTTGAGTGTAGCAGCAACGTGATAATGTCCGGATAGAGCAACGCGAAAATGTCCGGTTTTGGGATGTAATAAGAAGCCTTCTTTTACGATAAAAAACGTAAAGGGGGTAACAATGAAGGACATTATCATAATGAGTAAGAAGGAATTAAAACGGCTGCCAATCATCCATCGAGTGATGGAAAAAAGATTAACTCAGGTCAAAGCGGCTGAAATGCTGGATTTGAGCGATCGCCAGATCAGAAGATTAATAAGCAAAATTGAAGCCGGTGGGGATCCGGCCATTGTTCACAAAAATAGAGGTAAGCAATCTCCCTTTAAGTTTCCAAAAGAATTTGAAGATAAGATCATTGGTATCATAGAAAAAAGATATTATGATTTTGGTCCGGTTTTTGCCGCAGAAAAGCTGTTGGAATGTGAAAAGATTAAAGTCAGCAAAGAAAAGCTACGTCAACTAATGATTATCCATGGCATTAACTATCCTCGGAGAAAGAAAAAAGGTGTAATCCACAAATGGAGAGAGCGAAAACACCGTCGCGGAGAAATGATCCAGATGGATGGATCTGACCATGACTGGCTGGAAGATCGCGGCCCCAGACTTGTTCTTATGGGATACATCGATGATGCCTCAGGTGAAGTCTTTGGCCGCTTCTATGATTATGAAGGAACCTTCCCTGCCATGGACAGCTTTAAACAATACATTGCTCTCTATGGCCTCCCTCTTAGCTTTTACGTCGATAGACACAGTGCCTACAAAACCACCAGGCAGCCAAACCTAGATGAAGATCTAAAGGGCGAGTTTGCAAAAACACAATTTTCCAGACTATTAAACGAGCTGGATGTTAAAGTCATCTTTGCCCATTCCCCTCAAGCCAAGGGAAGAATTGAAAGATTGTTTGAAACCCTTCAGGATCGATTAGTAAAAGAACTGCGACTGGCTGGCATTACTACCCTGAAACAGGCAAATATTTTCCTTGAAAATTATTTGCCAAAATACAATGCCAGATTTGCTGTTAAACCATTAAGAAAAACTAATTTGCATAGACCAATTCCAAAACACTTAAAATTAAAGGAGCTCTTTTGCATTAAGGAATATAGAACTATCGGCAATGGCTTTACCTTTTATTGGAAAAATCGCATCTTCCTCATAAAGAATCCATCCATTACCATGAAAAAACAAAGAGTTTGTGTTATGGAACAGTTTGATGGGAAAATAACCCTTAAACTTAAGGACAAGTCTCTTTCCTTTGTAGAAGTAACCAGAAAAGATATTCAGGACATAGCTAAGGATCAAAAAGCGGCTCATCGGCTGATTAAGAAAACTGCAACCCATTCTTCTCCTCCCAAAAACCATCCGTGGAGGAATTTTCAATACTCAAAAAGGAGCTTGGTTAATGCTTAAATCCGGACATTTTCATTTTGCTAAGAACCGGACATTTTTACTTTGCCTTGACACCAGATATTCTTGAGCTGGGTATTTCAGTGATATAATTAAGAAGATGTACTTTATCATAAAAGCAATTTACGACTGCAATCTGGCCTGCCTTTATTGCTATGAAAAGGAAAACAACAAAAAAAAACAGCGCCTATCTATTGCGGATTTTGAATGTATTTTATATAAAATAAGGGACTATTATATTAAAACAAATCCCAGGGAACCTCTTATCTTTTCCTGGAACGGGGGAGAACCTCTGCTCTTAGGAGCAGGCTTCTTCAAAAAGGCCTTATTGTTACAAAGAAAACTTCTGGGGAACAACTTTTACTGGCGAAATATAATCCAGACAAACCTAACTCTCTTAGACAGTGATTTTCTTACCTTTTTTGGCAGACACAAAAACAAATTTAAACTCGGAGTCTCGTTTGATTTTTGGGGACAAGAAAGGCTTTTTAAAAACGGCAGGTCATCAAACAGTGTTGTCATTAGGAATATGAATAAATTGTGTAAAAAGAAAATCCCCTTTGGGATATTGTCCGTACTGACAAAAACCAATGCTTATTATCTGGATGAGATTTATTCCTTTATCAGACAAAACCCAATTAAGGTGCGTTTTCTGCCTGCAAAGGAAAACAGGGGTAAGCCTGACGGCTCCTGTCTAGGCCGAGAAGAATTTCTCAAAGCTATTTCTATGCTAACTGACAAATGGTTGCACGACAAAAAGGCTTTGGGAATATTAGAAAACGCAATGAACATAATCACAAGCATCCTGGGGGGGCCGGCAGGATCAATTTGTTATTTTTCAAAAAACTGCCAGAATTCTGTGATGTGCATCGATAATCTTGGGGATGTCTTTCACTGCGATACAAATAAACCCGACAGTTGCTACGGAAACATTATAACTAATTCTTTTGAAAATATATTGTCCTCACCAACAAGACAACATTGGTTATCAAGACCAAAGATTATTAATAATAAGATCTGCAAGGACTGCGATGTGTTGAAATATTGTTGGGGAGGATGCGCAAAAAACGCGGCTGAGCACAGCAATGATATTTATAAGAAAGACCCCATGTGCAAAACCTATTATTCCCTAATACATCAAATAAAAAACTATTTAGAAGAAGAAGGTTTCATAAACAAAAGCGGGAGACCAACCAAAAAAGCAATTAATACTTTTAACCTGCCACACCCTGCGCTCAGCAAGGCGGGCCTCAAACAATAAGAAGCTCCCAAGTAAAAGCTTAGGAGCTTCTTTTGTATCCTACCTTCTTCTTTTCATCCCTTTTAGAGTCGCCCCAATCTTAGCATCAAGTGCTCTCAATTCATTTCTGATCTCGTTTAATGGATTCGTGACATTGCCCATTGCAATATTTCCAGCGTTCTCCCAAACATTTGTGGCGCCTGGAGGAATTGGGGGAGGCCCTTCGTCTGCTGCATAACCACCACCTTTCTTCATCCCTTTCATAGCTGACATCCTTGGTCTTCTGCGTACCATAATACTTCACCTCCCAGTCGTAGTAATGAATAATGCTACCAAAAATGGAACGAAATAACAAGGGAAAAATAGATCACAGTAGGCTCAAAAACAAAGAGAGGGCGGTTTTCTGATCTTTAGCATTATAGCCAATCAACATTCTTCCAATGGTCATTCTTTCTCCTCTGGGTTTAATCGATAAAATCCTGCGGCAATCTCTCCGCAATGCGGGATCTTCAATTGTTAAATCAAACGGAAGCCTCTTTATTGCATTTCCATCGGCAGAGAGAAGCCGCCCTTCCGGGGATCCTTCCAGGGAATCTATTAAAGGGGTCTCCGCAAAGGCCTTTAGAGATAGTTTTATCGAGAAAACAACTGTGCGTTTAAATTTTCCTAAAGTCTGTATCAGATTTTTTATAGTCTCTTTAAGTACCCCTCGGCTCATAGTGGGATAAGTTAGTATAACAAAATGATACTGAATAATATTTCTCTGATCAAGTTCCCGCATCAGATTAAGCGCCATTTCAAAGCTATACCCCCCCTTACGTAAATATTTTAAGGTCTGAGGATGAAACCCATCGGTCCCCAAAAACAGATTGCGCGTATTTATTTCTGCCAGCAGATTTAAAAGTTTGGTATCGAGATTCTTCTTCCTTTTCCCCTTAAAAAAAGATCCGATTGTCCCCTGAAAAGAAAATGAAAATTTGTTTTTCAGAGAAGCTGCTTTGCTGACCTTGGATAAAAATCTGATCGTCCGACCCCTATCCTGAAAAAAATCATCGTCAATAAACCCGATGGAAGATGCTTCCTTTGGCAGTTTATTGCTGGAAATCAATGCTTCAATGTTTATTAATTCCCTAACAAGTCGCCGGGCAGAAAGATAAATGGGACAGGGATGATACTTATGAGAACAAAAAACACAGCGGTACTTGCAGCCGCGGGAGGCGCTTATCGGCAGAACCCCCTCTTTCTTGATATCTTTTTTTAAGCCGGGGAAAGGATATATATACGGCAGATTATTTAACTGCTTTTCTGTTAAAACATTTGCTTCATTGTTACAATATATTGCTCTGCCATGTTGAAAATAAATCCCCTTAAGCTTTTTGATTTTTTCCTCATCAACCGGACATGATAAGATTGCCTTGATTAGATCAACAATAACCAGCTCTCCATCTCCCTTTACAAGTGCATTTGCATCCTTAAAAAAGGCTGCCAGTGGTTTTAGGTCATTGCAAGTATTAACCCCCGGCCCACCAATAATAATACAGGCGTCTGGATAGGCCGACCTTATTGCCTTCACTTCCTTCTGGACTTGCTCAAAAAGAACGTCGGAGAGAGAAACGGCAAAAATTAGGGGCTTCTTTTTATTTTGAGGTAATTTAATTGTTCCCCCATATATTAATGGCCGCGGCATAAAGAGGGGCCTCACCCTCATTTTCTTTAAAAGAACCTGGGTAAGAGACATTGCCGCCAGAGTAACGGCACAGGGACTTCTCGGATCACCCTTTTCCCGAAAAGCCATATCAAAGATTATTATTGGATTTTTATGGCGCTTGATCATAGATTGTTATATTATATCAAAATAACCCTATGAAAATATGTCTGGTCGAATTTTCCCTGGGCCCAAAAATTCCCAAAGCTGGGATCCTTGCACTTGCAACCTATCTAAATAACCGTGGGCACAAGATCCCCCTTGTTGACCTGGGATTAACTCCAAAATCACAAATAAGACAACCCTCATTCTTCAAAAACCGTGCAAAAAAAATCTTGCGCTATAAGCCCGATGCAATTGGCTTTAGCACGGTAAGCAATTCTCTTCCCTCCTTTCTCTTGATTGCAAAACATTGTAAAAAGCTTGCTCCCAAAACCCCCATAATCTTTGGTGGCCCTGAAGTCTCTTTTGAGGAAATTCCTCTACTTAAAACATTTCCCCAGGTGGATATAGTTGTCCGGGGGGAGGGAGAAATATCTTTATCTAAACTTTGTGAGGCGTTAGAACAAAAACAAGGCCTCTCGACTGTCATGGGAATTACATATAGAAAAAAAGGGAGAATTATTCGGAATCCTGACCAACCGCTAATAAGAAACTTAGATGATCTTCCCTTACCCGATTTCTCTCTGATCCCAAATCTAAATAAATACTCCGGGGTGTTGGTGGAAGCAGGACGAGGATGCCCCTACCACTGCACATTTTGCTCAACCTGCAAAATGTGGGGAGAGCGTTTTCGTATAAAATCACCCAAAAGACTGGTTCAGGAAATAAAAAAAGCGTCAAGGATTTCAAAAGTAGACATTATCCATGACAATTTACTGGTTAACCGCCGCTGGACCGAAGTGTTTTTGGGCTTAATGGCAAAAGAAAAGATAGAATGGAACTGCACAACCCGTCTGGATCTGCTTAATAAAAACTTGATAAAAAAGCTTAAAAGGGCAAATTGCCGGCATATTTACCTTGGTATTGAATCGGGCTCAAAAAAAATCCAAAAGCAAATAAACAAGAATCTGAACATTGAAACTCTTCTCCCCATTATCAAGGCACTCTCTCAAAATAGAATTAAATGCGGGCTTTATTTTATAATCGGCCTCCCCGGGGAAAAGACAGGAGATATTAATCAAACCCTTCAGCTGGCGCTTGAATCAAGACAAAACAGCAATGTATCTGTTGTCCATATGAATCATCTGACAATATTTAAAGGAAGCAAACTCTATCTACAGGCAAAACGATATAAAAACAAAATAAGGCCTTTGCAAACCACACTTTTCGAAGAATATTCATTGATAAAAAACCACCCCGACATCTTTCCTTCGTTCTTTTATTTTAAATTCAATCGAGCTTCCCCGGAATTCCTGGAAAACCTGTCCATTTTATATACCCTGCTTCTAGATTATTTCCCAAAAACCACATTAATGATTGTTAAGGCTTTTTCTATCACTCCTTATAAACTAGGAACAATGGCATTCACTTTTTTTGAAAAAGAAAAAATTAATTGGGAACCTTATTGGAAACAAAAGGAAAACAATAATTTGTATCTAAAATACTTTATTCTCTCTATCATCCTTTTTTTAAAAAGCCTTTTGGATTCCCGTCACGGGAAGCAGGCTGCTCCAATAATTGAAATGTTAAAGCTTGAGGGAAAAAGAACCCAAAAATAGCATTAATCCCACCCATTGTGAGTACTTGCATTGCAAAGCCTAAAATTATATACTAACTTAAATGCTCAAAAACTGGCCGATTATTAAGCGTTATATCAAACTGGTATACCCATATTGGGACAAAAGCGTTCTTTCTCTAATTGCTATCGGCATAACCGTTTTCCTGGGCATGGCAATCCCGCTAATAACGAAAGTCCTGATTGACTACGCTTACCCCAATCGCGACCTTGGATTACTTACCCTTATGCTGGTCTTGGGGCTGTTTATTTTCTTTTTTAACATCTTCTTTAGCAACATCACCTCCTATCTTGACAACTTTATCCACCAGCGGCTCTCAATTGATCTAAAACGCAAATTTTATGATCAACTACAAAAGCTGCCGATGTCTTTTCTTTATGAAAAACAGATCGGAGATTTAATGGTCCGCATCAGCGATGATGTGGAGGTTGTCGTAGATGTCATTGCCGAAGTCATTCCGGTTATTATTCAGACCTTCCTGCGAATGGCAGCCTTGCTCTTTATCTGTTTAACAATTGATAAGACCCTGACCTTTATCGCTCTGCTTGGAATCCCAATCTACTTTGTCCAAACCCACATGTTTGCCGAAAGATATGCCGATATCCAGCAGCGCTCGCAGCAAAAAGACTCAGAAATTTTTGCCTTTTATCAGGAAAAGATCGGGGACATCAAAACAATAAAATCTTTTAACCAGGGAATATACGAAGCAAACCGCCTGGTGCAAAAACTAAAAGATATGTTTAGGTTGATGAGAGAAAACATGTTTTTGGGAATGATTAATTCACTTATGGACAGCGGGCTTATCCAATTATGGACCTTTGGAATAGCCTGGTTTGCCGGCTTTCGAGTTATTACCGGACACATGAGCATCGGAGAATTAATGGCAATACTAACCTATGTCGGACAGGTTCATCAGCCCTTTATGAACCTTGGAGAAATCTACAAATCACTGGTTAGCAGCGTCGTCTCTATGAAAAGGGTGGATGAGGTTTTGCAAGCAAAACCAGAGGCATACCATGATTTAAAGACTTTTATTCTTTTTAAGACCGAGGGAATAATAAGGTTTGAAAATGTGGCCTTTAAATACAAAGATGCAAAGCAGCCTGTTCTCAAAGATATCAGCTTAGTGGCAAAACCTGGAACAACCACTGCATTTGTCGGTATGAGCGGCGCAGGAAAGAGCACGGTGATCGATTTGATGCAGAGATTTATCGAGCCAACCAGTGGAACAATTTTTCTTGATACTTATGATCTTAAAAAAATTTCATTGATCTCTTTGAGGTCATATATCTCCGTCGTTTCTCAGGATTCTCAGCCCTTTACCGGCAGCATAAAAGAAAACATTACTTACGGATCGTACGGCACCTCAAAAGAAGACTACAATAAAATAAACGAGTCCTGCAGGGCTGCCGAGATCCACAATTTTATTATGAGCCTTCCAAAACAATACGACACCTTTATCGGAGAAGGGGGATTAAACCTTTCCGGAGGGCAAAAACAGCGTTTAATGATTGCCCGGGCAATCTATCGGAATTCAAAGATATTAATTCTGGACGAAGCAACCTCTGCACTGGACGTTGTGATAGAGCATAAAATTTACGAAAACCTAAAAAAACACACACAAAACAAGACCGTCCTCATGATAACCCACCGTATTTCTACCGCCCGATACGCAGACCAGATTATTGTAATAAAAAACAACCTCATAGAAGAGAGGGGCAGTTTTGAAGAGCTGGTAGCAAAAAAAGGAGAGTTCGATTCGTTCTATCAGCTTCAAAAAAGAGGGGACAAAACAGAGAATGCCATCGTTAAAACGGTTTCAGAGCTTGAATCTATGGCTGTATTTAAAGAACTAGAGGGGGAGCGGTCCAGAGATTATTTATTAAGCGGACGGGAGAAACAAATCCTGGATCTTCTTTATAAAGAGAAATTAACTTTTTCTCAGATCAGCAAAAAACTAAAGATGTCTTCCTATCAGATTGGCAGAATAAAAAAGGATGCGGTCGCAAAAGCAATGATGCTTAAGCTGTTGACGCCAAAGTAGCTGCCGGAGGATAACATATGAAAAAATTTATAATGAAATGGGTAGAAAGGTTTTTGAATGAAGACATGTTTGAGCAGGTAAAGACTGTTCAGAGGGTTGCAATATTAGGTTTTATCCTCTTCATATTAGCCATGGTTTATGTTTCGACGTTAACAATTGATCTTTCTGTCCCCGATGAAAGCGGAACCGGAAGAAAGATTGTCGCACAAAAGAGCCTTATTAATTTGTTTTTGGGAAAGAAGTAGAAAAATGGAATGCGAGTCGTTCTAACAGAACTATCCCAAAGCAAAATCCCAATGCTGAAAATTGGGATTTTGTCTCTCGCTTCATTTATCAAAAAACACGGACACACCCCAATCCTACTCGATTTAAGCTTAAGCTTAAAGACCGGTTTAAATCAAAAAAGTTTTATAGAAGAAGCCTCTAAAAGGATCTTGGGCCAAAAGCCCGGTATCATAGGCTTTAGCACCATGTGTGATTCTCTTCCTTCGGCCATTCTTGTCGCAAAACAATGCAAAAAAACCGCACCTCACATCCCGATAATCTTTGGGGGAGTAGACGTTTCTTTTGAAGACAAAAAAATAATAGAATTATTCAAAGACATAGACATTATTGTAAGGGGCGAGGGAGAAATAACACTGCTTGAAATCTTGAGCTCAACAGAAGAGAAGCGTCCACTCAAAAATATTTTGGGAATCACATACAGAAACAAGAATAATATAATAGCAAATCCAGACAGGCCTTTAATAAAAAATCTTGACACCCTTCCTCTTCCTGACTTCTCTTTAGTCTCTAATCTAAAAAAATATAAAAGAATTCAAATAGAGGCAGGTCGGGGTTGTCCATACCAGTGCACCTATTGCTCAACCTGCAAAATGTGGAGGCGTCATTTTAGGATAAAATCACCCGAACGATTATTACGAGAAATGCGGCTAGCATACAAAGTCTTCAAAAAGAACAAGATTCTCGAACTACACCTAATCCATGACAATATTTTAACAAATCGCAAATGGGCAGAACGCTTCCTGAGTCTTGCAGGAAAACAAAATTTTTCCTGGACATGCGATGCTCGCTTAAACTCACTAGATAAGAGATTACTAGAAAAACTAAAAAAAGCAGGATGCACTTCCATTTTCATTGGCTTAGAATCGGGATCAGCAAAAATTCAAAAGAGAATAAAAAAAGGGCTAGATTTAGATAGTTTTCCAAAAATAGCTGAAGCAGCTCAAAAGAATTCTATCTTTCTTTCTCTCTCTCTCATGCTTGGCCTGCCCGCTGAAACAGAAAAAGATATTAACAAAACCCTCATGCTGGCTCTTAAGTCTAAGTTTCACACACCTCTTTCAACTATTCAGCTGAACTTATTCTCATTATTAAAGGGAACAGACTTGTACAAGCAGGCAAGAAAAAAAAGTAGTATGCTCAAATTCTCAAGACTTGGCCTTCCTCCCACACTAACAGGTTCCCACGCAGAAAAACATCTTATAAAAAAGCATCCTGAGTTGTTTTCCTACTATTTTTACTATAAAAACTCTCGCCTTGACCCCAAATTTCTTCAGAAAACCGGAATCATATTTACATTTCTCTGTGAATTTTTCCCCGCAACAACCTTGCTGATCATGCAAAATTACTCCCTCCCTCCCTTCTGTTTATCACAAAAGATTGTTCCCTTTTTTGACGCAAAAAACATCAGCTGGAGAATCCCACTAAAAGACCAAGTAACTTTTAAACACTATCTGCCAATTTATAAAGAATTCCTTTTCCATTGTTTCGGTAGTTTCCCATCAGACATAAAAGAGATGCTAATACATGAAGAGACTTTCCAGAAAGCCTTCTTTGCTAAAAAAACAATAAAAAAAAAGGAAGACAAGTTTAACTATTCCTCAATTCCGAGGCTATGCAATGGGGTGTATATAAAAGCCTACACATATAACCTTCATAAAACAATAAAAAGCCTAAGCGGGTATAATCGCACCATTAATAAGGAACCCATCTATTTATTATATAAACAAGAGAATATCTTCTTCCCCTTCCCTCTAAGCCGCAATTGTTATAAATTATTAAGCCGATGTAATGGAAAAAGAAGCATTAACAGAATAGTTAATGAATTTAAAGACTCAATGACAAAAGCCAATAAAAACTCCCTTTTAAGAGTATTCCAATCCTTCCATAAAAATGGGATAATTAAAGCAGTCCCCGAAACGGACAAAAACAAATGAGAATAACTTTAGTACATTTCTCTTCTGGATATGAAAACACTTTTTTTCCCCTGGGGCTACTTTGCATCTCGACATACGTGAAAAAACATGGCCATGATCCTATCATACAAAAACATCCAAGACCCCCTCTTGATCTAAAAAATATTTGCCAAGAAATACTAAACTCACAACCCGAAGCAATCGGTTTTAGCACTCTATACAACTCCCTCCCCGCAGCTTTGCTGGTAGCAAAACAATGCAAGAAACAGGCTCGACACATTCCCATAATCTTTGGAGGGCCGGATGCCTCATTTGAAGATGTTGAGCTGCTTAAAGCATTTGACCAGGTCGACATTGTTGTAAGAGGAGAAGGAGAAATCACCCTGCTCGAAGTCTTAAACACTTTAGAAAAAAAGAGACCCCTGCAAAACACATTAGGCATTTCTTTTAGAAATAAAAGATTAGTAATAAAAAACCCTGCCCGCCCGCTCATAAAGAACCTGGACGACCTGCCTTTTCCAGATTATTCCCTCCTGTCCCAACACCAGGCCTATGAAGTAGTCTCTGTCGAAGGAGGACGCGGCTGCCCAAATCGCTGCACTTTTTGTTCCACCTGTAAGATGTGGGGGCGAAAATTTAGGATAAAATCTCCAGAGCGGCTGATTGAGGAATCGATCAGGGCAGTTTCGTTCTTTAAAAAACATGGCATTTCACAACTACAGATAATTCACGACAATCTTTTTGTCAATCCAAAATGGAGCGAAAAGTTTTTGTCCTTACTTGAGGGGAAAGGGCTTTCCTGGGCCTGCGATTCATCATATAATTCGCTCAACATCAATTTAATTAATAAACTCAAGCCGGCTGGATGCCGGGGAGTTTTCATCGGCGTTGAAACTGCCTCATCAAAGCTCCAAAAACAGATAAAAAAGAATTTAAAACTTAAGACCCTTCCTCAAGTTCTTGCTGCCTTCTACAAAAACAAGATCCCAAATTCCTTATCCTTCATGATTGGATTCCCCAATGAAGGACCACCTGAACTTAACCAAACACTAAAGATGGCTCTTGTATCAAAGATTTATAACCCCTTTGCAAGCATTCAGATTAACCTCCTCTCCTTTTTAAAGGGGACGGATCTGTACAATAAACTTAAGGGCACTCCCCTTTATAAAAAAAACAGGGCTTCCGTTTTTTTACCAAAACCCTATAGTCTACACCCAAAATATTCTTCGGTGGAAAAATACCCGCAATTATTCCCTTCCTTCTTTTTTATTAAATGCAGTAAAATCCCTTCTAAGTTTGCTCAAAAGATTGCCATTCTATTCAGTTTTCTGTGCAATTTCTTCCCGGCAACATCCTTTTTGATTCTTAAATCATTATCCTGTTCCCCTTACCAGCTTGGGAAAAAAATAGCAATCTTTTTTGACAAGAAAGATATTAAGTGGAGAGTGGTTTGGAATGACAAAGATTCTTTAGAGTTCTACCTGCCCTATTTTAAAAACTTCCTAAATGAATCTTCTCATAAATTAAGTCTCCAAAACAAAGAAATGGTAATACACGAGGAGCTTTTCGCTCAGGCCCTCTTCTCTACAAAAGATTTCTCCTCCCCCTCCGCCAAAATAAGAATTGACTCAACGCCACAATTAAAATCTGGAGTAAAGATAAAATCTTTTTCTTATGATCCAATGTCAATAATTGAAAAGATAAGAAGCAACCAATCCCCTCTCATCACAAAAAAACAATCCTTCCTGGTCTATGTTCCAAAAAACATGGCCCAGCCTATCACACTGAGCCGCTCGTTATTTGAGTTGCTTTCGCATTGCAACGGGGAAAATTCTACCAAGGAAATCATATGCCATTTTTCATCAGAAAATGATTCAGGGAGAACAATTAATACTTTAAAATCTCTTCAAAAAACAGGAATAATATAAATCCGACTAAAACCTGCACGGCCTAGGTTGATAGTTATCAATATTATTGCTAGTATTTTATTAGGCTAAAAAAGAATAAAAAGGAGCCAATGATGCTTATCGCTATATACATCTACGACTGCAACATGAGCTGCACTTACTGTGATGAAAAAGAACACATCATAAAGCATGAGCGGCTTTCTATTGGTGAGATTGCATATATTTTTAAAAAAATTAATGCTTATGCACAAAAAAGCAACGCCATAAACCACCTTGAATTTATTTGGTTTGGAGGAGAACCCCTCCTTCTAGGTGTGGGGTTTTTCAAAAAGGTTATTAGGTTACAAAAAAAAATATTTGGGAAGAATCTTTCATGGAAAAACGGGATGCAGACAAACCTAACGCTCTTGACCAACAAATATATTGCTTTTTTTAAAAGAAACCATAAACATTTTAACATTGGGGTTTCGTTCGATTTTTATGGGGAGGAGAGAGTTTTTAAAAATCGAACATTATCAAACAAGCTTGTGCATAAAAACATTATGAAATTATTTAATAAAAAAATCCCCTTTGTAATCATCTGTGTATTAACCAAGACAAACATCCGCCATATTGATAAAATTTATTCTTTTATTAAAGACCACCCCATTTATGTCCGTTTTTTGTTCGCGAAGAAACTTAACTTCCCAAAAGCAACAAAGGATAAAATTTATCTTTCCGAAAATGAGTATCTAAAGGCATTAAGCTGGCTTTTTAAGAAATGGTGGGAGGACAAGTCTTCCCTGGGGGTTGTTGACAATGCTATGCACATAATTATGAAAATATTGGGGAATGAGGAGAGATCAACCTGCACATACCAAAAATGCTGTCAGACCTGGTTCCTTACTATAATTCCAGGCGGGGATGTTTTCCCAGGATGCATAAAAACTATCTCTTATGGCAATATCTTTTCTGATTCCCTTGAAGATATTCTTTCCTCTCCATTCAGAAAACGCTTATTAGCCAGACCCAGAATAATTCACAGTAAACTCTGTAAAAACTGTGATGTGTTGAAATATTGTGAAGGGGGTTGTTTTGTAATGCCGTTTTTAACAAAAAGACAACTCTATGTAAAAGATCCCTTATGTAAAACAAATTACACACTTATACACCAGATAAAGGATTATTTAGAAAAAGATGGTTTTATTAATAAGAAAGGGAAACCCTCTAAAAAAGCTATTGAAGTGTTCAAATTATAAAACAAGTCGCCCACAAAAAGACTACAAATTTGTGGGCGATTTAAAACAAAAGACTATCTTCTTTTCATTCTTCTGAGAGAAGTATTTAACTTTCTATCTACTGCTTCAAGATCTCTTCTCATCTTATTCAAGGGGTTAATCAATTGATCAATCGGAGCTCCGTTTCCCTGCTTGATCCAAGGATCTCCCATTTCAGCATGCTCTGCCCCTTTTCCACCAAAGGACCTCACCTTCCCCATTCCTGACATTCTCGCTCTTCTTCTTACCATTATACTCACCCCCTTTTGTTTTGTCATTATATCATAATAAGCAGTAAAGTCAATAGATTTCAGAAAAAACAAAAACTCGATAATCCACATTGTTAACATGACTATTGTCTTTTATTAAATCATTCAAGCAAAAACTTTTGCGTTTACTCATTTTTATATATAAAGGATCCTGCCCGTCACCCTGCAGTTCTTTTATCTCAATATTTTTACCCTCTTTTATAAATTTTTTGGAATAGATCAAACTTCCGCTGCGAAAAACAACAACAAGAGATTTTAACTCTTCCTTTAAAAACTTAAAATAATTATAGTCTATTTCTTCCAAAACCCTTGCATATTGTTTGCCAATTTTCAATGAGTTGCGACAATTAAGAGAACAGGGAAAATGGCTGATAACCCTGATGCCAAAAATACCAAGCGCAACATTGTTTAAAAAGGGATAAGTTTGTATTTTTGACTTTGCAGAAGAAATCATTATAAAATCGCCAATTTGGTTTATTTTCGTTTTTAAATATTTTTTTATACAACACGAGGGATAGCCTAAAAGTTTTCCAAATTTAAAAGAGTCCTCCTCTGCTTCACTCTTTTTAAGTTCGAGGCTGACCTTTGCACGTTTTGAAACATAGAGAAAAACCAACTCCTTATTATCCTTCGAAACATCTGCCTTTTTATATGTATAATAATGCCCGCGGACCGCTCGTGATACTGCAAAAAAATCACTCCTTTCCACAGAAAGATTCAACTCCAACAGAAGGGTTCGAACATAAAGTAAATCTTTTTGACGGATGACTATTCTGATAGCCTGCTTTGCACCCGAAAGCAAAAAGAGCAGCTGTAAAATCTCATTTCTACAAAGTAATCCGCCAAAAACCTGGCTAATATTTACCCCCTTTAGCATTATTTCTGGGAACTCCACCCGCTGCTCTCGGCAATTCGAAAAATCATACCTATACAACATAGATTTCGCCCTTCCTTCTACCTACCCAGGTTATTACAAATAATAATATCATTATAAAAACAAATATTCATTAAAAAAAGGCCCTCCTCCTGTTCTTTTGATGTATAATATTTCAAAGAGCCAAAAATTAATGAAAATCGTACTTGTTCAATTTCATACAGATTCTGAAGGAGGCCTCCCCCCATTAGGGATACTCTCCCTTGCTAATTATATAAAAAAGCACGGCCATGAGCCCAAAATCCAGACAATCAAAAGGCATCCTAATTTTTATAAGGCGGCAGCTAAACAAATACTCTCTTCTAATCCTAAGATCATTGGTTTTAGTGTTATGTGCAATACCCTTCCTAGCTGCCTAATAGTTGCAAGGGAGTGCAAAAAACTTTCAAAAAATGTTCCTATTGTTTTTGGCGGTCCGGATGTCACCTTTGAGGATTATCTTTTATTAAAGCTTTTTAACCAAATCGATATAATTGTGAGGGGAGAAGGGGAAATAACCTTCCTTGAACTAGTAAACGCAATAAAAACCAGGACCCCCTTTAATAATATTCTGGGAATCACTTACAAAAAAACATATAAAATAAAAAGGAATCCCGACCGTCCCTTCATAAAAGATTTGGATGTTCTGCCCCCAATCGACTATTCGCTTCTTCCAAACATAAAAGAATTTGAAGCCGCCCAAATAGAAGGGGGAAGAGGCTGCCCGCATCAATGCACATATTGTTCAACCTGCAAAATGTGGAAAAGAAATTTCCGGATAAAATCCCCCAAAAGGCTGGCAAAAGAACTTGAGGATGCTTATTTATGTTTTAGGCCGCACACTTCGGCACAGGTAGCTATTGTTCACGACCACCTTTTAGCCAACCGCAAATGGACAGATAGGTTTTTGCCGCTGCTTTATAACAAAAAAATCCCATGGGCTTGCGATGCAAGATATAACACCTTAGACCAAAATCTTATAAAGAAACTTAAAAAGGCTGGGTGTAATTCTGTTTTTATTGGGGTAGAGTCAGGATCTGCCAGAATGCAGCGGCTAATAAAAAAACACCTTGATCTTAGTAACTTCTATAATATTCTGGGCTGTTTTTCAAAAAACAATATCCACTGCATCCTGTCATTCATGATTGGCTTTCCGCAAGAAAAAAAAGCAGACCTTAACCAAACTTTACAGATGGCTTTAAAAGCAAAATTATTTCATCCTGTCTCGATCGTGCAGATAAACGGCCTTTCTGTTTTAAAGGGCACAGAAATTTTCAATAAAATAAAAAACCGGCTTGACCCCAATAAAATTGAGAGCCCGGAAATAAAGCTCCTGTCTCGGGCAATAAGAAATAAAAATGACAGAAAAAAGATCGGCCTCCTCTTTCCATCCTATTGCCACGCCAAAACAAATGACTTCCCGCCTCTCTTTCTGAAAAAAACGAGCATTCTCTTTACTTTTCTTTGTGACTTCTTCCCTGCAACAACCTTGCTGCTGCTAAACTTATTCAACCAGACCCCGTACCAACTTGGCAAACTGATAATATCCTTTTTAGATGATGAAAAAATAACCTGGGGACCTATCCTGAACCCCAAAACAACCCTTACTCATCACTTAAAATATTTTGACAAATTCATAAAAACAACTTATGGATCAAATAAAATCTTGGAGAAAATATTTTCCTACGAGAGACTTTCGCAAACAAGCCGCTTTGACACCAGAAAGTCTGTCGCATCATATTCTAAAATGAAATTTAGCTCTCGCCCCAAGATATTAAAAGGGATTAAAATAAAAAGATTCAGCTGCGACCCGGCAATAACCATTGAAGATTTAAAACACGACCGGATCAATATTAAAAGATCCCCATCTTTTTATGTGTTTATTCCAGGAAATATCTTTGCGCCTATCCCTTTAAGCAAGCCATTATACAAGTTATTATCCACATGCACCGGAAAAAATACAGTCAGGAATATACTTTTCACATTGTCTGATAGAAAAAACACTCTCGGTAATTTAAGCAAAACATTAGAACTTCTTCGGAAGAACAAAATCATCGGAATATAATTAATCCCACTTCTGATCCATATAACAGAAAAGGGCAAAAAGATTTTTTGCCCTTTTCGAAAACATTTCAAAAATCGATTCCCTAGTTCATCTTCTTCTCTTAATATTGCTTATCTGCCTTCCAATTTTTCTGTCCATAGACGAAAGTTCTTGTCTTAATTTTTGCAGCGGATTTATTAATCCCTGCATTCCGCCCGGCATACCAACATCTTCCATATGTCCTGGATCATTAGCTGTATCTTCAAGATGCCCTGGGCCCCCCGCTCTTGCTCCCCGAGGCATTTTCCTAATTCTCTTTCTCATGAATTATCACCCCCTATTTCGCCATATTAACAAAACTACTTATTGATAACAAGCTTTTCCCCGTCCCTTTCAAGTATTTTTCCGATATATTTGAACATAGCCTTATTAATGGTGCACCATGCCTTTGATGGCCCCAAAACATTTCCCTCCATGTAGGCATAGGCCATGCATCCCCCGTTACATATCTTTAAATATTGACATCCCTTGCATTCTTTTTTAATAAACTGATACCTTCTCATCAGACGCTTTCTGATTGGGGAGTTAAGAATCTTAGTCAGAGAATCAGAAAAAATGTTTCCTAAAAATAAATCCTTATAACGCAAACTGCAGCAAGGAAAGACATCCCCGTTATTTTCGATGAAAATTAAATGGGAAAGACAGCTTCTTGAAAAGACACACATATGCGAACATTTATCCCCAAAGAGCAAAAGATCAACATATGAATCAATATTTCGCACCATAATACTCTGGGACCCTTTGGCAAGATGGCCTTTTGCTATTTTTTTTAACTGCTTAATATATTCATCAAGGTCCACTATCTGATCCGGGCAAAATTTTTCAGCCCAGGGGTGAAGAGTTAAAAAATGGAAACCTAGTCCAGCCTTATTGAATAAATTATAAATCTTCTGCGCTTTTTTATAATTGCTTTTTGTTAAAACCACAATTACCCCAAAATGCAGGTTCTCTTTTAGGGCCATTATCATTTTGTCTATTAAAACAAGGTCAACCGATCTGCCGCCCCGAAACCTCCTCTGCCCGCCATAAACATCAAAAGACATCCCAACTCCAACATCGTACTTTTTTAAAATTTCAATAAATTTTTTATCAATTAAGGTGAAATTGGTTTGAATTTGTAGTTTGGGTCTTATGGTGGTTTTCTCAAATGTTTTGCGGGAGAGACGAAAAACCTTCTCTAAAAATCCCTTCCCCAGGGTTAAAACCTCTCCTCCGGTATAACACAAACGAACACATCCTATTTTTTCTTTAATAGCATAGCTTTTGATCCTTCCTAAGAGAGTTTTAATCTCTGAAAGGGACATACTATGGGAATTTTCAAAATGGTTTTGCTCATAACAATAACTGCAGCGCAGGTTGCATTGCTTGAGTAGTTTTATCTGAAAACTTAGGCTTTTTTTCATTAAAAGTTCCCCCAACAAATCATAACAAAAAAACCATCTAATGTAAATTCGCCCAGGATAAAGGGCTACAAACAAATTGATGTGAAATTTTTTTACAATACTAACGACATATAATTAGGAGACAATATATATGATACTAAAAATTGACATTAATCGGGATGGGGTTATTTCGAGACGAGAAAAAAGAGAAACCATACAGATTACAAGGATTTTGAAGAGAATTGGCTTTTCTTCTGGTCAAATCACTCAGATCCTCCAGTCTATTGACCATCTTAATAAAAACAAATCCCCGGATATATTTAACTCTTTAGGAAAGGCACTGTTATCTCTAAAGAAGAAAGGTTACAGAAAAATCCAGCTCTTTCTGTTTTTATTGAATATCTCGCTCATTGAGGGTCTTCGTACAAATGATTCACTAAAATCTGTCTCACCCCTTGCTCAAGCCGGATTATCGACAAACCAAATCTATACTCTTTTAACACATTTTGGAAAAGCTCAAAAGGGAGTTGGAAAGTATTCTGGCGCAAAAGAAATAAGTCCTCCTCTTCCGACAATTATTAATCTCCTAAAAGCAAAGAAATTTTCTCCTCTTCAAATATTTTCCCTCCTAAAGAGCCTAACAGAACATACAATTTGGTACACCGACCTTACCTATAACGCACTGCCAGAAGGATTAAAGGCACTAACTGCCACCCAGCTTTCTCCAGACAAAATTATCGATCTCCTTACAACTATATCCCGGGAAGCTGCAGGGTATACCGCAAATGCTTATAAAAAATTGCCGGAAGCGATAAGGTGCTTAAAGGCAATCTATCTTTTTGATTCACAGATACACGAACTGCTAAAGTCGATAGCACTAACTTCAAAGGAAGATGCGGCAGAAGCATATCAAGCCTTATGCAAAGCGGCTTCTACCCTAAAAACAAAAGGATACGACAAAAATCAATTCATTAGTCTATCTTACGACATATTAAAAACAATTGCTTTTGTTGATCCAGGAGATCTTGCCACATCCTACCGGTCCTTGGGTAAAACCATCACGAGTTTAAATGATATCGGGCTAGACATGAACAGAATCCACAATTTTCTTAAAACACTGGCTAAGGAGGCTACGTTTAAAACCAACAAGGCCTATCGAGAGCTGCCCCGCATTATTTCTTTTTTGAAAGCCTCAGGCTTTGATTCAAAACGGACAACAGAATTATTAATATCGGTCGCCCAGGTTTCCGGACGATTTTCTGGCAATGCATACGAAGTACTTCCCAAGCTACTCAAGGCCGGCCAATCAAAAGAGGAAGCAATTGAGCTGATAAAATTAACATCACGCATTAACCGAGAAGCTGCCTTTGAAGCCCTTCCCGGAATGGCTAAGGCAGGACTAGATGTTTGGCAATGTATCCACCTTGTAAACTTACTGGCATTAGCAAATTGCAGGAACAACAACGCCTATGAACCCTTGTCAAAAGTTTCTGGCGAATTAAGAGCACTTGGTTATAAGGCAAGTCTAATTTATGACCTCCTTAAAGATCTAACTCTTGCTGGAGGAACTTATTCGGCAGGCGTATATAAAATTCTAATGAAAACAATAGGAAGTCTTAAAAAAGTCGGCCTCAATAACGGTCAAATCATTATGCTCCTAAAGTCCGTAGCAAACGAATCTGAATCCAGAACAGCACTTTCTTTCTCTGAATTAATAAAAGCACTCCCTCAGCTAAAGCAATCTCAATTAAATCCAAATCAGATTTATGTCTTATTAAAATCCCTGACACAAGCGGCAGAAGGTTTTACTGATCCGGTCTATTGGGCTCTACCAAAGGCAGCAAAGAAGTTATCCTCGGCAAAGTACACACAAAATGAAAGTATCAACATTTTAATCTCTGTTGCAAGAGCATCAAAAAGATATGATATAGCAAAGAATTTCATTATAATCAGCAGACTGCACCCCCTAAAGGTCCCTAAAAAAAGCATAATGAAAAAACTTGGTTTGGAAAAAAAGACAAAAGCCCCTGCCCGTTCATGCGGCGGCTGTTCGTACGTCCCCCCATCCATTGACTGCCCCTAAATTATTCGGTTTTTAAGATCGAGCGACATATTCTTCAAATAGCTACGATATATAATAACGAAACCATCTCAGACATCTCCAACAGTCCATACAGCTCAGACCGCTCAATCTTTGCAAAAGCCGCCTATCTGTTCAGCTTATAACCCCCATCTTGCCTCACAAACAGCATTATGGGATAATCCAGAAAGCACAAAATAATCTACCCATGAAAATTACTCTCATCCAACTAACCGCAAAAGATCGCCAGAATTTAGCCCCTGCAGGAATCCTGGCTCTCGGCACTTTTATCAAAAAACACAAACATTCCCCAACCCTTCTAAACGTCTCTATCCCAAAAG
>JABMQY010000127.1 GCA_013202975.1 Candidatus Saganbacteria bacterium
AATACATTGTTTTTAATTGGGATTTTTTAATTATTAATTAATATTATAATAATGAAACAGCCATCAAAAATAATTTGTGTCGGTTTAAACTACAAGGATCATGCTAAGGAACTAAACATGGCGATTCCGGATGAGCCGGTATTGTTTATGAAGGCGCCGACGGCGCTGATAGGGGATGGAGATCAGATCATATATCCTCCTCAGACAAAAGAGCTTCATTACGAGGCAGAACTTGCGATTGTGATTTTAGAGAACGGTAAACTAGGGTACACCTGTGCCAATGATGTTACCGCTCGCGATTTGCAGAGAAAGGATGGCCAGTGGATTCGGGCTAAGTCATTCAATACTTTTTGCCCGGTTGGTCCCAAAATAGTTTCTGATATTGATCCCAACAATTTAGAGATCAAGCTTTTACTAAATGGAGAGGTTAAGCAATCTTCAAATACTTCGCAAATGATTTTTAATCCTGCTTATTTAGTTTCATTTATTTCCCAAATCATGACTTTGCTGCCCAATGATATTATCTTGACCGGAACTCCGACTGGTGTTGGTCCGATGCAGAAGGGGGATGTGGTGGAGGTTGTGATTCAAGGGATTGGCACTCTAAAAAATTCGGTTGTTTAAGTCAACGAAACCATCCCGATACTCTGCACTTTTACCTGAGGGACCACTTCATTGTAAGAAAGTACTGCAACATCAGGGAAACTTCTCTCAATAAAGCGTTTAAAGTGAGAGCGCAAACGAGGGGAGGAGAGGACTACCGGATTTAACTTCATATTCTTAAAATTGCGCATGTGTCTCTGTAACTGTAATAATATTTTTTCTCCCATACCAGGATCAACTGCCAAGAATGATCCGTACTCTGATTGGTGGATTGTACCGGTTAGTGTTTCTTCAAGTGACGGATCAATGGTAATAACAGTAATGACCCCTTCTTTGTCAGAATAGCTTTCGCAAATCTGGCGCGCCAAGGATTGTCTTACATATTCGGTTAAAACATTTACATCGCGAGAGAGATGGGCATAATCTGCCAGCCGCTCTAATATGGTTGATAAATCCCTGATCGAGACTCTTTCTCTAACTAAAAGCTGCAGCACTTTGTGTACCTGTCCAAGAGAAAGCAGATCAGGAATAAGTTCCCTCACAATTGCAGCGTTAGTGTTCTTTACCAGTTCAATTAGTGATTGAACGTTTTGTCTGGTCATAATTTCATCTGCGTAGCGTTTTATAACTTCAGAAAAATGCTGGGCCATTGCCTCTATTACATCAACTGATACAATTTCTGCTTTTTGAAGATCTGCTAAAAATTCATCCGGTACCCAGGTTACAGCATCGCCGGAAATAGGATCTTTACTCTCTACCCCGCTTATCTTCTGCACTTTTAAGGAGGCGAGGGGCAGCCCGACTTTATGATGTCCGGGATATGCTTCTCCTGTAGAAACCCGGCTCCCGCGTATTTCTATAACATACTGATTGGGAGGCAGGGATAAATCGTCCATAACCCTGACTCCCGGAATAACAAATCCCAGACGCTGGCCGATTTGGTAGCGGATCAGGGTTATCCTTTCCAGTAAAGGACCTTTTTGCGACGGATCAATTAAAGGGATTAAATTTCTGCCGGCCTTAAGTGACAGGGGATCCAGTCCAAGTGTTCCCAAAATACTTTCCGGTTTTTTTAGCACATCTTTGTTTGTAACTTCTTCTCCCATTACATGGGCCTCTTCCTTTTTGGTTTGGGACTGGACCAAAACAACGGCGACAACGCCGGATATAATCCCCATCATTAAGAAGGGGGCGGTTGGCAGTCCGGGAATCATTGCAAACAAGGTTAAAATAATTGCTACAAAGGCAAAAGCCCTGGGCTGTGTAAAAATTTGTTTTGCAACATCGTTTCCTAAACTCATCTCTGATGCTGATTTGGTTATTACTAAACCTGTTGCGACCGATACCAGGAGGGCGGTTAAGGCTGCCAGAATTCCGGATCCGACAGTTAGCTGGGTATAAGTGCTCAGGGCAGTCATAACATCCATTTCCCTCTGCAGCCATCCGATTAGGATTCCTGCCAGAATATTAACAATAACAATAATAATACCGGCAATAGAATCTCCCCGGACAAACTTGTTAGAACCATCCATTGATCCAAAAAAGGTTGCTTCTTGTTCTATCTTTCTGCGTCTGCCGCGGGCTTCGGTGGCATCAATTAATCCGGCGTTTAGATCAGCGTCGATTGACATTTGTTTTCCGGGCATTGCATCCAGGGTAAAACGGGCGGCTACTTCTGCAACACGTTCCGAACCTTTTGTGATAACTACAAACTGGATAATGGTAATAATGGCAAAAACAATTACACCGACGATATAATTTCCACCCACTACGAAATTTCCAAAAGCTGCTACAACCTGTCCCGCATCAGCGTTTAAAAGGATTAATCTTGAAGCGGCAATATTAAGCGCTAATCTAAAAAGGGTGATGATCAGCAATACGGAAGGGAACGCTGCAAACTCGATTGGTTCCTTAAGATACATGGCTACCAAAAGGATGACCAGTGAAAAGGCTATGCTTAATGTGAATAGTATGTCCAGTAAAAAGGTAGGTAAGGGGACTATAATCAATGCGATAATGCCGATAAGCATCGAGGCTACTGCAAAGTCAGCAACCGAAAACATCTTTTTAATGATTTCCATATCAAATTTTAGCATTGCCATTTGGTTATTATATCCTTATGTTCGGGTGGGGGCAAGCCCCGCCGCTGGCGGGGCAAGCCTGGCCTTAAATCTTGCCTGCCTTTCACGTTTTCTCTTGTAGATAAAGGCTAAAACCTCGGCCACCGCCTGATACAGTTCTCTCGGGATAGCCTCTCCTACATCAGTGGTTCTATAAATTGAACGTGCCAACGGTTCGTTTTCTACAATGGGGATCTCCGCTTCTTCTGCAATTTTGCGGATTTCTTCTGCAGCTTTGCGCATTCCTCTTGCCAAAACTCTTGGAGCTTTCATTTTCTTTGTATCATATTTTAATGCTACGGCAACGTGAGTCGGATTGGTTAATACAACATCTGCCTGCGGAACGGATGCCATCATACGCTGCTGGGCGGTCTGCCTCTGAAGATCACGCATGCGCTGCTTAACCATCGGATCTCCTTCCAGGCGTTTATATTCTTCTTTAACCTCCTGCTTGGTCATTTTTAGATTGCGCATATATTCAAAACGACGGTAAAAATAATCAAGAATGGCAATCAGGATGTAAAACATGCCTACCCGCATGGCGGCTTTGTAGGCAATTGCCCCCCCCCAGTACCAGCAGGTCCCAGGGCTGGCCTTCCATAAGCACTACGATGTAGGGGAGATCTTCTTTTACCGCGCTGTACATAATATAGAACACAATGACTATTTTTAAAATTGATTTGATGGTTTCTACAAATCCCTGCAAAGAAAAAATCCGTTTGAATCCCTCGCCCGGGTTGATCCTTTCAAGTTTTGGAGAAAGAGGGTCAAGGGCAACCACAAATCCGGTTTGCAGCACCTCGGTGATAATCGCCGCAAGAAATGTTACGGCGAAGATGGGTGCAAGTGTTAGCGCAAAAGCGCGTAATCCCAACAAAAGCAGATAACCGACCATGGATAAAGAGAATTCATTGGCAATATTGGGAACCAGGTTAAAGATAGTTGTTGCCATTCCGGCCAGCTCTTTCCACATGAATTCGCCCATACTTTTGAAGACGTAATAAGAAAGCAAAAGCAGGACCGCAGTGGTGATCTCCTTGCTTTTTGCAACCTGCCCCTTTTCTCTGGCTTCCCTTAATTTATGGGGCGTCGGTTCCTCAGTTTTATCTCCGCTTTGGTCACCCAAATTTTATCTCCTTCACTTAATAAACATTAGTGCGGCTAAAAGTTTTTCTCCCATGATTTCCATAAGTTTTGATATTTGTTTTACCAGAATAGGAAGAGTAAAAAGAATTCCCAAAAGACCCAGGGAGGGCTTTACTTGAAATCCGAGCATGAATACGTTAACCTGGGGAGCAACCCGGGATACAATTCCAAATGAAAAGTCGGATAGAAAAATTATTAGAATAATCGGCGCGGCAATTCTGACTGCAGTATACCAGAGCATTCGACCCAGCTCAATCATCTCGCCGGCCAGCTGGGGAGAGGCAAAGTTGACCATTTGCCCGGCCGGAATCATAGTAAAGCTTTGCTGGAGAGTTGCCAGAATAAGATGATGTCCATTAATAATTAAGAAAATAAAAAGTGCTGCCATAAAGATGAGCCGGCCAACTACAGAAATTACTGCTCCAAAAACCGGATCAAGCGCAGTTGCTACCGATAATCCCATCTGCATATCCATCAGTTCTCCTGCAGCCTGCAGGCCGATAAACAGGATGTTGCAGATGAAACCGATCAAATAACCGATTGCTACTTCGCTGATCAGCCGCAATAAAAAACCGGCTAGTCCGGTCGGAAGATTTGTTGTTATAGGCGTTACAAACCACAAGGCAGAAGCAATCCAGATGGCTGTCCCGACTTTAAAAAAAACAGCAATTGAGCGTGAATTAAAGAGCGGTGCTTGTATAAAAACTCCCAGGATTCTTGCCAGGATAAGCAGAAAGGACATTATCTGTCCAATACTAATTATCATTCAACGCACCATTGCAGGAATATTACCCCAGAGGGTAGTGGCAAAGTCTACAATCATAGAAATAATCCAGGGAGAAGTAAAGGCTATCATCAGTAATACCGTTACAACTTTTGGCACAAAGGTTAGAGTCTGTTCCTGAATTTGGGTGACCGCCTGGAACAAGCTGACGCTAAAACCGACTAAAAGCCCAACGCCAACAATTGGCAGTGAGAGCATCAGAATCAGGGTTATTCCCTGATACATTACTTGAACCGCAAAATCCTGACTCATTCATCACCTAAAGCTTAATAAAAGCCCCTTGCAGATTAGATTCCATCCGTCAACCAAGACAAATAAAAGCACTTTAAACGGCAATGAAACCATTACCGGAGATAACATGAACATTCCAAGAGAAAGTAAAATATTAGCTACAACTAAATCAATTATTAAAAAGGGTACAAAGAGCAGAAAACCGATCTGGAAGGCAGTTTTAAGCTCAGAGATCATAAAAGAGGGGATAATAACATTTATCGGGACTTCGTCCACGCTTTTGGGGACAGGAATTTTAGAAAAACCGACAAAAAGTTCAAGATCCTTTTCGCGTATCTGCTTGATCATAAACTTTTTGATCGGTTTCATCCCGATTTCAAATGCTTTTACTTCTGTTAACTTCCCATTGGTATAGGGAATTACAGCCGTTTTGTTTACTTCATTCCAGACCGGACTCATCACAAATATGGTCATGAAAATAGCTAAGCTTACCAGGACAGAAGATGGAGGAACCTGCTGGGTTCCGACCGCAGTCCGGATTAAAGCAAAAACGACAATTATCCTGATAAAACTGGTGATGGAAATAAGAAAAAAAGGAGCGAGCGAAATCATGGCTATACCAAGTATCATCTGGATACTGCTGGTAAATTGGGGCGATGAAATTACCTGGTTAAGGTTTAGCCCTGCGGCCAATGGATTTACCATTAGTTTTCAGCTCCCTCTTCCGTGTCATTGGTGGAATATTTATCCAAAAGGGCCACCCCCTTTTGTCCGGCGGCAAGAATATAATTTTTATCCTTAACTCTTACTACGTATATGGACAGGCCGGGCTCAAGCCCAATCCTTTCAACCATTTCTATTAATCTGCCTTTAGGGGAAAATTTTAATCTGGGCAGGAGAAATTTTGAAGAGACATAGATTAATCCCAGAACTATTGCAAGCGATATGATTACCTGCATTATATATCCAAAGGTGACAATTGGTGTCCTCTGGAAGGTTAGGGCTTCGGCAGTTGAAAGTGCGTATGCAATCATTTTATTATCACGTTGGTGATGCGCAGACCGTAATAGTCGTCAATAGCGACTACTTCACCTTGCGCAATTAATTGTCCCCCGACTTTTAGATCCAGCGGTTCTCCGGCCAGACGGTCTAATTCAATAATAGACCCTTCTTTTAGATCAAGAATTTCCCGAAGAGACAATTTTGACCTTCCCAGTTCAACCGTTACCTCAATTGGGATTTCTCCCAGGGCCTTGTCTCCTAAACCAGCTCCCTTGTTCCCCTCTTCCAGTTCCGGAAAATGTACATTTTTTACATCCATTATTTTTCCTCCTTTTCCTCTAAATCTTCTTCTTCCTCTAAATCTTCTTCGGACAGATCTTCGTCTGCAAGTTCGTCATCCTCTAAATCTTCCTCAACTTCTTCGTCCGAGTCTTCAAGATCTTCGTCGCCAAAATCATCCAAATCTGTCTCATCATCTGTTTCTTCCTTTGTCTCATCTGTCTCATCGGTATTTTGCTCTTCTGTCAGGACATCTTCTTCAAAATCTTCTTCCAGCCCATTATCGACATCCGAGGGGTTCTCGTTTTCTTTATTAGGGGCCTGCTCCGGATAGGCTTCTTTGTATTCTTCTTCAAATTCTTCTTCCGGCGATGCTTCTTCAAAATTATCTTCCGGAATGGTTTTTGTAATGGTTTCTGTTTCTTCAACCACCGGAATATCTTCTTCTTGTTCCGCAATATCTGACCGTTCCTCTTCCTCTGGTTTCTCTTCCGATACCTCAATAATGGGCGGCGGGGTTACTCTGATTTCCGGTCCTCTGGCGTGTTCTTTTTCCACGCTCACCACTTTAAAGGCGATCTTTCCGTTTCTGATACCCGGTTGTCCCAGCAGTATTTCTTTGTCTCCAAGGTATGCCGGGATGGCAGTAAATATGGATCGGTCAAGAGAAAGGACGTCTCCTGTTTCCAGGGTACGAAGATCACAGGAAGGAATTTGCGTGCCTCCCAATTTAGTTTTTAAAATGTGGTTGATCTTTGAGAGAATAGGGGGGGGCAGGCGGCCAATTTTTAGCTGGCTTTGAGGCTGCAGATTAATTTTTTTGATAAGAGCTTTGAGTAGTTTTGCGGAGTAGCCAAATATAATTTTTCCGTATGAGTCATTCAGCTTGACCTCAATAACAAAGTAGACAAAAGAAGAATTGGCCGAGATAGAGGTTGACGGGATTATATTGGGCGATGAAATTAATTCTAATATCGGGTCGGATAAAATATTTTTAAAACATACTTTATACAGGGCCTGGTAATTTTTTAGGGCAGTATGAAGAATCTTTAATTCTGCTTCGGTCAGTTCCCGCTGGGACAAATCCTGATCTTTTGATCCCAGTAGACCGTTTATTAAAGTATCGCACAAAGTTAAATCGACAGAGAAAAATACATCCTCATGCAGGTCTTTAAGGCTGATCTTTCCTTCGACCAGAGGCTGGGAGAATGATTTAATAAAATTTGAATAGCCGCTTTGCAATCCATCAATAATATAAATTTCACTGCGGATTCCCAGATCTATTTTTAATCCCTGGCATAGCTTTTCTGCAAACTGATAGTGAATGTTGTGGGCAGTTTCCATCTCTTTTTTAGAGAGGCGGTCAAATCCAAAAAGCCCGGACTTTACCCTCTTGATCATCGCACTTTGGGGTTTATAGGTAGTCCAGTCTCCCAATGCAGGGGAGAGTTTTAAGCTCCTCTTTTGCGGACCTGGTTCAGAATGTTGTCTTTCTGTCATTCTATCCTAACTTGCTTATAAAATTTTGTATGATATCAGAGGCCATCTTGACTACCGAAAGGTTGCCGCTTAATGCGCGTTGAATTTCCAGGGAATCAATTGTTTCTCCAAGATAGAAAACATTTGACTGTTCGAGCTGGGTGGTTTTGAGCGTTCCGGCCGTTCCGCCGGCAGCTGCCGGTGCTTTTGCTGCTCCGGATGATAAAGTCTCGACAAAAGTTGTTCCGTCTGACTGTGCTAATCCCCCTGGGTTTGCAAAATAGGACAGGGCAATTCGATAACCAGTTGCATTGGTATTGTAGAGCAGTTCACCTGCAGCACTCCAGCTATAATTTGTTGAGCTGCCGGCAAGGCCGGTTATGGCAACCAGGTTTCCTGCTGCATCAAGACCATAGACCTGGTGTCCTGCTGCGGTCGTAAGATTACCATTTGAATCTACCGAGAAATCTCCGGAACGGGTGTAGCGGTAGGAGCTGCCTCCGTCTGCTGATACTACAAAGAGTCCGATTCCGTCAATCGCCAGATCAATAGTTGATCCGGATACAAAGGATCCTTGTGTGAAATCGATACTTACATCGGCAATTCCTGTTCCTGATCCAACTTGCATCGGATTAGTTCCGCCCTGATTTGCAAAAGTATTTGCGGCAGTTCCTCCGTTCATAACCTGAGACAGGATCGATTCAAAAGAAATATTCAGCGCTTTGTATCCGTTTACAGACATGTTGGCAATGTTGGCCGAGTGGACCGATAAAGCGGAGTTGTAGGCGGTAATTGCGTTTTTTGCCTGGCTCATTATATCGAACATGTTTTGCCCTCCTTATTTAGGCATTAATTTCAATCAGGTATTCCGGCGGGATTTCGAACTCTCCCACTCCTATTTTTATCTGTCCGTCTTTTACTGAAACATTTTTAACAACCCCGGATATTGTTTCATTTGGATTGGTAGGATGATTTGCTTTTACTGTTTTTCCAATCAATCCGGATTGGGAAATCATCTGCATGGCAAGGGATGTCCCGCTGTTCTGTGAAAGGGGAGAAGAACCAATGCCGTTGCCGGAACCATAAAGTGAATTATTGGCCGAAGATAATGATGATAGATTATCGAAAAGTGAATTGTTGTTATCATCATTATCATCAGAAGAAGAAAAGAGCAGGCTGGCGCTTTGGCTTTTTATCTGTTCAACGTAAAGCTGGAAAAAGGACGGGTCATTAGTTGCCAGGCCCTGGGATAAAAGAGCATTTGAATTGTTGGCGGCATTAGTACTTGGATTATAACTAGCTATGAGACTGTTTAGGACGTCCATGCTTCACCTCCTCGATTTTTATGCTGTCTAAGGCAATGTCTGATTCTTTAAGCGCCAGCTCAAGTTCACCCAGATTCGACTCCAACATTTTCTTTGTTTCGGCTGCGGCAATAATGTTGATAAAAAGATGTCCGTTTTTCATGGTAATTGTTATAAGCATTTCTCCCAGTTCTTTCTGTGCAAGGGATAATGAGAGTTCCGTTTTTTGCCCTGATTTAACGAGTTTGGCCTGTTTTACTATTTCATTAATAATTAATTGTAGACTGGGTTTCATAGGTGACTGCTGAAAGTCGCTGCCTAAGCCAAAAAATAAGCCGGATATAGATCCCAACATTTGAGGGGGAATATTTTTGCACAGGACCTCTTTTAAGACTTGCGTGTTTTTGAATTCATAACCGGTTTGTTCGATTGGTTTTCTTGCATCTTCTCCCCTTGCTGCCGGTTCATGTTGATTAGCGGAATAAGATTCATTTTGTTTTGAGGGATCCTTTTTTATGTCTGCTGCCGAAAAATTAAAATCAAATTCAAGGCGGGAAATATTAAAGAGTTTTTCTATTTGCGCCCAGGGTGTAGTGAGGGCGAATTTATTTTTTTTCTCAAGTTTTTCCTGCGCCATGTTTAGGCGTTTATTAAATGAACCATCAGCCCTGTTTTTGGCAGAGCTATTCCCTGACAGATGGGATTCGTTTATTTGTTTACTCGGAACTGAGTGTGCAGACATGCTGACACCCCCTTCTATTATATTATTCGATATTATAGCGCATTGACTTGCATAAGCAAGAGGGAATTTTAAAAGGAAATGCCGCGGGAGGGATTCGAACCCACACGGTTTTACCCATACGCTCCTTAAGCGTACGTGCCCGCCTACGCTAAAGCTTCGGCGGGTAAATCTGCCAGTTCTTTTAGATCTTCTCTTCCGGTAAAATTAATGCCCGGGGAGGGATTTGAACCCCC
>JABMQY010000128.1 GCA_013202975.1 Candidatus Saganbacteria bacterium
ATCATAACTGGATAACCGATTTTATCGGCAATTTTTTTAGCCTCGGCTTCATCTTTAATTATTCCGTCAGAACCGGGAACAACCGGGACACCTGCAGCCCTTACTGTTTTTTTAGCAACCGCCTTATCTCCCATTTTTTGAATGGCCTCTTTATGCGGCCCGATGAATTTAATATTGTGTTCCCCGCAAATCTCAACAAATTTAGAGTTTTCTGCTAAAAACCCATAGCCGGGATGAATAGCCTGTGAACCGGAAACCTCCGCCGCAGAAATTATAGAATGGATATTAAGATAACTATGTGCAGAAGGGGCCGGACCGATACAATAGGCCTCATCTGCAAGCTTAACATGCAGGGAATCAACATCCGGCTCAGAATAAACGGCAACAGATTTGATGTTTAATTCACGGCAGGCGCGAATGACCCGTAAGGCTATCTCTCCCCGATTTGCGATCAGAATCTTCTTGAACATAAGTAATAGAAACTCCTTGCAAACTTGACCTTATTATACTATAATAAATTCAAATTTTCAATTTGCCCAAAGTTGGGCTACAAACGAGGAGGTGAAATATAATGGCAAGAGGTGGATTAAGTAAGATGACTGTTAATTTTAAGGGACGCGCTGAAACATTAGAAAAGGTGTTTGGAGCAAAAGCTATTCCTGTTACCCAGATGACAAAAAAGATTTGGCAACTCATAAAGAAGCATAAACTTTTAAAGAAGAACTAGTTTTTTATTGTATCCTGCGAAGGCGTGAATATATATTCACGCCTTCGTTTTTTTTTACATAAAAACAGAAACAAAAAGACTACCGGACAAAATTATCAAGACAACTGCAGTAACAACGGTTACAATATTGTTAAATTTTGAATTTACATAGCTTCCCATCAAGCGCTTATCGTTAACCAGCCTCAGCATAAACACCAAAATAACAGGAAGAAGTATTCCGTTCATGGTCTGGGAAAAAACCATAACATGAATTAAATTTAAATTTGGAATTAAAACCACACAGGCACCGACTAAAATCAACAAAGTATATAGAGCAAAAAAAACAGGAGCCTCACTTATTCTCTTTGATATCCCATTCTCAAAACCAAATGCTTCACAGATCGCATAAGAAGAAGAGAGAGGTAGAATACAGGCCCCTAAGAAAGAAGAAGCAAATAAGCCGATCGCAAAAAGTGCTGCGGCATAATTGCCGGCAATCGGCTTTAAGGCCAGCGCAGCATCGGAGGCCTGGTTAATCACTATTCCCTGTTGATGGAGAGTTGCGCCGCAGGCAATAATGATAAAAAAGGCAATAAAAACCGCAACGATTGTCCCGACAATAATATCCCATTTTTGATAACGGTAATTTTTTCGTTTGGTTCCTTTTTCCACTACAGAGGATTGCAGATAAAACTGCATCCAGGGGGTGACAGTTGTGCCGATCATTGCAATGGCAAGATGGATAAAGTCCCGGTCAAACCTAAAATGCGGAATTACAGTGTTTAAAAAAACATCTTTCCATTCCGGTTTTGCCATAAATCCCGAAAAAACATATGAAACATAAACAAAAGCAATCCCAAAAAATATTTTTTCAACAAAAGAATATGAGCCCTTTAATATCAGCCACCAGATAAAAAATGCAACAATGGGAACCGATATATATCTGCTAACATGAAAAATTTCGAGGCTTGCGGCAATTCCGGCAAATTCGGAAATTGTTACCGCAACATTGGCAATTAATAGTATCGCCATTGCAAAAAGGGTCCAGCGCACTCCAAATTCTTCCCTTATTAAATCAGACAGCCCCTTCCCTGTTACAACCCCCATCCTGGCACACATTTCCTGGATAACAATCAGAGAAACTGCAACCAAAAGCAAAATCCAGAGCATTGAATAGCCGTAGCGCGCCCCGGCAATTGAATAAGTTGCAGTGCCGCCGGCATCGTTTCCGGCCATGGCAGAGAGAAGCCCCGGCCCTAAAATAATCATAAATATCCAAATATTCCTGAATTTTCTTTTTATCATATATTTATCCCATTATATGCCGGCGCCGGCGCGAGATCGGAGGAAGTACAGTATCCATAACGTCATCAACCGTAATAATCCCTAAAATTCGTCTTTGCTTATCAACTACCGGCACTGCCAG
>JABMQY010000014.1 GCA_013202975.1 Candidatus Saganbacteria bacterium
GTTTAAACGATTAGGTTTTAAGGACAGAAATAACAACGGTATTATTGAAGCAAAAGAGAATAACCCACTAAATAGACTGATCAAGGCAGATGAGGGATATGGATCAATTCTCACTCCCCACCCGGCCGATACAAATAAGGACCGCAAAATTGATGAAAAAGAGTCCTGGAACTATTATTATCTGCAACACAAAGCGATGACCTCTGATATTTTTCTTGCAAGTGAATTAAAAGAGATGAAACATAAAGACAAAGCGGTATTTTTAAACAAAATAGCAGGTTATCTTGAAAACTCAGCAGATTTATTATCAAGTTTTTTGTCTGCCATCCTTCAAATCGGTGTTAGGAGTAACGACAAAGAACTGTGCGCATACGCAATTCATTCCATAAGAACTAACAAAGATTTCCCGATCACCCTTTCTCACTCTGTAGGGAAAAAGGCTAAAAACATTAATGGCAAAAGGGCCAATGAGATATTTTTAGGTATAATAGAAAAAGAACCCAAAAAAAACACAATGAGAGTTTTTGACGGACTTCTGGGCAAAAAGAATAACCGCAACCTATTATTTGCCTATATTAAAAAAACCACAATAATAAGGACAAAAAAACCGGCTGAATACTTATTGGAAACAAAAACATATAAAAATGATAGCGAAAAAAAGAAATTGACTGCTTTTACATTAATATCTGATATCAAAAAATATGAAAATACAAAAACGCTTCGATCACTTAACTCTGATGCAATTCCGGCATTAAGAAAAGTTTTTCTGCAGGGATCAAGCGAAGAAAAAGAGACCGCATTAGATATATTAATTGAGACCAAGGACCCGGCAATTATTCCGCTTTTAACCGAATCAATTAACAATGACTTTCCTGCTTCCTCTCAGGTAAATTCAGTACATGCGCTTGCTAAATTTAACGGTACCGCAGTTTTTACCTATCTTTCGAGAATCTCACTATCATCTACAAAGGCAAGGGTAAGACTTGCAGCACTGGAAGGAATAGCCAAAACAAATACCCCAAAAAAGATCGGTCTTTTTTCGCGCGTTCTCTTAAATGATAAAGATCAAAAGATTAGAAAATACGCAGCCTGGATATTAGGCAATGCAAAAAACCCCAAAACCTTTCCTGTTTTATATCATGCTTATAGGTCTGACACTGATGAAAAAGTAAAAAATCATGCCCTAATAGCCATCGGGAAGAGTGCCCATCCGCTGGCGGCAAAATTCCTGTCCGATTTATTAATGAACAGCAAAAATGATTCGACCAGGAGCATTGCGGCCCTTGCACTGATAAAAACAAAGAGCCCCTCCGCTTTTGATGCGCTATACAAAGCCTATAAGAATGATCGGAGCCTATTTGTCAGAATGAACGCCCTCGAAGCAATCGGCGCAACCAAACATCCAAAAGCGGTAACGGTATTATTTAAAGCCCTAACCGATCATTTCTCTAATACCGAAATCAAAATGAGCGCTGCACGAGGCTTAAGCGAAATTAACAACAGAAGTGCTCTGAGTGCATTATCAACAGCCCTTAGAAATGAAGAGGCGCCAAACATCAAACGCTATATTAGAAACATGCTTGCCATCATGAAAAAGGAAATGGAAAAACAGGGAGGGAAATAAAATGGGACTATGGTGCAACGGCGTTGAAGATTCGACCAAAAAGCTGCAGCTTGATTTTTTTGGTTCGCGGCAAAGACTTTTTAAACATCTGGGCCTCAATGACCGGAATAATAACGGGGTAATAGAAGCAAAAGAGAAGAATCCACTTAACAAACTAATAAAGGCTGAAGAGGGATATGGTTCCTTCCTAAAAATCCATCCGGCAGACCTAAACCAAGACCGGAAAATCGACGAAAAAGAGGCCTGGATATATTTTGCGCAAATAAAACTACCCCTTACATCAGATAGATTTTTATTTAATGAATTAAAAGGAAAAAGCTTTGGTGATCAAAGCAAATTACTAAATAAAATAGTCGGATATCTAAAAAAACACCCCATACTTTTAGAGAAGTTTTTCGCAAAAGTAATACAGGCCGCTTTAGAGAACAAAAAGGACAGATTGGAATTAATCAGCTACGTATTAAATTTTATCAAACGGCACAGCAAAGATAGCAGGGGCATTCCACCGCTATCATATAACATAGGAAAACATATTAAAGGTTTGGAGAAAAAAAGCGCTCAGGCAATCTTTAAACATATTCTACACAACAAAGTATTTAAACCGCTCCTAAGGAATACCGACCACGTTACGCAACAGTATTCATTCCAACAAACAAGAATAATCGGCGGCATCTTTGGTAAAAAAATGGCAAAAAGTCTATTTGCCGATTTCCGCAAAAGTTCAAGTCCAATAATAAGATTTAACGTTATCATGACCTTAATCCTGCTAAAAAGCTGCGATAGCGAACACGAAATAAAGCAATTATTCCAGGAACTCAAAACCCTTCTTTTGGCCATTCCCAATAGCTCTCTTTTACCAACTTTCTGCAACTATATAAGAGAACATGGCGCCAGTCACTCCTCTGCACTTTTCCGCTCACTACTCAAAAAAGGCCCGGGAAAAATCAGGCATGAAGCTGCAAAAGCCCTGCTAATAATGAGAATTTTTGAAAATGCAGCCGAAGAAAACAAACTAAAAGCTTATGTTCTGATTTACGAGAAAAAATTTGATGAACTTGCAAAACTGGGTGAAGCGGCAATTGATGAATCCGCTTATTGTCTCTTTAACGAGAAAGACAGATTAATTAGAATAAAGGCCGCTAATGTACTGGCTTCAATTAAAACAAATCGCGCAATTGCAGTGCTATCAAATGCATTATCAAAAGAACATGATTTATACGTAAAAAGTGAAATGGTTTCTGCCCTTTTTAAGATCAACACGGAACAAGCACTTAGGGTATTATCCAAATTTCTATCCGAAGAAAAAAACCAAGGGCTGCTTGACAAAGTTGCCGAAAAAATAGCGGGCATCATTGAAGTATCGAATGACCCAAGACACATCCCCATGCTAATGACAATAATCACAAACCCCAATCTGACAATTTCCCACTCAACAGCAGTAAATATACTGTCCAGCAAATTAGTTGTGGACAAAGGAAAACTACTTAAGAGATTCCCTGATTTAGAAAATAGACTGGATTTGTTTTTCACCGGCGGAGACAGGCTGATAATTAAGGAGGAATTAAAAACTGCCCGAATTAAAAACCAAAAACTACGCTCATTTATAGAATCACAGGTTCAAACAAGACAAGTTGCTAGAAATCTGATAATAGATCTTCTGAAAAAACCAAAAACCGCAAAAATGCTCTTTCCCCATATTAACGTAAGTGATCCGGCAGTAATCAAAGTTCTTGAAAAAATAACCTTTAACAAATGGGACTGGGAAACAAAGCCCGATCAAGAGGAACTTAAAGATATCCGGGCAAAAGCGGCAGGCTTGCTGCTAAAACTAATAAAAGAACCCAAAAAGAGGATAAGGCTTATCAAATATCCCATTGTAAAAGTGCGCATACGCGCCATACTGGACATAGGTAATTCTGCCACAGAGAGAGACTGCAAATATTTTGCCACCAGATTCAGGATCGAAAAAAATCCCGCAGTTAAAAGGGCTCTGCTCTTAACCCTGGCAAGGGCAAAAGCATCTAAAATCATAAAAAAACTAATCAAAACCAATCCAGAAACAGAACAAGAGCTGAGAAATTTAATATTTAAGAATCAGGATAATTTCTATCTAGACAAAGAGATCTTTCTCTATTTGATCAATAGTTTTTTAAACATCAATATTAAACACATTCAACTTCCAAATGAAAGTTTTTCCGAAACAGCCTATGCAAAAGATGCAGGTGGGGACGGAGCTGCAAAAAACACCCCGGCCATCTTTGACATTATATTTCCAAAATCCCTGCCAGCAAAACGCAACATTAGTGGAATCCTAATAAAGTACAAACACAGATACTCGGCCAGAACACACAACTCATATGCACACGGTGAATTTTCCCTTTCAAATGGGCTAAGGGTAAGGATGAAGTTTAAATATAGCGGACAAAAGACCATCTTTCTGGCCTGTAAAAGACTTCCTCAAAAATTGAAGCTTGAGGTCCGGCAGGGTGATCATATCGCAACTATTTCGATTGATGATGTGAAAATCGTTTACTCACAAGGGCAGGGAGAAAAATAAAATGGGCCTATGGTGCAATGGGGTTGAGGACTCAACCAAAAAACTGCAGCTTGATTATTTTGGCAGCCGGCAGAGACTATTTAAACGACTAGGCTACAAGGATCGAAATAATAATGGGGTAATTGATTTTGTTAAAAAGAGCTCTCTAAATAAATTAATAAAGGCCGACGAAGGTTACCACAGCACCTCATGCGCATACCCAGTTGATGATAACTGTGACCAGAAAATAGATGAAAATGAGGCCTGGAGGCATTATGCCCGTATTTCACTAAACTCAACCTCCCTGGATCCATTCTTTCTAAATGAACTAAAAGGCAAAGACTTTAATGAGCAAAAAAAGTTCTTAGACAAAGTTGCTGGACACCTAAAGGGTAAATTTGGGTCGATGATCAGACTTTTATCCACTACCCTTCAAATCGGAATTAACAATAAAAGCACCGAATTAATCCGTTACGTTATTCACTACCTGCAGGGAAATTCAAAAAACAAAAACGGAATAGATCGAATGGCTTCTGTAATTGGACAAAAGGTAAAAGGCTTTCAAGACAAAGATGTCCGGGAAATAATTAAAAAAATCATCAAAGAGGAACCAAAAGAGGGATTCGTCCCCTTCATAAAAACTTTGGGCGGTATACTGGGAAAAAACCATGCAAAAACCTTTTTAGATGAAAAATGGCAGAGCACAAGCCCTTCAGATTTCCAATCTTTCGCAAAAGCAATAACTCTTCTTGCCGTTGGCGCTGCAGACAGCCAAACCCGCACATACATTAAAAAAGCGATGCTCTCTGATGTTAACTTTGACTATAGACAAAAAATCCTTCGAGAGATTGAGGCAAAGAAACCTGTGGCTACTATCTTAAAAGAGAGCCTTAATTCCAAATTCAATTTCCCGCTTTTAAGTGAAAGGAGAAAAATAGCACAGGTACTATTAAAAATGGGGGCTTCTGCAAGTGAGTTTGAAAAGAAAAGCTGGCATGGCTATGTTATTTTTAATCCTCCCGCAAATTTTCATCAAACCCAAAAAATGAAAGCCTTGGGAGATGCAGCCCTGCCCTCACTAAAAGCAGGCTTGAGAGACAATCAGAGCAAAGTTAGGGCCCATGCGGTCCTAATGCTTCGAAACATAAAAAGAGGACTCAGCCTAATTGTTAAATCCCTAAGAGATAGAGATCTTACTGTTCGCGAGATGGCAATTACCTGTTTAAAAGAGTTAAAAGAAAAACTCAAATACCCATATGAGTTTGAAGCAATCAGAGCAATTCTTCAATGCGCCGCAAGTTTTGTTGAAAAAATGACAGCTATTGAAATTTTAGGAGATCTAAAATACAAACCAGCAATTCCAGAGTTAACAAACCTCCTGCTAACCGATAAATCGGACCGGATTAGAAGAGCAGCAGCAGAAGCATTGGTAAAGATGGATAGCATAAAAAGTATCTTAGCCTTAAAGAGAGTGCTAAAAAAAGGTCCCTCTTTGGATGTTAGAAAAGTTGCGACTGCTGCCATAAAGGCTTTTGCCCTAAAAAAGGGACACCCCATTAAAATAAAGATAAAATTAATCGAAATCCTGGTTGAAATCGGGCAGGTCAGCATTATTGCTCGTTTTGCTGAATATGATAAAAATAACTCTATTCGAATCAAAGCAATCCAGGGATTATCAAAGATTAAGCACCCGGCAGTAATCCCGGTTCTTTTGAGAATTATAGAAAAGGACAAATCCCCTCTAGCCCAAAAGGAAGCGATGAATACCCTGACTCAAACTGACAATCACACGATTCCTGGGGCAATGCGTAAGATAGCAATTAATCATAGATCCGGAGCAATAAGATTGCTAGCCCTAAAATATACTATAAAAAAAGGCGGATATGATATCGCCCCTACCCTTTCAACTATTCTAAAAAAAGATAGCCATCCAAAACTTAGAAAGATTGCAGCCAAGGCTTTATCAAAATTTAGCGGACGGGAGATTATTGGAGCATTATCACAATCTGCAACATATGATAAGGCCGGGGAAGTGCGGTCAGCTGCAAATTATTCTTTGGGTAAAATCGCAACTAATGCCAGCTTTCCAGACAAGATTCAAATAATGGCATTTCAGGGATTGATTAAGATGAAAAATCCGGTAAATATCCCGGTTCTCTCAAAATTTTTATTCGGTCCACATTTAATAGCAATTCGAAGAGATGCAGCCTGGGGACTGGGTTTATTAAAAAGCCCCAAAGCCATTCCGGCACTGATAAAGGCGGTTCAAACTGATAAATCTTATGTTGTTCAGATCACTTCTATCCGGGCATTGGCAAAAATCGGAGGAGGACAAACATCACAAATTCTACTCGGTTTCCTGGCAAAGGCACAAGATAATAATCTAAAAATAATGATAGTAAATACCCTGGGAAAAAGCCGAGAAAAGAGCGCTGTCCCTGCTATCAAAAAAATCCTAAACCAAACAGTGCCAATTACCCTTAAAATATCCTGCATAAAAGCCTTGGGTAAAATAAACACCATTGAGGCAAATGCCCTGCTTCGGTATATTGCATCAAAAACCAATGACCCCTATTTGGGCGGAGAGGCAAGAATAGCATTAGAAGAGAGCGGTCATCCGGACAATATCTCTTTCTTTTCAACTATTATTAAAACCCACGACTCCCTAGCAGTCCGCTGCTCTGCGGCAAGGGCGCTTGGAAGAACAAAAAGCGCAAAGGCATATCCGATCCTTTTCTGGATTTCTAAAAACGCCGGTGCCACACAACTAAAAGAGGCAGCAGAAAGGGCTATCAATAAAATTCAGTCTGCTAGAAATATACCCCAAAATAAGTGAAATTTCCTCCTTGAATTGACGATATATATATAGATAGATCACGAAGGACTGATAGGAGGTCTAAAAAGTGGCAATTGGAGCAACAAGAGTTCGAGCAAGACTTGAAACAATATTAACACCCAAATTAAATGATTTTAAAAGACCCCTAATTTCTAACCCACACTACGAAATGCCAAGGGGAACCAATGGTCATTCCTACAGAAGTGAAATAGCCATTGAAATTAATCCGGAAACAGCCTTAGATAATAGTACTCGTCTATATCTTCAGGCCACCAACTTTTTTCAGCTTAATCTGTTAAGACGACTGCCGGGAGTCAAAACAATTTTGGGCAGCAGAAGAGAGAGGGAGGGCTGGGAACCCAAAAGATTTCGGAGAACTATCGGTTCTATTGCATCATTATTTGGAGTAGCTGCCGGCGGACTCGCATCTGCTATTTTTGTTTCACTCGGCTGGCCGGCATTAGTCGTCGGCGGTGCGGTTGGAGGTGGAATAGCATATAAATCCGGAGAGGATCTGGGTCAGCTGGCAGATTGGCTCATACCATCAGAGAAAAGCCTTGATAACTATGCAAACATAGTAGAGTTGGAGCTTAGCAGCCTAGAATCTTTCCTATTTGACCCGCAACATACATTACCGCTTACCCCGCTGGATTTTATTTTATGCGTTTTAAAATATGATCCGCAGGCGTTATGCAAGTTTACTGTTGAGAATGATGGATTGCCACAAACCCAACCCATAAAAGAGCTTATAAACAGAGCAACCTTAGAAATGGTAAGAAGCAAAACCAGGGGAAGAACCCCCATTTACACGCAAGAGGCGGTTGATGCACTAGAAGAAATAATCGAAAGAAGAGAAGCCGAAACTGAAGCATCAAGGAGAAACCTAGAAAATGGGGGTCATTAACAATTGTAATATTGACGCGACAAACCGCCTGTTCCCCTCTTTAAACAAGAACTATAAAGATAAGGATGAGAGCTGTTCAATTGATGCTATAACTGCAAAGAAAAAACAAAAAGACATTCGCTACAGAATACTCAGCAGGCTTGAACAGAACAAATATGTAAAAGAGGGACTAAAGAAGATTGGCAGGAACGGAATAACCGGAGAAGGCTACGGCAATCCACAAAAATGCCATCCCCTTGATATTAACTGTGATAGAAAAATCTGCGAAAAAGAGGGCTGGATTGCTTATTTGTCCAATAATGACAGCTCAAAAAAGTTCCTCCTTTTAGAATTAAACAAAATCAAGAATTTTAACGATAAAAAAACCTTTCTTGATAAAATAGCAAATTTGGCAAGAGAAAACAAAAAGGCGCTAAGTAATCTCCTGGCGGCATCGCTACAGGAAGGAATAGATAAAAAAGACAAAGAGCTGATCCTATATGTCCTCAATTATTTATGGGGCTCGACAAAGAACCACAAAGGAATCCACCCTCTCTGCATTATGGTTGGCAAAAATGTTTCCGGCCTAACAAATGATAAAGTAAAACCTATATTAGAAAAAATACTGGATGACAAAACCCGCAACAAAGACAAAAGAAAAGAAAAAGAAAAAGATTTTCCATATGCCTTTGTAAAAGTTGTGGTTGCAGTGCTGGGAAGAATTGATGCGGAGCAAATGTTTCCCGATGATAATTTCCATTCCAGCGCAAACATAAACCGCACAAACATCGCTGCTGCAATAGGATTTTTATTAATAAGAAATAAAGAATTTGTTAACGAGACCGACATCCATCATTCTTACCTCAAAAACCAACTGGGGCGCTATAGTGGTTCTGATAAATTTAAAAATGAAATATGCCGGGGATTTTATGAAATAGGAGACAAAAAAAGCATCGGAGCTCTGCGCACCGTGCTTTCAAATTCAAATAGTTTTTCGGTCTGCCTGACTGCTGTTAATTATTTACTTTCACTAAAAGCCTTCCGTGATGACAGAGAAAAAAAAGAATGGCAGGCATACCAGATGATATCTGCAAGGGATCAAAAAGGATTAATCAAACTTAGGGATTGGGCCATACCGGCGCTTAGAAATGCAATCTTTGAAGAAAATGATGAAGAAGTTATTAAGCTTGCCGCCGAAACCCTCGGAAAGATCGGATCTGACCAGGCTGTTTACAATTTATCAGCTCCGCTCTATCGATTAAACAACTATAAACACGGCAAGTTATTAGTAGCTGCGTTAGGCGCAACAAAGAGCCCAAAGGCGATCCGTGCACTTGCGGAAGAGTTACGAACAAAGGATCTGATGATACCTTCACTTGAAGCTCTGTATATGCTAAATCTGCCGGAAAAAACAATCCCAATCCTTAAAGAAACAAAAGACCAACACCCTTTTGTAAATGTAAGGGCTCAAGCCGCAGAAATACTAATAAGGTTAAAACAATATCGCAATAATGAAGAAAAAGAGGAATTGAACAGTTTTAACCTGATAGCCAAAAACAAATGGAAAGAAGTAAGAAAAAATAAAACCATTGCCATTCCGGCCTTAATCAGCGCCTGCTTATATGACCAGGATACTAATGTTCGCAACCAGGCGGCCTATACCCTCAAACTAATCGATATCCAAAAAACCAACACCCTTTTGCTTTCAACAATAAAAAATAACAAATATTCTTTTGAAATAATGATAAAGGCAACTAAAGCGCTTGCCGTTATTTCTGACAAAAAAAATATCCTGCCATTAATTAGAATATTCAATAAGAGCAAATCTGATTATTTTAAAGCAGAAATAGTGCGAACCCTGGGATTTACCGGAGGACCAATAGTTGAAAGATTCTTAAAAAAAGCCATAAGAAACAAACGCCTGATAATAAGACAGGCTGCTGTCTCAGCCTTTGTTCTAAAAATTACCCCTCAAAAAATACAAACCCTCAGAAACTTTCTAAATGACCCCAACGCACGAATAAGGGGGACAGCGGCAAGAGCCCTTATGCGCCTCAAACTTTATAAAAAACCAGCTCTAATGGCGCATGTCATGATCGACTCAATCACTTTCCCCAATTCAAAGAAGGGGGATGACGACACAAAAATATGGGAAAAAATTGAAAAACTTGGAAATCCGGCCCTCCCGGCGCTAATTTTAACCGTAAAAGATGGACCGACCCATGTCCATGAAGAAAATGCGGCCAGGATACTTGGGTTAATTGGCAATCCAAAAGCCTGTCCGGCTTTAGGGTATGCGCTGCTTTCCAACCGTGAGGAGAAGGTAAGAAAAATGGCAGCCTGGGCATTGGGCAAGATTAGAAGTTCGTCTGCGGTCACTTCCCTACACAAAGCTTGGGATTTGGAGAAACACCATGCCACAAAAAAAATGATCTTAGAAGCTTTGACAATAACCCTTCGGGGGGATAAAAAGATATTTTTCTTAACAAAAGTATTGCGCGAAGAACAAAATGCCCATCTTAGAGCAAAAGCAGCTCAACTTTTGCTCAGAATAAATCCGGCACTCGACAGCAAAACAAAACAGTTCCTTGAAGCATACAGTCTTATTGCCGGAAATAAACATTACAAATGGAAAAGATTAGAAAAGATTGGATCACAGGCTATTCCGGCCCTTTCGGCCTTCTTATTACAAAAGAATCCCTGTAATACTGATAACAATTATTCATGTGGGGAAAAATTTAACGAAAACCGGCAACAGGCAATTGTCCTCCTAGGGAAAACAAAAGACCAAAAAGCACTAAAGGCACTATTTTTTGTTCTGAAAAATGATTTTCCCGTTGAACTAGAAATATCAGCGGTTGAATCAATTGGAAATTTAAACCAGCCTTATGCAGCACTCATTCTAATCAAACACTTAAATTCAGATTATTACAAGCTCACGATTAAAATACTTAAAATTCTTCGCTGCCTAGGAAACTCCGACCCCAAAACAATAAGGGCTCTCAACAATTTAATAAAAAGTAGCTCTTCAGAAATTCGAGCAGAGGCAGCCGAAACACTGTTAAAATTTAACGCCTATACCAGCACAACGCAAGCGCGAACCTTAAAACTGCATATACTGCTTGCAAACAAAAAACCGGACAAATGGATAGAAATATTTCGCTTTGCCGAAACAGCAGTACCGGTTCTTAATTTTGCATTATTAAATGATGATAATTACACAATCCGCTCGGATTGTGCCCGGGCATTGGGATGGATAAAAGACAAGAGATCGCTGAAATATTTATTGCGGGCTTCAAGAACAGATAATACGAATGTCGTCAGAGTAGCGGCAGCAAAAGCGCTTGGTTATTTTGGGGACAAAAGAGCCATACCGGCCCTTAGAAGAAGCTTAAAGGGAAGATATGTACAAGTTCGATCAGCAGCCGCTTTTGGACTTTTAAAATTGAAAGATTACAAAAATATTGCCCAGAAAGAAGTTCTAAAGGCTCATTTATTAATCGGCAGCAAAAATAAAAAAAGATGGAAAAAACTTAAAAAACTGGGCAAAAACGCACTGCCAGTACTAAAAAGATTTCGAGATGAGCTTGGTCACTGGAATGACGATAGACCAATAGTTCAAAACCTAATTGAAACTATCGAAAAAGAGAAAAAATAGCTGCCTTTTAGCCTTGCTATCTCAAACAAACTATATTATACTTTTCTCAAATGGCAATGTTTTATCCGTATTTTGAACTGGCGGCTTCGCTCTTTATTTTACTGCTTTGTTTTCAAATTTACACCCGGCATTATACTAACAAAGTAGCGCGTTTCTACTCTTATTTTGCCCTGATCGCCTTTTTGGCAGCGATCTTAACCTTTTCACTAAGAATTGCCCTGACCCTGGAACTGGCCCGCAACATTAACCGTATAAGCGCAAGCGTCTGGTGCTTTGTCTTTGCCATGTACGCCCACTTTGCCTTAATCTTTGCCAGAAAATGGACCTTCTTAAAAAGCAAATTGAGTTCAGTAATACTATATTTACCCCCTGCGCTGCTCAGTTTGTTATTTCTTTTTACTAATCAGATGTATAGCCGCTACGAAATCACTCCGGTTGGGATCGTAAGCCAGCCGGCACCGCTCTATTCACTATTTATTCTGCTGACAGTCATTTATACTATCTGGGGAATAACCCTATTTATTATTGACACAAAAGGGGCCCCTCAGGAAACAGAGAGAAAACAGGCATTAATAATTGCAGCCGGTTCCATCCTTGCAATAGTTATTGGAATAACCTCTGATCAAATAATTCCCCTGGTCATGCAGGTCCGCTACCTTCCTCCTACTGCAGTATTTAGCATCACCTTATTGAATCTATCCATTTTTCTCGCTATGAGAAAATATAGTCTCTTTGCCATCTCCCCTGCCTTTGCTGCTGATATTATTATAAAAACAATGCCGGATGCAATGCTGGCAACAGACTTAGAGGGGAAGATATTATTTATTAACGAAGAATATAAAAAATTATTTTGTGATAAATCAGAAACATGTGTCGGAACAAATATTTCATCCCTCTTTAAAGATCCCCAAAAATACCAGCAGCTTTTTAATGAGGTGGTTTTTAAGAAAAAAGAGATCCTGCGTTTTGAAGCCGAACTGATTGACCCTCTGGGCGAACGAATCCCGGCTCTGATTAACGCTAACCTTTTGCGGGATAAACTGCTGGGAGACCTGCTAGGGATTATTTTCATTATCAGGGATATTAGGGGCTGATCTACCTATAAATCCTCGTTACACGTTTACCAATACCACAAACCACTTCATAAGAGATAGTATCATCCAGTTTTGCAATCTCATCGGCAGAAATCACCTGCCCCAGCTGCTCTCCAATTAAAACCGCCTCATCCCCGACACTGACCTTATCTTGTCCGACATCAACCAAAACCATATCCATTGAAACACGGCCGGATATAAGGTAACGCCTGCCATTGATCAAAACATAGCCCTTGTTTGAAAGCCGGCGGGAATAACCATCAGCATACCCGACCGGAAGGGTAACAATTTGGCTTTCCTGTCTTGTGACATATGCCCCGCCATAGGAAAGAGGAATACCCGAAGCGACTCTTTTTGAATAAACCACCCGGGTTTTAAAACTAAGTGCCGGTTTTAAATCAATCCTGTTACCCGAAAAACTTGGGTTAAGTCCGTACATCATAAGCCCGACCCTTACCATATCTAAATGGGTCGAGGGATGCAAAAGGGTGGCAGCAGAATTGGCAGCATGTTTTAGCTTAAGCGGCGGGATCCCGGATAAAATACCGGTAAATTTATCAAATTGGGTTTTTGTGAACGAGTCATCCGGTTCTTCCGCTTTGGCAAAATGGGTAAAAACTCCCTCGATTTCCAAATTTGGCAGCGAGGCTATTTTAGTATAAAGGGCAACGGCCTCAGACAGCCCCACCCCAACCCTCCCCATTCCGGTATCTATTTTTAAATGCAGCTTCCCGATTTTTTTTCTTTGCAAAGCTTCGTCGGATAATGCTTTTGCCTCAGAATATGAATAAACTGTCTGTGTTAAATTATGCTGCAAAACCTCATCCATTACTGATGTGGGAGACTCGGTTAATATCAGAACCGGGGATAAGATCCCCGCTTCACGCAGCTCCAATGCCTCTTTCAAATTTGCTACAGCCAAATAGTCTGCACCGGCGGAAATGGCGCAGCGGGACACCGGGACCGCCCCATGACCATAAGCATTAGCCTTTACCACAGCCATAAATTTTGTGGTATCCGGAATCAGATTTTTTACCTGAACAATATTATGCTTTATTGCTTCTAAATTAATTTCTGCGTAAGTATTCATTTCTCATTTTCTCCACCAACGAATCATCAACTGAAAATTCTCCCAGCTTTATCTCACGTCCCGAATTAATCCCATGATAATCGGAGCCGCCGGTTAACAGCAAACCAAATTTTTCGGCAAAGTCCAGATACTTCTGGGTTGTTTTCTCAGAATAAGAGGGGTAATAGGCTTCAATTCCTCTCAAACCTGCATCAACAAATTGCGGAATCAATTCATCAGAATTTGAAATATCGGGATGGGCAAAAACAGCAATTCCACCAATCTCTTTTATGAAACTTATGCATTCTTTGGGCTCCAATTTATAATGCGCAACATAGGCCGGCCCGCGAGAGTCGATAAAACGATTAAAGGCCTCATTAAAAGTGGAAACAACACCCTGCTCAACCAAAACCCGTGCAACATGCGGCCTGCCGGGAGCATCGTTGCCGGCAGCCTTTAGTATTTTTTCCGGATCAACTATAACATCTAACTTCTTTAATTTTTCGCATATTTTAAAAATGCGTTCCTTTCTTCCTTTTTGTATTTTTTTCAGAAGAGTTGCAAGATCGGAATTATTATAATCAACAAAATAACCCAGAATATGAATTTCTGTTTTATTTATTTCGGTTGAAAATTCAACTCCGGGAATAACCTCAAGCGACATTTCTTTTCCGGCCAGAAGGGCCTCCGGAATCCCCTCAACCGTATCGTGGTCGGTAAGAGCAATAGTTTTTAACCCGGCATCCTTGGCATAAGTCACAACTATTTTTGGGGTTTCGATCCCATCAGAACAAGCGCTGTGTAAATGTAAATCTGCAGACATTATACTCTATTTTATCACAAAAGATGATTCAATCGAAGATACGCACGGCCCTGGCAGAAACTTTATTTCCGTCAATATCAAAACGCATATAATGATAAAAGCCCCCAAGCTGTGAAGGAAGATAAAGAGGAGCGCCCGCCCCCCCGGTAATAAAATAATCTATTTTGTCACGTCTGGCATGGCCATAACCATGTATATGGCCGCAGATTACATAGCCAACCTTATACCTTTTAAATATCAAAATCATGCGTTCTGCCATCCTGCGGCTGTCCATAATATGATCATTATAAAATCCGCTGGGGTCAAAAACAGGTTTATGAAAGAAAACAAATTTCAAGGGTTTTTTAGTGGCTGCCAAATCCCTCTTTAACCAGCTTATTTGTTTTTCGGTAAAACTCTCGCGAAAAGCATTGTTTAAAATAACAAAATGGGCATTTTTATAATCAAAAGAATAATAATGCGATCCAAAATACTTATTAAATCGACGCCATCCACCGGCTACCATATCATGATTGCCGGGAACATGGTAAATGTTCAAACTTGGATATTTCCCGATTATTTTAGTATATTTTTTATATTCAGATTCTGATCCGCGAGAAACAAAATCGCCGGTATTAAACGCAAAAGCAATATTTTTTTCTTTGCTGGCCTTATTCAATAAAAGTTTAAAGGTCTCGTCACCATCCCGATTGTCGCCAAAGGCCAGGAAGGAGAAAGAGTCAGCGTGGGCAGAAGTTAAAGTTAAAAATGAAAAAACCAAAACTAAAAATAAAACCCTCACCCTGTCCCTCCGGGACATCCCTCTCCCATTGGGAGAGGGAATAAAAGGGTGAGGACTATTAGTTTCCAAGATCATCTACCGCAATTCTAAACTCTCGGATGGTTTTTTCAAAAGAGCGGGCGGTATTTCCCAACACTGTCTTGGTCAAGATTATCCCTTTTGCTCCGGCATCCCAAATAATTGCAACCTCGGATGGTTTAATTGACCGCTGTGTCGGAATTAAGACCGGCAGGTCAGCAGATATGATTATTGAAATATAATTCTGCAGATCCCCAACCACTAAATCTTTAACCCCCTGAGTAAGCGGAACGATTGCCGCATCAATTGCTTCGGCTTTATCGCTTAAATTAAGCAGACTGTCGATAGAGAATTTTTCATCCAGCATTAGAATACGAGTATGGGGGACATTTTTAAATTGAGGAGAATGCTCCATTTCAAAATTTATAAAATCAAGGCCTTGCAGCGCTCTTTTATTTATCCGTCTTGCATCCCGCAAAACTATTCCGGTAGGGATTTTGACAGATTTGCAAATCTGCTCGGCATTATCCAGGTCATTTATCATCAGGGCATCGGCTCCGGCATTTTCTGCCAGTTTTGCCGACTCCGGATTATTCTCCCACAAGTTCACAATCAAACTAATTGGATTATTATGCAGCAATCGCCGAAGCTTTGACATTTATACTCTCCTTACATCCACAATATTTCTGCCTGTACAAATTCAATTCTCTAGAGATTATTCTACTCTCGTTAAATCCTTCTCGAAAATCATGATACAAAAACTGAACACCAACTTCATCCCCAATTCTCTCGCCAATTTCTCTAATCAAGTCATGCTTTTGATAAGGGCTAATCAATAAGGTTGTCGAATAAAAACCAAACCCATTACTTTTAGCATATTCTGCTGTTTTTAGCAATCGGGTTTTATAACAATTTTCACAATCTCCCGGAGGAGTTCTCTTTTTGTCAAAACCAAAAACCAGGGGGATGTTTTTTCCCTCCGCATAACTTTTTAAAACAAAATAGCGTTTAACAAATTCGGCTTCGGGATAAATGTTTGGATTATAATAATGCGCTGTAGGATCGAAGTTGTTTTCTCTGAGCCATTTTCCTGTATAGGTCAAACAGGGAGCACAGCAGCTATGAACCAAGATCTTCATTTTATAAGACCCAGTTTCTCCATGGCAGCTTTTAGCTTAGCCTTCTCCGTATCGTTTGCTCCAATAAGCGGTAATCGCGGTATTCCAACCGGCCAGCCAATCATCTCAAGAGCGGCTTTAACCGGGGTTGGGTTTGCTGTAATAAATATTACTTTGAATATTTCTTGAAGCTGTTGGTTAATTTCTTCTGCCTTCTTAATATCACCGGAATCAAATGCATCGATCATTTGATGGATTTGAGGACCGACTAAATGAGAGGCAACAGAAATAACTCCCACAGCTCCCTCTTTCATGAATTTAATTGTCATCCCATCATCCCCACTCCAAATTGTAAAATCAGCAGGGACCAAGGCCTTGGTCTTTTTAGTTTGTTCTGGATTTCCAGCAGCATCTTTCAATCCAACAATATTCTTGATTTTAGACAAACGGGCAACAGTCTCTGGTTCCATATTTACGACAGAGCGGCCAGGGATATTATATATAATGACAGGTAACTTAGTGCATTCGGCAACCGCTTTAAAATGTTGATACATCCCTTCTTGCGATGGCTTATTATAATAAGGAACAACAATCATAATTCCATCGACACCAATCTCTTCGGCCTTTTTGGTGGCACTTATGGAAATCGCGGTAGAGTTTGATCCTGTTCCGGCAACAATTTTGGCTTTGCCGGCAACTGCTTTCTTTACTACTCGATAAAGCTCAAATTCTTCCTCATGAGTTAAAGTCGGTGATTCACCGGTTGTTCCGTGGATAACCAGGCTGTCAGATCCATTTTCTGTTAAATGAATAGCCAATTTTGCGGCTAAATCATAATTTACAGATAGATCCGGATTAAACGGCGTCACCATTGCGGTCAGTAGTTTTCCAAACATGTTACAATTGTATCATTTTAAGTGAAATTTTTCAAAAAAGGTGACGAAATAAGTAGGGAGAAAAATATAAATGAGTTTACCAATTCAAAAAGTACCGCCAAACAAGCCGAGAAGCTATATCAAAGAAGATACTAACGACGAGATTCCTCTTGAGTGCCAGGTCAAATATTGTTCAATAGAAAAAATGAGAAAACTACAGGAAGAAGAAAGATTAACCAGGGAACAACAAAGGGCTGCAAAAAGAGAATTTCACGTTATTAATCCACCATTAGTTGACGGATCGTTAACCATTCAGGGTGGATATGAGTATTCAAAAAGCAAAGAGGGAAAGGCAATTCCCGCGGTTGGTGCAACCATACATCTTCGGCCTTCCTTTAATCTGGGTCTACAATATAGTTTTCAAATAGAGGGAGGGGTCAATGAAAAAAAAGGATCACTTGCCCTAAAACATAATGTTGGGGCTACTTTTTACAAAATCTTATCCAAAAAGCACAAAGAAAACTTGGGAATCAAATTTGCCTTTACTTATGGCAATGAACTCTATAACAGCATAGATCAGAAAAACACTCATTTGGTCGGTTTCACAACTGGCCTGGAGTATGGAAACTATTCTCCAAGATTTTTCTTAAACTATTCTTATCTTAGCAATCTTAATGAAGAAACGTCACACCAGTTTACATTAGGGGTAAAATGGTTTTTCAGAACTCCGCAACTGCAAGGACCGGCGGAGTCTAGTCAATAAAAAACAAAGTCGCAACAGCATCCGCTAAGGAATGCGGCGGGCCGGTGTAAACCGAATACCCTTCGTATTTCATCCCTTTTTTGACTGCTATCTCCTGACCTATTTTATCCAGTTTCGACCTGCCTTCGGGATTTGAGACATCAACCGGAAACGAAAGCTCCTTCTTTCTTGTACACATTGTATCTAAATGGTCCATTGGTAATCCCTCCCTTATTATCGGGCTGAAGATGAGCCCATTTCTCTCTCTTTTTGATACTTCAAACAAAGCTTTTCCTGAGTCTGTGGAAGCACCTCCTCATAATGAGAATATTTAGCAGCAAACATCCCCGCCCCATGAGTAAATGAGCGAAGATCGGTAGCATATCTGGCAATCTCTGCCTGCGGAACCTGGGCAATTACTTTCTCCTCTTCAATACTGACTATTCTCCCCCGCCGCTTATTCAAATCAGAAACAACATTGCCGACAAATTCTGACGGTATATGAACTTCAATATCTACAATTGGTTCAATTAAGACCGGCTTAGCATCTACAAAAGCCTTTTTAAATCCCATTGAGGCCGCGATCTTAAATGCCAAATCAGAGGAATCAACATCATGATAGGAACCATCATAAAGAATAACCTTAAGATCAACCACCGGATAGCCGGAAACAACTCCGCCCAACATTGCTTCTTTTACCCCTTTTTCAACCGACGGAATGTAATTTTTTGGAATTGCTCCTCCTGAAATGTTATTTACAAACTCAAAACCCTTGCCTCTCTCCAGGGGCTCAATTTTAATCATGGTATCGCCATACTGTCCGTGGCCGCCGGTCTGTTTTTTATATTTCCCCTGGGCCTTGGCCTTTCCACGAATAGTCTCTTTGTAGGGGACTTGAGGAGAAGAGGTCTCAATCTCCAAATTATGCCTTTTGCGCAGTTTCCCCAAAATTATCTCAAGCTGAACATCCCCCATTCCAGAAATGACCACCTCTTTTGTCTCTTTGTCATAACGCATCTTAAAAGTCGGGTCTTCCTTCATAAAGGTAGAAAATCCAAGTCCCATCTTTTCCTGATCGGCCTTTGACTTTGGCCGAACAGCCAGATGCACATTGGCTTCCGGAAATTCGACATGCGGCAAAACAGTGTTTGATTTTTCATGGCAAAGAGTATCACCCGTTCTGGTGTTTTTTAATTTTGGGAGAGTCGCAATATCTCCAGCCTGAACTCTTTGAACCTCGGCTTTATGTTTTCCTCTGCTTATTACGACCTGACCAACTCTCTCAGAGTGTCCCTTTGAAGCATTTTTTACTGTAGACGAATGCTCCAGTGACCCGGAATAAACACGGACATAGCTTAATTCTCCAACATGCGGTTCGGCCACCGACTTAAAAACATAAGCAGAAAGAGGCTCAGCAACCTGCCCTTCCGGCCTCGGCAGCCATTTTACTATTGCGGAAAAGAGTTCAGGAATCCCTACCCCGGTAACAGCAGAGCCTATCATAATCGGAATGATTTTCCCTTGACTTATCCCCTTCTTAACCGCAGCGGAAATCTCCTGTTCAGGGATCTCCTTCCCTTCCATAAATTCTTCAAGTATTTTTTCGTCCTGATCCGCCGCCGCTTCAATTAACATCTCATTGTATTTAGGATCAGCTGCTTTTTCTTTTAATAAATGAATGATCCCTCGAAAATCTTTTCCCTGCCCGTCCGGAGCATGGACTGGAACCAGATTTTTACCAAACTTTGCCCGTATTTTTTCAACCACCTCATCAAAATTAGCCCGCTCCTTATCCATTTTATTTATAAAAACAATTTTGGGAAGGTTATTTTTATCGGCCTCTTTCCACAATCTTTCTGAGCCGACTCCATAACCATCAATCGCATCAAAAACAATTAGGGCCGAATCAACTACCCGCAAGGTCGAAATTGCTTCTCCAATAAAATCAGCATATCCCGGAACATCGATCATATTTAGTTTATGATCGCTCCACTCGATAGGAATGATGGTAGAGTGGATCGAGATCTGGCGCCTAATCTCTTCGGGGTCATGGTCAGAGGTCGTGTTTCCTTGTGTCGTTGATCCTTGTCTGGTGATGATTTCAGCTTTGAAGAGGAGAGATTCTAGAAGCGAAGTTTTTCCGACATGCCCGTGTCCTACCACCGCGACATTCCGAATCAGGTCACAGTTATATTCTCTCAAATAAACCGCCTCCTTATGGATTCAGTCTTTCCTCGAGAGGGAAGTGATAACACTTTAGCAAAACAAAATTAATTCGTCAAGTGATTTTAAAAGCTTTCTTTATCTCGGAAATCCTGTCACGCAGCTCACCCGCTTTTTCAAATTCCAACTCGGTCGCAGCAACCCGCATCTCCTTTTCTATTTCACGAATCAACTGCGAAACTTCAGCCTTTGGAACAAATTCCTTAATTCGTCTAACCTCTTCAAGATTCATCTCACTGATCTGTTCAGAAATATCTTTTATCTCTTTCACAATCGTTTTAGGCTTAATCTTATATTTTTTATTGTGGGCTATTTGGATTTTACGGCGGCGGTTGGTCTCGTCCAGCGCCCTTTTCATTGATCCGGTCTTTTTATCAGCGTACAAAATAACTTTTCCGTTGATATTTCTGGCAGCGCGTCCGATAGTTTGAACAAGCGCTGTCTCTGCGCGAAGAAAACCTTCTTTATCTGCATCCAAAATTGCAACCAGAGAAACTTCGGGCAAATCCAATCCTTCCCGCAAAAGATTGATTCCGACTAACACATCAAACTCACCCAAACGTAGTCCGCGCAAAATCTCAACCCGATCAAAGGTCTTAATATCCGAATGCAAATAACGGACTCTTATACCCTGCTCATCTAAAAACTCGGCTAGATCCTCGGCCAAACGCTTGGTCAAAGTCGTAACTAAGACCCGCTCTTTCTTAACTACCCGCTTCCTGATCTCTTCTAATAGATCGTTAATCTGGTTCTTGGTCGGTTTTACAACAACCTCCGGATCAATCAATCCGGTCGGCCGGATAATTTGTTCAACCGTTTGTTTTGAATGTTTTGCTTCATACTTTGACGGAGTGGCTGAGACAAAAATCACCTGATTTAGACGATTCTCAAACTCATTAAACTTTAGGGGCCGGTTGTCGCGCGCTGATGGCAGTCGAAAACCAAATTTAATCAAATTATCTTTGCGGGCTTTATCGCCAAAGTACATTCCGCCGACCTGAGGAACAGTCACGTGAGACTCATCGATAAACATTAAAAAATCTTTTCCAAAATAATCAACCAAAGTTCCCGGCGGCGTGCCGGCGACCCGCCCCTCCATGTGCCTGGAATAATTTTCTATTCCGCTGCAATAACCGATCTCCTGAATCATTTCCAGATCATATTTAGTCCGCTGCTCCAGACGCTGCATTTCAAGAAGCTTCTTTTTCTTTTTTAATTCGCCAAGCCAAAAGTTCAGTTCCTGCTTAATTGAAAAAATGGCAGCCTGGAGACGGTCGCGGAATGTTACAAAATGGGTAGCCGGAGAAATAGAGACAAAATCATGTTTATTTAAGATATTTTGAGTAGTCGGCTCGATCTCCGTAATCTTTTTCAGCTTATCGCCGTCCAGCTCTATCCTTAAAATATTCCTTTCATAAGCGGGCTGCACTTCGATAATATCTCCGCGGACGCGAAACCGGCCGCGGGCTAACTCATAATCATTGCGGGTATATTTTATTGCTACCAGTTTTTCTAAAATTTGATCGCGATCATACTTTTCTCCAACCCTTAAAACAACCATGGCATCCAGATAGTCTTGCGGGGCTCCTAAACCATAGATACAAGAAACTGAAGCAACCACAATCACATCCTTACGGGTCAAAAGAGACATTGTCGCTGAATGCCGCAGGCGATCAATTTCCTGGTTAATTGATGAATCCTTTTCAATATAAGTATCGGTGTGGGGGAGATAAGCCTCCGGCTGATAATAGTCATAATAGGAGACAAAATATTCTACTGCATTGTTAGGAAAGAAATCGCGGAATTCCTGGCAGAGCTGGGCAGCTAGGGTTTTGTTATGAGAAATGATTAAGGTCGGCTTTTGGATCTTTTCTATCACATTGGCCATGGTAAAGGTTTTGCCGGAGCCGGTTACTCCAAGTAAGGTTTGAAAATCAAGTCCGGCAGATAAACCCTTAAGCAAACCCTTAATGGCTTGGGGTTGGTCACCGGCTGGTTTGAATTTTGATTCAAGTTTGAATTTTGGCATTTGAAATAATTATAGCATGTGAATTATCGATAAACCTGTGACTTACGACCAGCAGTATTTTTACTTCTTCTCCCCGAAACACTTATAAAGCATGCTTTTCCCTTATTTAATTAGAACGCCGAATGATTTTCAAAGAACCAAAAAGCGCATTGTTAGACTGAGATAATTCCTTTTTATAAATTCCGGGATAGTTTATTGTTATATTTATAGAGCGATCATCAAGAATCACCTTTACCGATTCGGCAAACCATTCTATGCCTTCCAAAGAATATTTTATTTTATATTTCAGGGTATCTTTGCCTTTGAACCTGATTTTTTTAGAAAAAACGAGCTTCCCTTTTTTAAATCTGCCTCTGTTATATATCTCGACTTCCTTTTTAAGCAATGATTTATAATAAGAATCTATTTTGTTTTTCTGAGATTGCTTACCTCTGATAACCACAACATTATATCTGGCTTTTGAAGTCCCTGCCATGAAGACAATTGCCTCCATTCCTGATTTCTCATATTTTTCAAGGATCGGCTTTTTGGGAAAATTTACCCTGAACCCATAGCGTGATGAGATCAGCTTTTTATTCTTATAAACAAAATCTCCATCATTCTCCACTTCACGAGCAAAAGAAAATAATATTAAAGCAATAAAAAATATAATAAAATAAAGGGATCCCAATTTAACTATAAGTTTCGTAATAAGTCCTCCCTAATAAAGGCTATTTCTTCTTTTTGAAAAGTTCAATCTGCTCTTGAAGTCTATTTGTAGCAGCTGCAACAAAATTGCGGAATAACGGATGGGGTCTGTTTGGACGGGATTTAAATTCGGGATGATATTGCGTTGCTACAAAGAAAGGATGTTCCGGAATCTCAATTACCTCAACTAAATCCGCATCCGGATTAATCCCGGAAAAGACCATCCCGCGCTTCTCAAACAACTCCTTGTATTCATTATTAAACTCATAACGATGACGATGTCTCTCGTGAATTGTGTTTTTCTTGTAGGCCTTATTTAATAAGGTTCCTCTTTTAATTTTGCAGGCATATGCACCCAGCCGCATCGTTCCCCCCATATTTTTTATTTTCTTTTGCTCTTCCATTAAATCAATTACCGGATATGGTGAGTTTGAATCAAATTCCGAAGAATTTGCCTTCTTTAATCCGCAAACATTGCGGGCAAATTCAATCACTGCAGTCTGCATACCAAGACACAGCCCAAGATACGGGATATTATTCTCACGGGCATAACGAATTGCCTTAATCTTTCCCTCTATCCCGCGAGGTCCAAATCCACCCGGAACTATTATTCCATGCACCTCTCTAAGGATCGGCTCCAAATCTTTTTCTTTTTCAATCTTCTCGGCATTAACCCACCTGATCTCAACCGAGGTTTTAGAAGAAATCCCCCCATGTTTTAGGGATTCAGAAATACTTATGTATGAATCCATCAGCTCTACATATTTACCAACAATTGCAATCTTTACCTTTTTTTCCGGTTTTTGCATTAATTTGAGGATTCTCTTCCATGAACGCATATCAGATTTCCGGGAAGGAAGATTCAGATATTTCACAACAATGTCATCCAGATTTTCTTCTTCCAGAGCCAGGGGAACTTCATAGATCGATGGCACATCGACTAAACCAATGACCGCTTCTTTGGCAACGTCACAAAACAATGAGATCTTGTCTTTTAGCTCAGAAGCCAGAGGGGCCTCTGAACGACATATTATAACATCCGGATGAATACCTATCTCACGCAGCTCTTTAACACTGTGCTGGGTAGGTTTGGTTTTAAATTCATGAGTTGTTCCAAGATAAGGTACTAAAGTCACATGAATATTGATACAATTATCCCGGCCAACCTCCTTTCTAAACTGACGAATTGCTTCTAAGAACGGAAGGCCCTCAATATCTCCAACTGTTCCTCCGATCTCACAAATAACGACATCAAATTTATTATCCTTGTTAACCTTGCGCATGCGTGACTTTATTTCATTTGTAATATGAGGAACAACCTGAACCGTACCTCCCAGATAATCCCCCCTTCTCTCTTTTGTCAAAACTGACCAGTAAACCATTCCGGTGGTAATATTGTTATGCTTTCCTAAATTGACATCAATAAACCTTTCATAATGACCCAAATCCAAATCTGTCTCTGCGCCATCTTCTGTGACAAAGACCTCTCCGTGCTGATAAGGATTCATGGTGCCGGGATCAACATTGATGTATGGATCCAATTTTTGGATAGTAACCCTGATCCCCTTTGCCTTCAAAAGCATGCCAAGGGAAGCTGCGGAAATACCCTTCCCGAGAGAACTTACTACTCCACCTGTAATAAATATATATTTAGTCATCCACCCACCATATCTTCGTTTATAGATTTCCTTTTCTCAATTTTAACACGAGTTATCCTGCGGCGGGAGAGTTTTTCTACACTGATACTAATTTCATTAAAACTAATTGAATTGCCCACCGAAGGCATCTTCCCCAAACGGGTAAAAACAAATCCGGCGATGGTATCATAATTTCCCTCCGGCAGCCTTATATTTATCTCGTCATATAGATCATTAATAGATAGCTTTGCATCAACCAGCCAGACATTCTCCTTAATTTTATCTATTCGTTTTGATCCCTTTTCAAACTCATCGTGAATCTCCCCGACAATTTCTTCAATCAGATCTTCAAGGGTCACAATCCCTGAAGTGGTCCCATATTCGTCAACAATAATCGCCATGTGAGTACGGGAAGACTGCATCTGGCGCATTATGTCATCTATTTTTTTTGACTCCGGAACAACCAAGACCTGCCTTAGGTAATCTTTTATCGCAGCTCCTTTTTTCGCAATAAGATCTTTGGTATAAACAACTCCAACAATATTATCAATATTTCCCTCATAAACAGGAAGCCTTGAGTGAGCAACTTCTTTAATTAGGCAAAACAGATCCGCCAAACTGCGATTAACTTCGATTGCCTTTATATCCGGACGAGGGGTCATGACCTCTGAAGCAACCGTATCTCCAAATTCAAAAATCGAGCTGATCATTTCACGCTCTTCTTCCTCAATTATTCCAGACCGCTCTCCCGCCAAAATAACCATTTTTATTTCTTCTTCTGTAAAACCCTTGTCTCCCGGACCTTTAAATAAATTTACCAGCGGTCTTGTAATAAGATTTAATACCCAGGCAATCGGAGCAAAAATATAACCAAGGACCAGTATTGCAGGGGACACCAAAAGAGCAACAAACTCTGCGTTGCGCAGCGCAATTGTTTTGGGAACAATTTCTCCAAACACCAAAATAACAAAGGTCATAACTCCGGTTACCCCCGCCACCAAAAATGATTCTCCCTTCCCCACAATATTTCCAAAATAATGAAAAGCAAGACTGGCCGCCAAAACAGAGGCCCAGATATTGACAATGTTATTGCCGATTAGAATAGTGGTCAGCATACGGCTGGGCTCCTTTTTTAAACTACCCAGGGCTTTTGTTCCCATTCTTTTTTCTTTAACCAGTCTGGCCAGGCGGATTTTTGAAATCGCGGTTAGTGACGTCTCTGAAGCAGAGAAAAAAGCTGAAAAGAACAATAACGCAAACAAGATCATTATGCCGATCATTTTAAATACTTCTCCTCTAAATTACGCATTAAGCTTCTCTCTTTTTTATTTTTATGCCCGTATCCTAAAAGATGCAATACTCCATGAATCACCAATCGTCTATACTCCTCTTTTAACAGAACCCTATATCTTTTTGCCTGAACTTTTGCCAAAGAATCAGAAATAACAATTTCTCCCAAAAGCTCATTGTCATTATCAGGAAAAGCCAAAACATCGGTCGTTCGGTCAATCCCCCTGAATTCTTTGTTCAATTTTCTCATAAATCGGTCATTAATGAAATAGACTTCTATTTTCCCTGCCTGATTCAACTTCCCCTTGGCTTTTAAAATTTTATTAATAGTCCCAACAAACTTTTTAGTTATATTTTTCATTCCCTCTACTATTTTTGTCCTCCGGCCAGACTAATATGAGCCCCCAAGCCTTCCAGTTTACTAATTATATTTTCATAACCTCTCTCAATCTGGCTTTCCCGGTCATCGATCATGGTCTCCCCTTTTGCAGCCAAAGCGGCAATAATAAGCCCGGCACCAGCACGCAAATCGGTGACAACGACCGGAGCAGACGAAAGATGCTTAACTCCTTTAATAATCGCTGTGCGCCCTTCTAATTTCACATCCGCCCCCATGCGCTTTAATTCATTAAGATGTATAAATCTGTTTTCAAAAATAGTTTCGCGAATTACAGAAGTCCCCGAAGCCAAAGCCAGCAGGGCGCTAAATTGCGGCTGCATGTCAGTTGGAAAACCAGGATGGGGCTGAGTTTGAATATCTATTGCCTTAATATTTCCATTTTTTATAATCCTGGCTTCATTTCCCGATATCTCAATCTTTACTCCGCATTCTTTAAGCTTAAGTAAAATAGATTCCATATGCTCTGGCACAATATTCTTTATCAACACTTCGCCTCCAACCGCAGCAGTGGCAGCCATATATGTGCCGGCTTCAATCCGGTCGGGAATTATGGCATGGTCAACCCCCTTTAGTTTCTTTACACCCTCAATACTAATCTTTTCTGTCCCGGCACCAGAAATCTTTGCTCCTGCTTTAATTAAAAAGTCGGCTAAGTCAACGATTTCCGGTTCGCAGGCGACATTTGTAATAGACGTTTTGCCCTCTGCCAGAGTCGCAGCCATCATAATAGTTTCGGTAGCACCAACTGAAGGAAAATCCAGATGAACAAGATTACCTCTTAGCCGTGGGGCTTCAACAATAACAAATCCGTGTTCCATCCTGACCCGGGCTCCCAATTTCTCTAGCCCCTTAAGGTGAATATCAACCGGCCGGGAACCAATTGCACAGCCGCCAGGAAGAGGAACTTTGGCAAACCCCGCTCGGGCTAAAATAGGACCAATCACAAAAAAAGAAGCCCGCATTTGGGTTACCAGCTGATAAGGAGCAACATGCCGGACCTTTCCATTAACCCAGATTTTTACTCTATTTGGGTGACAATACTCCGACCGAATCCCCAAACTCCGAAGCACTTTTAACATGGTGATCACATCTGTTAAGTTTGGAACGCAAGTAAGGGTATTTTCTCCTTCTGTTAAAATTGTGGCCGCCAAAATAGGCAAGGCAGAATTCTTTGAGCCAGAAATAGTTACTTCACCCTTAAGCGGACTTCCCCCTTCAATTACAATCTTTCTCACTTCGTCTCGCCTCCAAATTCAACCGGTTTTTTATCCCTTAACCCAAAATAATAAAGCAACGCCCGAACAATTCTTTCTGCAGCCCGTCCGTCGCCATAGGGATTGACGGCTTTTGCCATTTTATCATATGCTTTTTTATCTTCTAAAAGAATTTCTGCTTCTTCAATAATTCTTGCAGTATTTGTTCCGATTAACCGAACCGTACCTGCCGTTATTGCTTCCGGCCTCTCGGTTGTTTCCCTCAATACCAGGACCGGTTTTCCAAAACTGGGGGCTTCTTCCTGAATCCCGCCGGAATCAGTTAAAATAAAATTCGACTTTTTCATCATATGCGCAAAAGGATGATAATCAAGCGGATCAGTCAGAACAATATTCTCAATCCCTCCCAGATTTTTATCAACAATCCTTCTTACCACTGGGTTGCGATGGACCGGAAAAACAAAATAAATTTCTTTGTTGTACTTCTTTGCTAAGGTAGAAACAGCCAGACAGGTATCTTCCATCGGTTTTCCAAATGACTCTCTCCTATGGGTTGTTAAAAGGATCATTTTTTTATCCGGCTGCTCAAGATTAATTTCTGAAAGATCAAAGGGCTTATTAATAGTTAGATTCAATGCGTCAATTACAGTATTTCCGGTTAAAAAGACAGAATCCGGCTTAATTCCTTCAGCCAATAAATTATTTTTTGAAATAGCAGTCGGGGCAAAATGCAGGTCGGAGACAGAAGACAACAGCCTTCGATTCATCTCTTCCGGAAATGGATTGTTTTTATTGCCGGTTCTAAGTCCTGCCTCAACATGCCCGACTAAAACCTTATGTTGAAAGGCCGCCAAGCCAGCAGAAAAAGCAGTAGAGGTGTCACCCTGAACCAATAATACATCCGGTTTTTCACGCAAAATTATCGGATCAATTCCTTTAATGGAATTTACCACAATGTCCGAGAGTGATTGCTCTTTTTTCATTATATTTAAATCGTAATTAGGTTTTATATTAAAAAGACTTAAAATTTGATCGAGCATCTGTCTATGCTGGCCGGTTGAGACCAGAACAGTCTGAAATTCATCTTGAAACTTTTGCAGCTCAAGAATAACCGGAACCATTTTAATGGCTTCCGGCCTGGTCCCAAAAACAATCATAATTTTAAATTTTTTATTTTTCATTTTTTATACGGGCAGGTTTCAAACCTGCCCCCTACACCTTACCTATATAATGCCATCATCAGGGCCGTAAAACTCAAAATAAAACAGACAATATATATTGACAAAACCGCTTCACGCTGCGAAAATCCTGCCCGCATCAACATATGGTGAATATGTTTCTTGTCGGCCCGAAAAACCGGATTCCCCTCTTTCATTCTTCTACCGATAGCAAAAAGAGTATCAAAAATAGGAACCCCCAAAATTAGCAGCGGAATAATCAGGGCTACTACTAAAGTGGTTTTGAATACTCCTGTAATGGAGGCGGTAGCCAGTATGAATCCCAACAAGAGGCTTCCCGAATCGCCCAAGAATATTTTTGCCGGAAAGAAATTATATTTCAAAAAACCGAGCGCTGCGGCAGCCAATACTAACATAATTAGCGCTGCGCCGTAGCTGTAGGTAGTAAGCGCCACAAAGAAAAATGTTCCGGCAGAAATCGCAGTAACTCCGGCAGCTAATCCATCCAAACCATCGATTAAGTTTATTGCATTTGTAATCCCGACAATCCAAAAAATCGTTAATGGCACACTTACATAGGCCGGCATTGCAACCAATCCATTGAAAGGATTGGTTAAAAAGGATATTTCTACCCCAAAGGAGTAGACAATCAGTGCTGCTATGATCTGCCAGAAAAACTTGGTGCTTGCTTTGAGTGAATGGATATCGTCAAGTATTCCAACAACCAGTATAAGAGACGCCCCCAGCACAATCCCAATGATTGAGTTTATTTGAAAATCCATTCCAATATAATAGGCGATCAACAAGCCAACAAGCAGGGCAGTAAGAAAACCACTAAATATTGCGATCCCTCCGAAGCGGGGAATGATCTGACTATGAATTTTTCTTTCGTTGGGGGTATCTACAGCCCCTATTTTGAAGGCCAGCTTTTCTGCTAATGGGGTCACCAAAATAGTTATTAAAAGAGCCACTGCAAATGAAATCGGGAATAAGTACATTACGGGTATATATTATAACATTTTTAAGGGTAAAACGTCAAGATTTTTTAGATAAAACTGCACTAAGAGTTGAAGGGAGAATATCTTCCAATGGAATGCCTGTCCGTACAGACAAGACCGTAAGAGAAGGCATTAAGGCTCTTGGTTGCAGCTTAAGGGCTGCCTGAAACGCAGCATCAATATCATCTAAAATCCTCTGATTTGCATCAGTAAAAGGACTCTTAAAAGCCTCCTCATCATGGATAAAACTATCGTGATTAACCCTAAAACCACCATTTAAAAGATCTACCTCATAGCAGACTCCACCTTTTGAGACAATTTTAAGATAGCTAGGGAAATTATTCTCCATTTCAAGCTCTATTCGAGCAGCTCGATAGGGCTGGATTATAGCCCCTAATTTTCTCAAGGCAAAATAGAAGACTCTTGCAACATCATTCTTTACCACCCCATTAACCGCCCCTGCCCGGTAGAGCACTCCGGGATCAAAAGGCTCAAGCCTTTTTGCAAGTTTACTATTTTCTAATGCCTGCATGTTTTCTGCATAATAAAGGGTAAACCATCTTAAAATTAAACGACGGGCCCGATCCAATAGTTTTCCTGGCACCCCCTGACAATCTATCTCCCTTATTCTTTGCGCAGCAAAAACAGGATAAGGAGAGGTAACATCCATACCTTCTAAAAGAGAAATATAAGACAACAATAAAAATTTCCTAACAGACGGAAAAAGCCTGGAGAGCCTTTCCATCTTCTTGTTTTCTGAAAAATCAATCCCAAATACTTCCCCAACACGGGCAATATCATTGTCTATTAAATAAGCAGCCAGCTCGCCGGCCTGTTTATCATCTAAAAGCTCAACCATTTCTCGGTCAGAAAAACCAAAAATAAAGCTAGCTAAAACCTCGCCACTAAATCCTCCTAAGCCCTTTTTACCATCTATAGAAAGGATCCCATGGGTACGGAGAACTTCTGCTCTAACACAGCGATCAAAATCTTTACTATACCTCTCAATAAACCAGGAAAATCCATTTTCTTTAATAACATGCTTTCGTACAGCCGCTAATTTAGTAGACTCATTATTTTTTTCAATCCTAAGCGGATTACCTGGATTATAAAATAAAAGACTAAAACAAAGATCTTCTTCCATCAAAAGCACTGCCTTTGAAATTACATTGGAACTAATATCTGAATCAAGCAGAGCATTCAAAAAACCAGAGAGAATCCTTGGCTCCCAATTTAAAGCCAGAAAACTCTCGATCTGATCACTTGATAAGTTGGCTGTCACTGTTATCGCAGGGCGACTTGGAATATTTGGATTAAACAGATCTCTAATTATATGAAGCTGAGTTTGCTGGTCCTGTTGGCTCAAAAGGGCCATTGCCTGATCTAATCCATCTTCTTCTCTTTTATTTACCAATCTAACAATCAAAGAAGAAAGCTCCTGGACCTCTGCATAGTTAGCTGTATACAAATAAGTATGTCTCTCCCGTAAATAATTAGATGCATCAAGCGCACTTGAATAGGATATTCCGGCCAAGTCAGAAAGAACTTTTCTGGCCCTCTTTCTCCATTTCACAAATGCCTCAGGCCCCTGATAGTGCATTATTGCAGCTGCCATTTTCTTTATCAGCTTAGACTCCCCTCTTCCAGCAAAGACCCCCCCTTCAAATAAAAAGAGAAGCTCAAGTTGCTCCACAGAAGCTAAGGTTGCCCACTTTGCCAAAAATTCCTTGGGAAAATTATTTACAATTGTTCGAATACAATCCTGTCTTCTTTGTTCCCCATTATTAAGTGCAAGAATTGTATTGAAGACAGAAACAGCAGCATTATTACTATTTATTTGAAGTAATCCATTATAAATTCTTAAAAGTTTTGAAAAGGCAAATTGCTTTAATAATTGGGACATATCTGTTTTATATAAATAATTTGTCTGCATACTTGCAATCAAATCAATCCAGACCGAAAGAGGAAGCACTTCTGTAAGCTCAGACATACTTAGCTGATCATCAATGTCCCAGCCACCTACCATTCTGTCTTTTGAAAGCAAAAGATAAATTTGTGAGAGTAAATAATCTTTTTGAATTGTATTCAGCAAGGATTTATAGGAAGAGAAAGGATCTTGAGGAGGACTTTTCGCTACCAGGTACAATACCCTAGAAATTAATTCTTTTCTCTTAGAGGAATCCATCAGTTTTTGATCTACCCCATACAAGAACCTATCAAAAAACTGGATCGCTTTTTGGGCTGCAGCTATTCTTGTTTCTCCTAAGGCTAGGGAAATCTCGTAAAATTTTTGGTATATTTTAAAAAGATTGTTTCTCGTAATCGAACCATCCAATTGCCCCACAGCGGCTCCATGAACATAAATATCAAACACCTTCCCCTTTCCACCAGCCCGAGGCAAATCTGGTAATGTTTTTGCAGCAGCAAAAACATTACCCCGAAGAGAACCGGGACGAAAGAGTGATGCTCCTTCTACAAACATATAAAACAAATCAATACTATCCTTTTCAAAAACCTCAGCAAATCTATCAAGCTCGTCAGTATATTTTGAAACAGAAACCCCATGCAGGGCTTCACGCTCAGCCAAAAGCAACCTGGCCCATCTTTCATTTATATATAACAAACACTCATCCCAAAATGGCGAAGGAGATTCTCTTATTGATCTCTTATTAGACTTAATCTCTTTCACCAGATCAACATCAAGCTTACCTCGCTGAATTATTTTTTGAGCTAGCGTTATGCCTGCTTTCCTTTCGCTCAATAAAACATTGCGCAAAGATTGAGACAATGAGGCCTCAATTTCTTCCTCAGAAAATTGAATCCCAGATGCCGAAAGAGAAATATCAAAAACCCCATTAAAAATATTTGCTGATCCGGACAAAAAACCTCCTAATGAACTACGCCTAAAACGCAACGAGCAAGCCTGCAGATCAGAAAACCCTTCTAAAAAGGATAAAAGATCGGAATTATTATTGAGGGAAGCAAGGAGTGCTTTTTCTATCACCGGTTTTTCGAGCGGGCACTCTTCTCCCAACTCAAGTTTTATTGAGCTGGACTCAAAAAGTCTTTCTGATCCAAAAAAGGTTGGACTAAAAGGAACCATCTCTGGGACAGTAAAATCCGCTAACCCTGGAGCTGCCTTTGCCACAGACGGCACCTTAGGAGAAGCAGGTTTTGAATAATTGGGACCGGACATTTTATTGTTTGTAAATATTGTTGTCATAATCCTATATATATTTATCGCACATATTTGGCAAAAATTTCACCCCAATTTCACAAAGCTATGGTAAAATAAATTAATGGGAACTGTCTATAAAAAGATTCAGTTTATCGAAGAAAAAGCAGAACAGGTAATAAAAGAGGCCAAATTGTCCGCCCGGCATACAATTTCTGAGGCAAAGAGCAATGGAGAGAAATTGATACAAAACAAAATTACCCGGGCTAATGCCGAGTCAGATAAAATCCTCAAAAAAGCAGAACAAGAGGCCCAATCAGAGGCACAACAAATCAAAGAAAAAAACCAGCAGCAAATAAATGATTTAAAAACCAAAGTTTCGGGAAAAATCAGCGAGGCAAAAAAACTTATTAAATGAGCATTGCAAAGATGCAAAAGATCCAACTGGTGGGACTTCTTGCACAAGAAGATCAAATACTGGAATTATTAAAAAAAGAGGGTCTGATTGCCCTTGCACCATCCGGTGCAGGGCTTAAAAACCACCCCTCAGAATCAAAAAGAGCAATTGCTGAAACAGAAAACCAGGAAACCCAAATCGCGCAGATCCGCTCGGCAATAGGTTTTATTGAAAAGTTTGTCAAAACCAAAAAAACCCTTATAGATTCAATAATCCCGCCCAAAATCGATCTCAAAAAAGACGATTTAGCCTTGATCTGCCGTGATTTTAAATATAATGATCTGCTCAATAAAATCCAGGAATTAGACCAGGAAATAAACAACATTCATTCGTTAAAAAACAATCTACAAAACAACTACAACGCAATATTACCCTTTAGCAAATTAAATTTTCCCCTGAGGCACCTGCACGAAGACAATAAGGTCAATATAATGCTGGGGTCAATCGGAATAAAAAACCATAAAAAATTTGAAATCGATATCAGGGCCCTCTCTCCCCATATCGAAACTGAAATCGTAGACTTCACAAAAAATGAAGCTTATCTTGCGATCTATTACCTGTCGGATCAAAAAGAAAAAATTGAGACCTTTCTAAGCAAATCAACTTTTGCCCGGATAAAACTAGCCTATTCAAAAAATACTCCGGCTGAAGAAGTAAAGAATATCCAAAACCAAATAAAAAACAGCAATACCAGCGAAAAAGCCTTCACAAAAGAAGCAATTGATCTAAATGCTTTTAAAAAAAGACTAATGTTACTTCATGATCTCCTGCTGGGGAAACAACAAAACTATACTGCAAAAAACAAGAGTACCGCCACTTCATTTACCTTTGTAATTGACGGGTGGCTTAAGGCCAAGGATCTTGCAAGATTAAAAATAGCGCTGCCTAACACAGCAGCCGTTTTTGAGATTGAGCCCGAAAAGGGAGAAAAAATTCCGGTAGCAATAGAAACCCCAAAGGCTTTTGGGCCCTTCCAGTTAATAGTCAATATTTTTGGAACCCCCAATCAGCGGGATATTGAACCGACCATTCCGCTAACCCCGTTTTTTATCCTGTTTTTTGGAATCTGCCTCTCGGATGCCGGTTATGGCATTCTATTAATCCTGCTGGCAACACTTTTGCTTAAAAAATTAAAGCTGCCGCCCGGCGGCAAAAACCTGGTAATGCTGCTGCTTCTTGGAGGAATCACCGCCGTCCCTATCGGCATATTAACCGGCAGCTACCTGGGACTGTCAGCACAAGAATTACCGAATTGGTTGTTTATTTTAAAGGAATTGCAAATTATCGAGCCGTTAAAAAGCCCATTTGTTATTTTAGTAATGTCCCTGCTGCTTGGGATAACCCAAATACTATTTGGGCTGCTGCTTGACGGGATCAGGAAAATTAAGGAAAAAGATTTTTCCGGAGCAATCTTTGATAACCTGCTCTGGATATTTTTTCTCCTATCATTGGTCAGCTTGTTTGTTGTCCAATCCCCAATTAATAAAAACGGATCAATTATCCTGGCAATCCTTTTGGTTCTAACCCAGGGAAGGGCAGAAAAAAATATATTTAAAAAACTTCTAAGGGGCCTATTAAGCCTGTATAAGGTCAGCGGATACATGGGAGACACCCTCTCCTACTCGCGTTTATTGGCTCTGATGATGTCTACTTCAATCATTGGAATGGTAATAAATATTCTGGCCAATATGGCGCGGGAATCGGTCCCTATAATCGGTTATATCTTTATGTTTGCAATACTAATTATTGGCCATGCTTTTAATCTGATTATTTCTACCATGAGCGCTTTTGTTCATTCATTAAGATTGCAGTTAGTTGAATTCTTTTCAAAATTCTTCATTGGCGGAGGAATCGAGTTTAAACCATTCTGCCATGAGACAAAATATGTTAATATCATTACTGACGAACAACGAACGACTAACAACTAACAACAAAAAAGGGGGGAAATGAAATGGAATTGGGAACAGCGTTGGCATTATGCGGAGCGGCCATGGCAGTATTATTTGGAGGGGCCGGATCAGCAGCCGGAATTGCAATTGCATCAGAAGCAGCTGCAGGAGTATTATCTGAAGATCCGGACAAATTCGGAAAGCTTTTAATTATGGTGGCATTGCCGGGAACACAGGGATTCTACGGCTTCCTGGCAGCTTTTTTCATTATGATGAAAATTAATCTGCTGGGCGGAGGGGTTGCTGTATCCTCTATGGCAGGCCTGCAGCTATTATTTGCATCTCTGCCGGTTGCAGTCACTTGTCTGGTTTCCGGGTATTTTCAGGGACGCGCCTCAGCCGGAGGGATCTATCTTATTGCAAAAAAGCCGGATGAAACAGGAAAGGCAATTATTTTACCCGCAATGGTAGAAACCTATGCTGTGGTCGGACTGCTGGCAACTATTCTAATGGTATCAGGTATTATATTGTAAATGGGGATTCAGGATATTGAAAATAAAATCCTTGAAGATGCACAAGCTGAAGCATTAAAGATTAAAAAGAGCGCAGAGGAGCAAGCTTCTCTAATTAGCCAAGAATTTGTCAATAAAGCTGAAGAAGAATACCAAAATATTTTAAAAAAGGCCAAGCTTAAAGCCGGAGCCCTTCAAAAAAGCATTATCGTCCCCGCTCGCCTTGAGGCAAAAAACTCAATCCTGGCAGAAAAACACAAGCTGGTAGACGAAGTTTTCAAAGGAAAAAATCCGAAAAAAAGAGAAGAATCCCTTGAGAAAGTTGCAAACTGTCTGTTTAATTGATTTTGGTCTCTCTCCTAACCCCAATACCCTAAACCCTATTCCCTATGCCCAATTGCCAGTATTTTTAAAATAACCTGAAATTTTTCAGAAAAGGTGTCGAAATAAAAAAGAGATGACAGTAATCAAAGAACAGATATTAACCTGTATTAATAAAAGCTGCACATCAATAAGCTGGACCGGAGCTGTGGATAAACTCTTTCAACAAAAGTGCAAAAGACCCCCCACAGTTAAAGAAAATGCAGCTTATAAAAAACGGCTTCTATCCGTTCCGCAAAACAGCGGCAAAGCAACACCGGCCGAAGCTGACGTTAGATGGTGGCCTTATGCTCGACAAAAATTAACCAAACACATAAAATTATTAGGACCAGATCCAGAATGCAAGGTATCAAAAAAGACCCCAACTCCCCCTCCTCCAAAACCGGTCAAGAAAACTGATTCTAGACCCCCTGATGCAGGAGTAGGCTCCGCACCAGATAGTACTGTAGCAAGATTAAAACCAGATTTATCTAAACCCAATTTAAAACGTCCTGATTTACAAACTCCTGACTCAAAAACAGCCCCAAAAGTAAACCAAAAAGCACTCTCTAACACCCTAAGCCGCCTGATTACTAAAAGGAGCAAAGAACTGACTAAATGGAAAGGCAAACTGCATGAATTTAATGTAAAAAGCCAGGATAACAAAATCAATACTGTTATTGAAACCTCAAAAAAAGCTGTAACCATTAAGGGAAAAAGGATTGCCCTACGAAACCTGAAAGTAGTATTGAAACATGCAAAAACCGCTTATGAGGTAGCCTATCAAAAAGAGATGGGGGGAATAAAAAAATGAGCGGAGGAATAACAAAAATCTGCTCTGACTTTGGGAAACAAAAAGTTTACCAGCCCGAAGCTATAAAAGAAAAAGAGGAAATCCTATCATTAAATACAATTATTGAAGCAATTAAAATACAGAATGAATTTAGTTCTCTTGATTTTTCAAAATTGCCCAAACCGGCAATAATTTCCTTAATTAAAATGAAATATCAGTGCCCTGCCCCATGCAACAAAGCCATAATCCCATTAATAATAGAAGCACTAAAAAGTAACACCTTTAATGGTGCAGAAAAAGAACAAGTTAATTCCTATATCCAAAAACTAGAGGAAATTCACAAGAAATTACAAACCCTACCTATCTATAAAGAATACAAAAAATATTTGGCAAAGCAAAATGGACATTTAAATAAACGTGTAGAAAAGACACTCGAAAAATTGACCGAAAAGGCTACACGGCCAGATATAGTTCTGCAAATCAAAAAGAAATGCGCAGCAGGTTATGTTAAAAAAATAGTAAAACCTAAAAATGGCAAAAAGAATGGAGAAAAAAAACCGGTCAGACCATTCTTTGAATGGAGCCTGCGCGGAGCAATTGGCTACGGGGCAAGAGCCTCTGGATCCGATAATCCAGCGGTCTTCGCAACAGAAGAGAGAGGATTACTTTTACGTGGCGCGGCAAGCTTGCGCCTTAACATTAAAAAAGTCCCGCTTCAGCTTGATTACAATGGTTCTATCCCCTATTACATCGATAAGGGTGAGTTTTTTGCTGAAGGCCACAGGGTAAAACTTTCGACTAACCCTAAAATTTCTAAAAAACTAGATCTGGTCGCATCTGCCGGGGGACAATTCTTTCATCAATATTATCCCAGTGATGAAAACAAAGATATTAATGCCTTCACTCAATTCTTAAGAATTAATTACAGACCAAGCAAAAATCTATCAATTAATCTGGATGAAAATCTGATTGCCGGATCAACCAACACAAAATCCTCCCCAAAACCAGATGTTGCAGCAGAGTTTACTGATCCGTCTTTAATAAAACTAGAATTCAACCCAGGGGCATCTTATAAAATAGGGCCGGTTTCTCTTTTTGCTGGTGCAAATATCGGTTATGGCGAAAGCGAGTTTTTATACGGTGGACATGCCGGTGCAGTTTTAAAAACAGAAGATCACCATGAAGCTAATTTAAGATTCGATTGCACTAATGTTTTTGGTCCTTCTCTAATTGGAAGATACTATTATAATTTTAAGAAAGACAAAAAACAGGGAGTCGGAGCATTGATTTCATATGCACACCAAAACAACACTTATCATAACGTTTCTGGAAAAGCTTTTGCAAGAATAAAGCTGGGCCCGATTGAGATACAACCCTTTGTCGGTCTTGGCTCTGCAACAAACAGCTCAAGCGTTGTCGATATTAACGGCGGAATATCAATATCAATCGGAGACACAATAAGAGGTTTGAACCCAAGTGTTCTGCGGCCTCATTCTCCGGAGCCTCTGCCGGAGGAATTTTAATATGGTTGTAAAAATAGAAAAAACTCCTTTACTAAAAAGGATCTATCAATCACCTATCAGAAAAATTGCTCCGCTGATTGGCGCAGCCGCCGGACTTATTACAGATTTAGGAATCAGCTTTTGGCAATTCAGACTCTCTTTGGTTGTTGCGATCCCTGCCTGCGCGGTTTTAGCCTGGGCACTAGGACGATTTAATGGTCTTTTGGTTGAAAGAACAGATGCATTGGCTGAATCAAAACAGCAAAGAAGCGATAATGAAAAACTGAGAAAAAAAACAGTCCAATTAAATGGAAGATTAAAAGCCAGTAAAGAAAAACTAAGAGATTTGGATGACCTGGTTCGGGCAGAATCAGGAAAACACACATCTTCTTCGGATTTGGGCAGGTTTTTCAGCGGAGTCCGCCAAATCTTGCCGGAGCCAACACTTGAAAGCGAATTGAGGAGATTGAAAACAGTCAACCTAAACCGTTTTGTATTTAAGAAAAAACTCGGCGAGGGCGCAGCGGGAAAAGTTTTTCTGGTATATGACACCGAAATGAGAAGAACAATAGTAATAAAAGTATTAAAGCAGTTTGAATCAAATCCCCAGTTTCTGCGCAGGTCAATTGATGAGATCTACAGCCTTTCGTCGCTTGGACAAAACCAGAATATCTCCCCAAACATTGCAATTGTATATGAAGCAAAAAGAGCAGACCAGGATAACACTATTTCGTACCAAGAAGCAGGAGACGAAAAACTTGACGTTATCCACAAGAACAGCATAATAATAATGATGGAGCATGTTGACGGCAAATCACTTGAAAACTATTTAACCAGGATTTCTCAAATCGAGGCTCTTGACATTGTAATAAAACTAATGAATGTCCTAAAACATGTACACATGGACGGTATTGTCCATCGCGATCTTAAACCGGAAAACATTATTATTCCCGAAAAAGCTGACAAAAGCCTTTTCATTGAAAGATTAAAGCTGCTCGATTTTGGGCTGGCCAAAAACACCGAAGACCAGGACAGAAAAATAACCCAAGCCTTTGATATTGCCGGCACCCCGGAATTCATGTCCCCCGACCAATGGGGCGCGTTTAGGGATGTAACTCCGGCTTCAGACATTTTTTCGGTTGGAATGCTGCTCTATACCATGCTAACAAAAAAGTTTCTTTTTGGAGAATATTCCGGTGATGCCCACCTTGAATTCCTGGAGAGAGTCAATAAAACTGATATTGGACAGGTAATAATGGACAACAATGTTCCTTTTGAACTAAAAGGCCTGTTAATTGCCATGCTAGAGAGAAAACCAGAAGACAGAACAACCAACCATGACCTTATTATTCAAGATCTGGAAGAGGCAAAAAAAATCATGTTGGGAGCAAACCCGGCAACAATCCACACAAGCAGAGAAACCCTTCTTTGGAGAGAGGAAGAACAAGATGCACAAAAGGCAATTAAACTTGAAGATGAGGAAGACATTAGCACAGCAGACACAAGACACGTTAATCTTGATGAGATCGAGGAACAACTAAAATGACAGAATATATTTGTCTAAATAATAACGGGAGACCAAAATGCTATCCAAAGACAAAGACCTATCCTATAAAATTTACACGTGCCCGAACAAATGCAAAAGTAAAAGCAACCTCCAGGTCCAAAAGAGGAGGCAGCTTCACCTTTGGCTGCATTCCAATCAATAACTATGAGGCTGATGGAGCTGTTGCTCCATCTGACACAAATAAAGATACAATCCCACCTGACAAGAAAATTCCGGATCAAGGACCAGATCAAAAGCCTGATCAGAGAGTTGATCAAACAGTTGTTGACCAGAAAACCGATAAAACAGACATTTATCCTTGGCCAGATAAGGGTCCGGATAAATCTCCCGACATTACAATTCCGGATAAAGGTCCTGATATTCTACAACCCGACAAGGGCCCTGACAAAGAACCAGATATTACTGTGCCGGATGTTGGTCCAGACAAGGGGCCTGATTTTGCTGTCCCTGATAAAGGGCCGGATAAGGGGCCGGACGTTGCTGTTCCTGATGTTGGACCAGACCAGACAGTTTACAAAGATATAACTCCACCGGATGTAGGGAAGCCAGACAAGGGATTTGTATGCACTACTGCGTATAATAGTAAAAACTTCTCAACCGGGACTTCGAAGAATATAGATAATTGGGCGTTGCCAGGATCCCTATTATCAAAAAGATCATGGTACTATTGCTGGCACGCGTCTTCAGGAACACTACCAGGAACCCCTTTTGCTCTGGAAAATCCGGCAGGGGGGACAGTAAAAATGACAACCGATCCGCAAACAAAAGAGCCGGCATTGCTTCTGGACGGACAAACAAAGAATATAAACACAGTATTAAAATACAAATGGGTAAACCCAGGAATAAAAAATGTTAATGGCTCTGCTCTCTTAATGAGAGGAAGACAACATAGCAGCGATCGCGTCCCGCCGCATGGATCAGAATCCAGTATTGAAATTTTTGATGATTCAATGGTTTTTGGTTTTGGGTTGGCAGGAAAACAGGCACTGGATGGATCAAACAATACTTATGTTACATTTGACACAACAACAAAAAGTAATACGTACACAGGAGAAGTGAAAAATAATGCATATAAAGTTTATGTTAATGAAGGATCGTCTCCTCTTTTAAGTGGAGTAAAAAAATATATTCCAACAGAATATAGGGTTGGCATTGGAGATACTGGGGGCACTCCAGACGGAGTTTTTTATATTAATGATTTTTGTATTCATCCGACTACTTCAACTGTCCCAATTGCATCCGGCGGAAGCCACGAAATAATATACAACCTGGGTAATTTTGTTAAATCGGCCAAAATCAGCTCAACCGGATCAACAAAAGATGTGACAGTTGAGGCATACGTTAGCTCAAATGGTTCAAGTTGGACTAAGGCAACTGTAAGTACAAGTGGCGAGATAAGCTCAACCCAAAGCTACAAGCACATCAAAATCAAATTTCTTTTCAGCTCCGCAAAGATTTCAAGGCTGGACGGATACAAACTGGAATACTGCACCTATAAATAGCTTGTATATCAAATTGACTTGATATATAATTCCTCTAAACAACTCATCAGGAGGAAGGCTATGTTTAAAAAAGCATTATTTATAATCCTCTCCCTTATTTTTCTATCAAGTATCAGTTTTTCTGTTCCACAGTATATTGATTATCAGGGGATGCTGCGCGACATGCTTGGAAATACCCAGACCGGGACATTTAGCATGAGATTTAAAATCTATGACGCAGTAACCTCGGGTACTGAGGTCTTTGACAGCGGAGCAGTAAGTGTATCGGCCAGCAACGGACTCTATAATGTCCGGCTCGGTCCGGTCGATTCTTCAACTATTTTTGAAGGGAGCGACCGCTGGCTAGAAGTTTCGGTAGGATCCGACACCCTTTCCCCTCGCCTGCGAATTAATTCAGTTGCTTATGCAATTAGAGCAGATGTTGCAACAAATGCCGATTTTGCAACACTCTCAGCAACCGCAACTAATGCTGGTACTGTTGATAACTTTAGTGCCAGCAGCACTGCAACTGCTAGCACTCTCTATCCATTAGACGCCAACGCAAAATTATCCGGAGTACCGGTCTCGGCCGAAGCGGCCACCGGATTTGCAATGTATGTTGATGGAAAATTGGGGGCATCCAGTTCGGTTATTGGAACAGACACAATCACTAATGGAAACCAGGAAGTAACAATTTTGGATTCAAATGTAACTGCAACAAGTGCAATATTTGTAACAGCTGGACCGGCTGACCATGACCACGGGGGGATTTGGGTCAGCGCAAGATCGGCAGGTACTATTACGGTTAAAATTGCAAATGCTGCTCCATTCAGCGGCCTACCATTTTGGTATTTGATAGTTAATTAAGAGTTAAAAAAAGCGCCAGAGCGGCATCTCTTGTTTGTCTTGCTCCTTAATTTGCTGGTTACCTACCTCATAAAAATACTGTTGTTTTCCACAATTCGGATTTAGGCTCTTTTTGCAGGTTGGAGCTTTCTGAACATATTTTAAGTAATCTTTAAATCCGGAAACTAGTCCCTGCAGAGGATTTTCACTTTTGGAAAAACTCTTATTTACTTTTGTTTTGGATCCCAATTCTTTTTCTAAAGCTTTAATTCTATCTTGCAATGTACTAAGAAGCAATTCGAGTCCGGATTCTCCTAGTTTTTTCGCTTTTTTGATTAACACTAGCGCCTTTTGGTTCACTTTAAGCGCCTTTACTTTGTTGCCTGCTTTTTCTAATATTAAAGCAATCGCTGCGTAGGTTTTACCTAATTGATAAAATGCCTTTGCATAATTAGGATTAATCTTAATTACTCGCAGAAATGCTGGATATGCCAAGTCCAATCTACCTTTATTTACATAGTATATACCCAAATCATAATACACCGCGGCAAAATTAGGATAAATATTAATTCCCCGCTTAAATGCTGCAATAGCCAAGTCTAGTTCGCCTTTCTTGGAGTATTCGACCGCCAGACTAAGATAATACATTGCTAAGAATTCTCTATTTGACACTTGAAACCACAAATCAAAAACCCCTTTATAAATTGTTTCTAATTTATATTTTGAAGCATCATATTCAATTGTAGACTCAAAGTAGCGTATTTTTTTATTTATAAATAATTTAATGGATAGATGCATTCCAGCCTGCGGTTCGGGGTTCATCTTTTTTCTTCCAGCTTGGCTGAATACCCCATATAAAAAACCAACTCTAAGCTTAGCCCTTTTAAAGGCAGCATAAACAATACTACTTGTTTCTGAACACAATCCGCAACGCTTTTTCAAGGCTTCTAGCGCAGTTGCTTCCAATTCACAATCATTTTTAATACCCTTCCTTCCTAATCCACCAAACCTCATGAGATACCAAACAATTGCTTCTAGTCCGGCCCCTCTTAATTCGTTTTTTATATGATTTGGAATAGCAATATTCTGAAGCAAAGAATGTTTCTTAGAAACCATAACATAAGCAAAGAGCGAAACAGCTAGCAGCTCCTTATATTTATCAGTCCCGTCCTTATAGCCAGCCTTTTTTATCTCAACTTTAAAGATTGCAATAGTCTTGTCAACTTTTGCTCTAATCCGACTATCAAATGTAGTCTTCGGATCCAGATCATCCAAACTCCAGGGTACTACATAACCAGTAGTCTCTTTTATCGCCCTTTGATATTTTTCATGGTTCTCAAGGGCATAATTTAGGACCTCCTGTTTCTGAATCTTACGGTCGCCTCTCTTAATAATATACCTTTTCTTTTTTACATAATCGGTCCGGGGATATCCCCTATCCAGATCGTGATCCTTAACACCGCTCTTTTTTAGCTTTTGATAAAGCTTCCAGATATTGCTTTGGGGCTTGAAAGTAACAGTATAGTCTGACATGTTAATTCCTCCTTTCAAGTTTTATTGTTGGCAGTATTATGGCACTGTGGATTATAAAGTCAAGAGCTTAAAGTCCTTGCACATCCTATTGTGCGAGTATATAATATTAACGAGAAACGCGCTCCCGAAAGCGGCTCTAAAGGAAGTGCCCATTTGGAATAAGTTTCAAAAGAATAATCCAGAAGGACACAATGATATCAGTTTTTTGTGTCTTTTTTTTTGCTTTAGGGAGAGAAAAAAGATGGTTAAAAAATCGCTTTCGGTAATTGTTTTGATTTGCTTTTTTGTGGTTGTTATCTTGTTTCCGGTTTATGCTGAAAATAATAAGAAATTAAGGACTATATATAAGGCTCCGAATCAAAAAGTAGATTTTAAAATAATAGAAAAAACTTTTTTAAAAAATGAGAAAAAAGGAAAGAAAAAGACAAAAATGTCTGACAAAAACGAACTCCCAAATCAACTCACAGAAAAACAAACGAAATTAACAACAAAAGAAGGATATAATATTTGTATTCCTGATAGTTTTGAAAGTGAAAAGAATTTTGGACGCAATCCCTCTCAAGATGCAGAATTATTTCTAAATTCGATAAAATTCCATAGGGTATTTAAAAAGGTTACAAAATACGGAACAATCTATCCCAATCAAGAAGTTATTGCATTGGTTACCCTGTTAGATGATAATAATAAATCATTAATTAATCAAAGTTTAAAAATTAGATTTTCCTCCGTGGGCAAACAAACTAAATTGATTGGACCAAACGAAAAAGGTGAATATAATATTAGCTTTAATTCAATCTCTGATGTACCGTTCCTGGCAACAGCAAAAAATCAAAATCTTAGATACAAAATATATTTTAACAATAATAAGATTACAGAAATAAAAGATAAAATAGAAGTTTTCCCCAAACCGCTTCTAACCCCACTGCTTGGTGAGAGCATACCAAGGATAGTATTTTTTCTAAAAACCCACAATGAAGAGCCATTTAAAAAGAATGTTTTTGTTCCTTCCGACGTCTTAATACCAGTTAATTTCGCAGAAACAGAAGATACAAAACACAACAAATATTCTGCTAGGATCGAATACCTAAAAAATCAATATGATTCAAGGATTTTCGAGGGAGACACTATACTATTAAAAATTACCCCTCAAATTAACAAGCTGGACATAAAACATAGCAGATGTAAAATTATTATACTAAGTCAAGAAAACAAGTACCATTTATTAGAAGAAAAACACCTTCCCAATGGAACATTCGTCTATAAAATTTGGGTGGCATCAGATGATAATTTTCTATTCTCTTTTAAGGTAATTTATCCGGATGGCACCCAGAAACATATTGCCACCAAGCTAAATATATTATCGTCTCCCGATCGATTGACTATTCCACTGGCTGATTCTGGAATCGCCCTAATAAACCTAGGAGGAGCGCTTTCTTCTATCGCCTTCATAAGCGGAGCACATCTAACAGTTAATGATTTACCCATGTATCTTTCGTCCTTATATTCTTTAGGGATTGGCATTTTTGCCTTATCTACACCATCAAACCTAATAAATCGAGCATTGAATTCTAAAATTGATCACTCAATGATAAGCGAAGACGGTTGTGATTTAATTGCAATTGGTGGAGTGGTTCAAAATAATAGCTATTTTGATATTGCGCTAAACGGATATAATGGACCTATTCAATTAGGTATTGGCCGCAAATTAGGAATAGGCTCGTTATCAAGTCTGGTTTTATCTGCAGATTATATCCCTTTAAGAATGGATCCGTCATCAAATCTGGTTGCACTATCAATAGGAACAGAAATGAAATATCCAATAAACATAAATAATCTTGATAAATTGTATCCCGTCAGCTTGGATTTTACGGTAAAAACTGGATATATTCGATATTCCAGCTTAACAAACAATCAAAACACTCTGGGGATATCTTTTAACATGAAAACAACTATCGGTTTTAATGATCTAGATATTTGGTACGGACTTAGCTATATTTCTTGTAATGATGAGGAGATTAATAAATCAATCAATCGACTTAACCTTTTATTAGGAGCTGGCTTCTTTTTTTAAACTTAGTGGTCGTGTCACGCGGAAAATCACATAATTATATGAGAATTTGAATTATAAAATAAGTGGCTGTGCTGTGGATTTAAGAAAAGATTATGCGCCAGAAGATAAGCGTTCCGTGTAACTCCGTGTATCCTATCTCAACCCCAACTGCTCCATCTTCGCAATTAAGGTGGTTCGGTGTATTTCTAGAATTTTTGCAGCTTTTGACTGATTGCCATCGGTCAGTTTCAAAATATCCAGGATATGATTTCTTTCAAAGACTGCCCTGGAGTCCCTTAAACTCTTTGAGATAAAACAGCCGTCAAGAGCAAAGCGTAAAGGGATTTTAGAAATTACGTCTGATTCCGCCAAGACCACCGCCCGCTCGATTACATTTTTCAATTCACGCACATTGCCCGGCCAGACGTATTTCTTGAGTGCTTCTAAAACCTTGGGATCAAATCCTTTTATATCTTTCTTGAGTTCAAGGTTAAACTTATTTAAAAAGTAGCCGGCTAAATACGGGATGTCTTCGCTTCTCTCTTTTAGCGCAGGAAGCCTGATAGGAATGACATTTATCCGGTAATATAAATCGCTTCGAAAATCCCCCTCTTTAATTGCTTTTTCTAAATCTAAATTTGTTGCAGCCAGAATCCGGACATCTGTTTCAATCGGCTTTTCTCCCCCTATTCTCTCAATCTTTCCGCTCTCAAGCACTCGCAAAAGCTTGGCCTGCATGGAAGGACTCATGCAGCCGATTTCATCCAAAAACAAGGTCCCCCGATCTGCTATTTCGAATTTTCCGATCTTGCGCTCAATAGCTCCGGTAAAGGCGCCGCGTTCATGCCCAAAAAGCTCAGATTCTAATAAATTCTCAGGTATAGCAGCACAATTTATGATTACAAAAGGCCTCTTTCTGCGAAGGCTTTTATTATGAATTGCATGCGCTACCAGCTCTTTCCCGGTGCCCGATTCTCCCGTTATTAATACCGTAGAATTAGTCGGCCCAATGTTTTCTATTGCAGAAAATATATTCTGCATTACCGGGGTTGTGCCAATTAAATCTTCATATGAATGCTGCTCATCCAGGGTTGTACGCAGATAGATATTCTCTCTGACTAATGAATTTTTCTGCATGACTCTCTCAAGTGTCAGCAGCAATTCATCCGCATCAAAAGGCTTGGTGATATATTCAAAAGCACCCGCTTTTACCGCCTGGACCGCGTCCCTGGTATCGTCACTGGCAGTAGCAATTATGACCTCAACTGTCGGCTCGATCGATTTAATTTTTTCCAGTACCTTTAATCCATGCATGTCAGGAAGTTTTAGGTCAAGAACTACTGCAGAATAAGTTGATTCTTTATACTTTGCCAGTCCATCTTTTGCTGAGGAGGCCAAAACAACCCGATAGCTATCTTCCAGCAATGCCTTATAAGCATAAAGCATACACTGCTCGTCTTCTATTACTAAAATCGCCGGTTTTTCTGTATTCATAAATTCCTCCATTTTTTTTAGGTTACGAAAGGTAACCCTTCCTTCTATATGTATATCGTCAAAAACCGACAATAATTTCACTCAATTTGTAGTTTATATTGACAGCACTGTAGAAAAAACACTACAAACCTCACAGCAGCAAGCACAAAGTTATCGGCGCGGAAATTGCTGTATAAGGGGTAGGAAAACAAACAATGATAAATATAAACATTAACATTTCTGAAAGCACAAATTTATGGACACTAACCTCTTTTATCAGAAATCTGGAAAAGGAAAAGGGAACTGATCAAAACCTTAATAAGGCTTTTGATTTTGGGAGGGCTGCAATCAGGGTTTCTAATCAATTTAGGGAAAGACGCAACACAATAGAAATCATTGATTCTTTAGTTGATTCAGCGCTTCTTGTATCCAGCAATATGTACAGAATCTATCTATTGCAGGCTAAAAAGAGTGTTGATTCAGATGGTCAGAAAAAAATTCAAGCAGAAGCAAAAAAAGAACTTAGCTTCTGCCAAAAATTACTGGAACACCTGGATTCAATGGTTTTAGGTTTTTCTTTGGTTAAAGAGATGAAGGAGCAGGCCGCTTCTCTACAAAACATTCTTTAAATTAATATTGGGGGGATCAACGGGAGCTGGTCCCTCCTTTATTTATTAATACACGGAGGGTATGAAGATTTGAGTTATATAATAAGGGGCTGTGCAATAGAAATAAGATCAGTATCATTTTCTTGCCTGTTTCTGATTTTTCTGCTGCTAATTTGCACCTCGGGAAACGCAGCCCCTATTATGAAGTCATCTCCCAATTACTTAGTGCTCCTGGTTCACGGCATAGGATCTCGTGGAGAAGCCTTTGGCTATGGAGAAAGAGATATCCGAAACAGCCCGCCTAAGGGATTAAAGCATTTTCTCGAAAAGAATCTGGGTCTAAATGGCTATGTATACTCGTACAGTTTCTCAAATCCTCTGCAATCAAGTATCACTAGCGCCAGAGAGCTGGGAGACAGAAATTATTATTTAAAGAATCCTGCCGGCCAGAGATACCAGGACCTTTTTCGCCATAATAAAATCAATACCAACCTCTGTATGCTGGACAAAGCAAAAGAAGATTTTAAGAAATATTTTAATTCAAAATACAAAAGAAACCCTCAAAAAGCAGAAATCCCGGATAAGTTCATAATCATCTGCCACAGCATGGGGGGGCTGGCCGCCAGATATTATTTAACTTCTGGTTTCTATAAAAACGATATAAATAAAATCATATTTCTAGATACCCCTCATCTGGGCTCTGACGGGATGGTTTGGTATGAAAGGTTTAAGATGGATTTTGGAATTATTAGAGCCTTTCAGGGACAATATCTTGATTATGGAATGAAAATAATAATGGATTCAGTATTAAAAACTTTCGGCAGTCCTCAAATTGAATCAGTTTATGTTGCTGCAGCCAATATGACATTAAGTATGGGATCAAATTATTTAGATGACATTCTTATTAATTCTGTTAAGGAATTTGGAAAGGAAAAAGAGGGCTGGAAACTTGGGGGTGCAGTACCGACAAGTAAAATAATAAAAAACATATTTTCCGTGCACGGCCAGAGTTTGTTGGCAGATTATTTTAAGCAAATTGAAGGAAGCTGGGCATTTTGGATCCTTTTATTTGCTAACCTTGAAGGAGATGGATTAAACGAAATGCACCCTGACAGCAGTTTTTTAAGCGAATTAAGAACTGCAACTGCATAAACTCGTTCAAACTCAAACTCCAATCCCGTAGAATACCGCCTGGTTTCTGCCCTGGGATTTCCAACCCCGCATAAAGGATTAATCGAACGCTACTATGGAATAAACCCTTATGCCGTCGGCACACTCCTTCCTCTTTTACCCGAATACAATTCCCTTCCTTCCGAAGGAGCAAAACTCGCCTCAGCACTTTTAAGCATTGCCGGACCCGGCAGTTTTTTTGTAAAAAATGGAAGCTTATTGGTTGCAAGGGACAGTTCCAGAGCAGAAAACGTTGAGATTTTTAAATCTAACACAAAAAGGTATGAGTGGGTAAACAGATCTATGATTCTCGATGAAATGGCAGGCACGATAAAAAACAGTACCGATGCGATCCTGGCCATTTACTGGGGATTAAAGCTTGTCCCCGGCTTTCAGTTCGATCCATCCCTGCTCAGTATAATGTTAACTGTCCCAACCTTTGCCCTTTCCCGATTAGAAACCACTGTTTTGGCGCTTGATAGAGAGACCCAGGAATATTGTTTTACCCACCCAATGGTAGTCGAAGGAGTCTATGATAATAGTTATTCTAGTCCAACTATAATCGAACAAGCTCTTGACGATACTCCAATTGTCGGCGGAAAATTATTAAATAAATATAAAGACTACGACCAAGCCTTCGTCCTTCTTTCTAATCTAAACAAAGACGGAACGTTTACAAAAGATTATCGAACAATCAGCATTGAAGCCTATATCAACGGCCCAACGGTAACCGCGGTTACGGTCAAAGACCCCCCCACTGCAATTAAGGGTGTCATCAATACTTATCTCCCTCTCAAAATAAAAGAATTCAAATACTCCACAAATTTTGCAGCATGGAAAAATGTTCCAAAAGCTGACAGATGGGGAAATTTCACAATTAAAGATTTAAAACTGGCTGAAGGTCAAAATATCATTGCATTCAAAGCTACCTCATTTGCAAACAACAGGATGAACCAGCATCTTAAAATTATTGTAAACACCATCCCTATGCTCATCTCAAAAATGACTCCCAAACCAAACACTTACACAAACAACCCCAAACCAACCATAAGTGGTGAATTTAATAAGAGTGTTTACTCAACCGGCAGGGATATTGCCGGAGCAATACCTACTTTAATTTCATCAGAATTATACAAAAACAAACAACTACTTAAAAACCTGCTGAATGATCCCAACTTCAAACAAGAACAGATCAAAGTAAATGATTACCATACTAAAGTAAAATTTTCATACACTCCAACTACCCCGCTTCCGGACGGGGAATATGAAATTAGTGTGAAAGCAAAAAGCAGCGTTGGAATATCTCAGGGCATCTGGTCCTTTTGGATTGACACAAAACCGCCGGAGATTGAAATTTCTTTTTAAACCTGTCTACTTAGAAGGGTTGTCTTTTTTATCTTCTTTTTCTTTACCAAGATGAAAATCTTCCCGCAATTGAGCGGCAAATTTTTTCGCATGGGTTTCTAAATTGGTCACATCAATCATCCGATCCAGATGCCCTTTGAAAAACTCGTCAACTTTACCCAAAAGAACATCTTCTCTAAACGGCTTTAGAATATAGCCGGCTGCAGCCCCCTGCCGGGCTTTTTCCCATTTATCTTCGTCCTCAAAGGCAGTTAAAATAATTACCCCAATCCTTTCATGGTATTCCTCCCGCACCACCCTCAAAAACTCCAGGCCATCCATTCCGGGCATTTTTATGTCAAGAATAATACACTCAATCCGGTTTTTAAGCAGTCCCATTGCCTGCACATTCTTTTTAAGCTCCACCAAACCATCTTTAGCACAATAAGCAGTGATAACCTCATAATTATCATTGCCCCGGAGCATCTCCGCTATCGAATCGGCATAATCCTTTTCATCCTCAACTACTAATATCACATGTTTTGACATAATTTTTATTTTAGCACTAATTAATTACTGCCACAACGAGATCTTTAATAACCCCTTGCACCAAAACAAACATAGTGGCATAATACTCACAATATATATGAAGAGGCTATTGCTAATATTAATTTTATTTAGTCTCTCTGGACCTGCTTTTGCTGCTTCAGGCACAATGTATCTGTCCAGTCCAGAACAACTCTTTGGCGGCGGCGGAAAAACAGAAGGATCAAGCTATACCTCTACAACATCAATCGGAAATACTTCTATCGGCACAGCTGAGGGGACCAGCTATTCTATATCTCTCGGTTTTTTGGCTGCAAGTATCAGCTATGCAACTTCTGAAAGCAGCGCTTCTGTCACAATAGACTCCCCGGGTATTTCAAGCCTAAAATTTGACGGACGCACTATTGCCGACAATGAATACGTTAGCAGCGACGTAACCATTACAGCAACAGTTAGTGATTTAGCAAGTAGTATTAATACTGCCATAAGCTCGGTTGAAATAGATTCGACAGTCACATCCCTTGCTAATTTATCCGGGGATTCAAGCTATAATGCCACAACCTCTCTGCTGACATATAAGTCTGCCACCGCCCTGACAACCGGAACCCACACTTTTACAATTTATGCCAGAAACAATGCCGGGGAATTAACCTCACAAACAACAACATTTAAAGTTGAAAGCGGAAATTTGCTGGCAAATACGGTGCTGGCTTTCCCAAACCCTTACAATCCCAATAACGGAAATCTGGAAATAACCTATAACCTAAGCAAAGACTCCACTGTTTCTGTTTATATATTTAACACTTTAGGACAATTGATCTGGAAACAAGACTACCTATCTGGAGCAGCTGGCGGGTATGCCGGATATAACAGCGTAAATTGGGACGGTGTTAACGGCTTTGGACAGGCGATAAGTAATGATGTTTACCTCTGCCGTATTGTTTCTGAAGGCAATGCAATAGGAAAATGCAAAATAGCGGTGCTTAGATGACAAGATTTGGAATTTGGATTTTATTTGGATTTTGGATTTTGATTTTTGGATTTCCAGCGGCAGCTGGCGTTATTGACCCTCTCAGAATCGGCGGCGGCGCCAGACCAATTGCAATGGGTAGAACCTCGACCGCCGCCCCGGGAAGATTAGATGCAATATACGGTAACCCGGCAAACAGCGCAGATTTAATCGGCTTTGGATTAAACTCTATGCAGGTAAAAGTAGCAGAAGATGTTAACTACACCCTGGTTGGCATGGGAGTGCCGACAAAACTTGGGATAGTATCAATCGGATATCTTGGATCAATTGTCAGCGGCATAAACCAAACCGCCAAAACAAATAACCGGGTTGTCTCTACCGGGACTTTTGATTACAGCAGTTCGGTCATCTCACTTGGCTTGGCACGTCCCCTATCATCAAAACTTTCTTTTGGCAGCACCTTAAAAATGTATAGCCGCTCTTTTGGCGGCATTGCCGGCGGATCTGCCAGCGGACTGGGATTTGATATTGGAACATTAATGAAACTTAGAAAAAATCTGTCTCTTGGACTAAGTCTGCAGAATCTTCTCCCCTCCACTCTTTCTCAACTTACCTGGACAAACGGGACAAAAGAAGAGCTGCCCGCCACATTTCGGGCGGGAATTGCTTTTTCTCCAAAATCAAACCTCCTGGTCGCCCTTGATCTTTCCACCTTTACAGACAGCCCTTCTGAATTGCGCAGCGGGATTGAATGGCAGGTTAATCATTTCCTTGCATTGCGGGGAGGAATTGAATATCTTCCGAGCGGTGGGCTGGGCTATCGCACCAATCCTACCCTGGGAATCGGTCTGATCAAAAGAAATATAGGATTTGATTATGCCTACTATTCCGACGGCACCCTTGCTGCAAACTCAACCCATTATTTTTCGCTTTCGTTTAAGTTTGCCCAAAAAGCATCATATTCGCCCCAAAAAGCCAAAACAAAAACAGTTAAAGCAGTTAAAACAGAACAAATCGGACTTCTAGAAAAAGAACAAGAATTAATTAGACAGATTGAATCATACATTACATTGCTGCGGGAAAAAGTTAAAGCAGCAAAAGTCAGCGCACAAAAAGATAAAATCAGAGAGTTAATCGAGTTTGAACGGGTAAAAATGATTGCTGCCTATAAAAACATCTTACTGAAAAGAAAAATTATTCCCCCCAAAGATGACCAGGCAGAAATAGAGCAGATCGAAAAATATATTGAACTGCTGCAGCAAAAAGTTGGGACAGCTCAGTCTTACAATAAAAAACAACAGGTAAGACAACTAATTGGGTATGAACGGGCAAAGCTTATTAAAACATTTAGAAATATTTTTAATATTGAAAAGACCACCCCCGAAGGATGGGAAGAACTAACTTCTGGCGAGCAAAAAAGCATAAAACGCATCAAAAAATACATCTACCTTCTCCAGACGAAACTTTCAAAAACAAAATCCCCGCACAAACAGACAAAAATAAAAAAACTTATCAGTTTTGAAAAAGTAAAGCTGGGCCTTATCTACAAGGGCAGAGAAGCTTTACAAACAACCTCTAATCCTGATAAGATTAAATAACAGATAAGATATGCCAGCAATTAAATACGCTATTGGAAGAATACGTGCTCTGGAAGCCCGCATACTGGATGAAAACAAACTAATCCGAATGTGTAATGCGCAGGATTTCCAGCAGGCCTTTCACATCTTAAACGAAACTGACTATGCAGAATTATTCAACAAAACCTTATCACCCTTTGATTTTGACACCATGTTGGATCTGGCCCGCCTTGAAATAAAAAAATTCTGCGAAACAGTGCTGCCTAAAAACCCGATTATTTCCGCTTTTTGGGCAAAATATGATTATGAAAATATAAAAATATTAATCGTGGCTAAACTTAATAAAAAAGAGCCTCCCCGCCTGTTTCAATGCGGCAATATTAATACGAAAAATCTTGAGGGTTATATTTTCAAAGATCTCAATCTGGTTGGCAGATACACAAAAGAACTGATTTCTAAAGCCACAAAAACACATGCTGAATCAAACGACATTTTGGCGGTTTTTGATCAGATCGACCTAGCCTACCTAAAACTACTCGGAAAAACAACCAAGAAATCCGGTTCCGCTCTATTTATAAAATGGGCAGAATATTATGCTGACCTCTACCAGCTCAAAAGAATGCTCCGGGAAAAGAAAGAAACAGGAAAAATAGAGTCAGCCTTTTCTGCAAAGGACTTTTATCCCTGCATCCAGCCAGAGCTTACAAACACCCAAATGTACAAAATTGAAAAAGAAATTGACCGGTTTTTAATTGACCACATAAAAAGGGCTAAATACTTATGTTCCGGAATAGAGCCGATCCTGGTATTTCTTTTTGCCAAAGAAATAGAAATTTTAAACATAAGCCTGATCCTTGAATGCAAAAAGAACCATGTCCCGCCGGAAAAAATCAAAGAAAGGATCCGTTATAATGTCTAAAATTGCTTTTATCGGTCCGGCCACGTTAGCTAAACTGCTCAAACTGCAGGGAATTGACACCTTTGCCTGTGAACACGAACCGGAAACAAGAAAAACACTCAACAATATTATGAACCAAAAAAAACACCGGCTGGTTTTTCTAACCGAAGCACTGGCAACTCAGCTAAGCGACTTAGATAAAATCTTAACTAAAGAAGAAATTAATGTTATGATTATTCCAGATAACCGCGGAGGCGGAGAACTAAGTCAGGAAAAGATTGATCGTCTGGTAAAATTTGCATTAGGGGGAGAGGTTACAATAGAAAATGGGTAAAATCATAAAAGTTGCAGGTCCATTAGTAGTAGCAGAATTGCCGGGCGGTAAAAACGGGGATATGGTCGAGGTGGGAGAGCTAAAACTGATTGGAGAAATAATTGAGCTTAAAGGCAATCAGGCCTCAATCCAGGTTTATGAAGAGACCTCCGGCCTAAAAGTCGGAGACGAAATTACCAGCACCAACACCCCCCTGTCTGTAGAATTGGGCCCGGGACTTCTTTCTGCAATTTATGACGGGATCCAGCGCCCGCTTGATCTGATAATGAAAGAAAGCGGAAACTTCATCAAAAGGGGCGTGAAGGTATCCAAGCTTGACCGAAAGAAGAAATGGCATTTTGTCCCTGTTGCAAAAGCAGGTGAAAATGTTATCCAGGGAGATATATTAGGAACGGTACAAGAAACCTCACTGGTCAGCCATAAAATCATGGCCCCCAAAGGAATACAAGGAACTGTTGATAAAATTGAAGAAGGCGATTTTACAATCGATCACCCTATCGCAATTGTTTCCGGCAATAAGGTTACTATGGTCCAAAAAAGACCGATCCGCCAGAGAAATCTATTAGATAAAAAAGAAGCGGTCACTTCTCAGTTGATAACAGGCCAGAGGATAATTGACACGCTATTTCCGATTGCTCGAGGAGGGACTGCAGCGGTCCCCGGACCTTTTGGCGCGGGAAAAACAGTGATTCAACACCAACTGGCAAAATGGTCTAATGCCGATATTATTATTTTTGTCGGCTGCGGGGAACGCGGCAACGAAATGACCGACGTTCTGCTTGAATTCCCCAAGTTAAAAGATCCAAAAACCGGCAAACCCTTAATGGAAAGAACGGTTCTAATCGCCAACACTTCTAATATGCCTATTGCTGCCCGCGAAGCATCAGTTAATACCGGCGCAACTATTGCGGAATATTTTAGAGACATGGGATATCATGTTGCCCTGATGGCTGATTCAACTTCACGCTGGGCTGAGGCTCTTCGTGAGATGTCGGGAAGATTAGAAGAAATGCCAGGGGAAGAGGGATATCCGGCCTATCTGGCTTCGCGTTTAGCCGCTTTTTATGAAAGAGCCGGCTATGGAGAATGCCACGGCAAAGACCAAAGAAAGGGATCCCTAACAATCATAGGGTCTGTTTCTCCTCCAGGAGGAGATTTATCCGAACCGGTAGTGCAAAACACCCTGCGGGTTGTAAAAGTATTCTGGGGACTAGACTACAAACTTGCCCACGCCCGCCATTTTCCTGCCATCAACTGGATAATGTCCTATTCACTTTATGTAGAGAACTTATCACCATTTTTAATAAATGAAGTTGCAGATGACTTTGTAAAATTACGGGAAGAGACCCTGGCCCTTCTAAGTAAAGAAGATGCCCTGGACGAAATTGTGCGCCTGGTCGGACTGGAAGCCTTATCAGAACAGGAACAATTAGTTCTCCTGGTTTCAAAGTCAGTCCGTGAGGATTTTCTTTATCAAAGCGCCTTCGACCCGATCGACCAGTATTCTACCCTAAAAAAGCAGTATTATATCCTAAAATTAATCATTTCAATTTTTCATAACGGCAAAAAGATACTGGCTCAGGGTTTGCCTCTTGAAGAAATAAAAAAAATTACTTTTTATGAGGAGCTTGGCAAGGTCCGTTTTGTGCCCGAAAACGAAATGGAAGAGTACTATAAAACAGCAAAAAGCAAGATAGATGAAGAAGTAAAAAGCTTACTGGGAGCGGTCAGCCAAAATGTATGAAATAAAAGAAATATCAGGCCCATTAGTATTAGTAGGCGGATGCAGCGGAGTCGGATTTGATGAACTGGTTTTGATTGAACTTAAAAACCAGGAAAAACGCAACGGACGGGTGCTTGAAGTCCATAATGACCTGGCACTGGTCCAGGTTTTTGAGGGTACTCAGGGATTAGACACCAAATCTCTTAAAATAACTTTTAGGGGAAAAGGGCTGGAGCTTGGGGTCTCGCCGGATCTTTTGGGTAGAATATTCTCTGGCCTGGGAAAACCAATTGATAATGCCCCGGAAATAATTCCGGAAAAAAAAGCAGATATAAACGGAGCCACAATCAATCCCTATGCCAGAAATTATCCCAATGATTTCATTCAGACCGGAATCTCAACTATTGATGGTCTAATTACCCTGACCCGCGGACAAAAGCTTCCTATTTTTTCTGCCTCCGGTCTGCCCCACTCCCGCATCGCCGCCCAAATTGCCCGCCAGGCACATGTAAAGAATAAATCGGATAGTTTTGCGGTTGTCTTTGGTGCGATGGGAATTACATTTGAAGAAGCAGATTTCTTTATAACCAATTTCAAAAAGACCGGTGCAATAGAAAACACCACTATGTTTATCAACCTGGCCTCTGACCCCGCAATTGAGCGAATCGCCACACCACGGGTTGCATTAACCTGCGCAGAATATCTGGCTTTTGACCTGAATATGCACGTATTAGTAATTCTAACCGATATGACTAATTACTGCGAAAGTTTACGGGAGGTATCGGCCGCCCGGTTTGAAGTTCCCGGACGGAGAGGCTATCCCGGATATCTCTATACTGACCTTGCCACTATATATGAAAGAGCAGGAAGGTTAAAAGACAAAGAGGGTTCAATTACCCTGATTCCGGTTTTGACTATGCCAGGAGACGATAAAACCCACCCCATCCCTGATCTGACCGGATACATTACAGAAGGACAGATTATTTTAGACAGAAGTTTAGAGCGCAAAGGGATTTATCCTCCGATCGATCCCCTCCCCTCATTATCCAGGCTAAGGGATAAGGCAATAGGAATAGGAAAAACCCGGGAAGACCACCCCTCTGTTGCAAACCAGCTTTTTGCCGCATATGCAAAGGGACGGGAAGTAAGAGAGCTGGTTGTTGTAATCGGTGAGGGCGCCCTTTCCGAGACTGACAAAAAATACATGGAGTTTGCCGAACAATTTGAAATGCGTTTTATAGAGCAGGGAGAAGAAGAAAACCGCTCTATTGTAGATACTTTAAATCTGGGCTGGGAACTTTTGAGTATTCTGCCCCGCACTGAATTAAAAAGAATCAAAGACGAAATCTTTCAGAAGTATGCGAAAAAATCCTAATCCTACCAGAATGGAGCTGCTGCGGCTTAGCCGGCGCCGGGTTATGGCGGAGCGCGGGCACAAACTGCTAAAAGACAAGCTGGACGGACTGACCCATCGCTTTATGGATATTTTAAAGGTTTACCGCAAGAGCTCGGCCAATACCTACCAGCAGTTAAGCAAAATTTTTACCAAAATGATTCTTGCCTCTGCCCAGGTTGATGAAACCACTCTTGATATGCTTACTTTTTCTCCAAAGCGTGAATCGACATTAGATGTCACCATAAAAAACATTATGGGGGTAAAGATTCACTCCTATAACTTAAAAACTGAGGGGGAGTTAAGAAACTACGGATATTTACACGTGCCGGCCGAGGTTGATGAATCATCAAAGGAATTTGCCGACCTCTTCCCTACCCTGATTAAACTGGCAGAATCAAAAAAGGCTATTGAACTAATTGCAAAAGAAATATATGATATTAAGCGAAGGGTAAATGCGCTTGAGTTCATCTTAATCCCCGAATTAAGCTCAATGATTACTTATATTAAGATGAAATTAGCCGAGATGGAGAGGGCCAATCGAGTTGCTCTAATAAAAATTAAGGGGGCTGTTAAATAATATGAGATTTGAAATTGACGAAACCCATTTTACGGTTGCTAATTTGTTGTTACTTCTTTTGGCCTGGGCTAATACCTGCTATATTTTGGTAATATTCTTAAGAAATATCCTCCCCCTTTTGGTAACCACAATTTTGGTGATAACTGGCACAGTTCTTACCCTGGCCATGGTTATTATAACCATAATTGTGACCATCCGCTGGATCCAGCATCATAATATGGGCTGGATATTTTTGATCGGCCTAATAATCCTTTTCGTCCTCTCCTTTAGCCTTGAATCGACTGTCCGCGGTATCTTTATGCGTGAACAGACCTATAGAAATCAAGAAATGTACTAGAATTCTTTAATCCCTCAACCCTAATCTTATCCCTGGATAGTGATCTTCTCGGATATCCCTGATAGGAAAAGCCCAAATCGTTACCCAGATAGTCCCAGATTTCCCTGATATCATATATTTTTTTGTCATTTTTATCTGGGAGATCAGAGAGATCCGGGAAAAATCTGAGGGCCTTAATATCCGGGAGATCCGGGACTATCAAAATCAGGGATAAAATCCGGGATCTGGGTTTAAAGAATTAATACAAAATTACCTGAAATTTCTTGTTAAACCAACAGATAATATATAGGGGAAAAGTATGCCCAAAATTACAGGTTCATATCTATTTAATAATTGGAAATCATGGGTCGGCCTGCGTAGTGCTGGTCCCATAAAGCTAACCAATATCCAAAGCATTCCTAATTGGAAGAAAGAATGGGGAGCAGAAAAGCCAGGGTCAGATGAAATCACAGCAGCTAATAAAGCAACCGAAACAGTATTAAGACTTTATGGCAGTATTGAATCCTCACGTGCAGCTGCTTATATTCTTGTTGAAACCAATATCAAAGCGCTTTATCTGGCAAACAGAGATGCAGCAATCACTACTCTGGCTTATTATAGAGGTAATCATGAAGGTTTAGCAGTTTATTTAAGAAAAAATACAACCCCTGCTTTTTGGGCAGAATTGATCGGGCCTCTTCTTAATGAGGATGCCAAATACGCTTCTGGCGCTATATCACTTCTAGATATGTTATTTTATTCTATCCCACAAAAAGAGGAAATAGGACCATTCTTTGTAGATCACGGTCTTGCCAAAAGCCTGCTTGAATGGGTCAGCACTTCAGAACCCCATAAACTAACATCTGACTTTGGATCCCTTCTTCCAAAACTCTTACTAATGGCAAATAAGGTTTTGAAAACTTGTATTGAACAAGAAGATAATAAAATCTGGAAAAGTCTAAGTGAAGAAACAAGAGAAAAGCTATTAACCTACAACGAAACTGTCTCCAATGCAAATTTATTAAAAAAGCGTGTAGACAAGGCTCATACGACTTGGAAAAAAGAATGGGGAGAGGGTCCTGATGATCGAGCTATTGTAAAAGCAAAGAAAGAATTAAAAATAATTAGAGAGACTTTTGGAGGTACAAAAAGCTCTCTTTCCGCCAACTCACTGGCAGACGGAGTTGATCTGGTTGATATCAGGGCCCTCTATCTTGTAGATAAAGAAGCAGCAATTGATACTCTTGCATATATGTCTGGATGCCACACGACAATAGCTGGTCTTTTAAGACTGGACACAACGCCGGCTTTTTGGGCAGAATTGATCGGGCCACTTCTTAAAAAAGATGCCAAACATGCCTCTGGCGCTCTAGCACTTCTTAATATGTTATTTAATTCTAATCAACAAAAAGACAAATTCGGACCATTTTTTGTAGATCACGGTCTGGCTAAGCCATTACTTGAATGGATTGGCAGGGCAAAACCCGGAGAGCTTGGTACTCATCACGAAACACTTATATTAATGGCAAGTAAAATTCTAAAAACCTGTCTTGAACGAAAAGACATAAAGATTTGGGAGAGCCTTAGTGACGAGACTAGAGAAAAGTTGTTCACTCATAATGAAACTGTCGTCAATGCAGATCTACTAAACATTGAAGCAATGCGAAACCGCGCAGACGAGGCTCATTCAGCTTGGAATGAAGAAGCATGGGGATATGCACCATTAGATGAAGAAATTGAAAGAGCCCGAGACTGGATAGAAAACACCGTAAAACAGGATGGATTTAACATACACTCACCAGAACTTGCCCATAGCTCATTCAGAAATGGAATCGACTTTGTAGCACTATTTTTGATAGACAAAGAATTATATAAACTTCTTATTGGAAATAGTTTTGGAAGGCATAATGATATCTCTGGCCGCCTCAAAGGCCAAACCTTAAGCTTTTGGGCAGAGACGTTAAAGCTCATTTTAGAAGATGATATCGCTCCTGCAAAAGATTATGACACTGCTATCTGTTATTTAACTAACGCAATGCTTGTTCATCAAAGAGTTATACTAGGAAAACTTACAGAGCTGCTACCAATTATTGCAGAGCATAATTTGGAAGAGCCTATTTTAAGACAGGCCAAATTCTTGCGTTATATAACAAACATGACCGCCCGTGGTGGTTTTGTCAATCTACTCAAAATAATATTTAAATTTGGAGTTTCAGAAACAGATAAATTAGTAAAGATCTGGCAAAAACTACCAGAAGAGAGCAGACAAGCGCTCTTAAAAATAAAAGGGATAGAAAAAGAAGCACAAGAGATTCATGATGCATGGGAAGGATCCTCAACAGAAACAGAAACAAAAATTAAATGGAAAGAAGAATGGGGAGCAGCGCCAACGGAAAAACAGATTGCAGCCGCAAAAGAATGGGCAGATAAAATAAGAGCCAGCAACATGGAGCTGCGTTCCCGAAACCTGGCAAGTAGAGCACTAACAGATAAAGTAAATCTCAAAGCACTTTGGCTGATCGATCCTGGACTGTTAAGAATTCTTATGGTCTTCTGTGCCGGAAGTCATCAAAAAATTGGAGATCAGCTTGGATACAATGATTCTCTCTGGGCAGAGCTCACCCGATTTTTATTGGAGAGCAAACACGAACCACCCGCAAATGATCATGAAGCAGGACAAGAATATCTATCCGGAACTATAAAATACTTATCAAAAATGATTTCAAGTAATTATAACGAATTTATGGCTTTTATTAAGAAAAACAACTTATATGAACCATTTTTAAGACAAGCCCCATATTTAAAACATATAACCCGTTTTGCAACCGCATTTTTTGGACCTATTTGTGAAGCTGGATTAGAACATTTGATCGAAAATGACCAAGCAGAAGAGGTTTGGAAAAGCTTATCAGAAAAAGCGAGACAGGGATTATTAGAGGATGAACATACAGAAAGGTTAGCAATTCAGATCCAAAAAGCGTGTCAACAAAGAGAAGAATATTCCTCGAATGAATTTGAAGCCTTTCAAAAAGCAATTATTGAAATCGAACCTAAGCTATTGCATGAAAAGAGCAAGGTTAACTATTCCAAAGAGATCGCGCAAAAGTTTTATGAGTTAATCCCAAAAGAAGAGAGGGGAAGAGCACTCGCAGCAATGGATCAGGAGACCGCAGGACTAATTGTAAGATCAGCCAAAGGGATCCATGGTCCGATCGGAAGAGCCGTTAATGATATGCCAACACAAGCTGCTGTCGAATTACTCGAAAGAGAATTAAAACTGGTTCCCAACGATTTGATAAAAAACAGGGAAATGGCCCATACATTTAGAGATACTGACAACTTTGGCGCTTTCAAATGCTTCTTGGTAAGAAAGGAACTTGGAGAAGGGGTTAGTTATCAGGATCTCTCTCTCCTCTGGACTGAGTTATCATTAGATGGCAAGGCAGACTTCTTCCGAGTTCTACATATCTATTCTATCCTGGTTGATGAAGTAAGCACCAATGAAACATTAATTCCAAACCTTGCTTCAAAAATAAAAAGATCCTCTATTAATGAGCAGAGAGAAATTTATAATGCTTGCTCAAAAGAGGTTCAGACCTTCTTAAAAGAGAGAAAGATTGTTAATCTTGAAGAACCTAAGAAAACAGATGAACCTGCCCCCTCCGAAAAGTACCTTCCTGCCCTTCAACAAGAATTTGACACTACTAATAATACAAAAGCAGAACGGGCAAATGCTTTTAGCTTCTTATGGCATGAAGATCGTGAAACTGCAGCCCGCTTAATTAGAACCGTAAAATTCCATGAAATAGCAAGAGATATGCTCTCAGATTTAGACGATACTGAACTTGCCCAGGTTTTAGACACAAGCTTGGTAGATGCACCCAAATTTAGCGATCAAACCGCAGTAAAGCGCTTTGACCAGCTCGATAGCAGTGTAGTAGTTCGAGGATTATGCCTGCTTCCACAAGAAAAAGCAGAAGGGGCTCTAAATCTAGTTAAAGATGAAACACTAGCTCGAGTCTTTGATCGGGCCTTTGTTGTTTGCGGCGGAGTCCTTACCCCGGCCCGCTCAAGAAGCTATGTTCACAATCTATTGAGCCAGGCTCTTCGCAGTGGTCAGGTTGATCAGGAAAAGGTTGCCAAAGCACTTCAATCCTGCCAAAGAAGGACGATTGCCTGGGTTAGAGGAATTTATAGAGGAAAACTAGATATATCGGTCGCCAGAGCAAAAGCAGAAAGATTGATAGAAAAAGATCCTATGGCGCAAAGGATAATAAAGGCAAAAATTAAAACCCATCGTATGGCAAGACAAATTTTGGAGATAGCTGGGGCAGCAGTAAGTAAACAAGAACCTCATTTTACTCAGTTAATGCTCCCCTCTTTACAAGATGCAGAGGGGGATGCTGTATTTGCCCTAAAAAATGAGCTTAGTAAAGATGCGGTAAGAAAAATAGGAATTCTATACGATGCCGTGCGAGAAAACGAAAAGCTGGCTGCCCAACAA
>JABMQY010000129.1 GCA_013202975.1 Candidatus Saganbacteria bacterium
CAACGACTGTTTTCTCACTGTAAAATTATACGCTTCTATTAAGCAAAGTCAATTGCTAAGATGCTTATGTTGCAATTTGGGTGAAATTTTCCAGAAAAGATGAAGATATAAACATAGGTAAGGCAGAACAGCTTGCACTGAGCGGTGAGCGGAGTCGAACCGTCGAAGTGTGTTCTAAGGGAGGAAATCATAATGCCGGCAGAAATAACATTAGGAAATCATACTTTAACAAGAGTAACAACGGCCAACAACTATTCACCGAGGCATATCAAAATGACGGCTAGAGAAATTGGCGGAATAAATCAAATATTGCCCCAAGCATGGGAACCATTAAGACAAGAAATGATTAAATTTGCGCAAGACTCCCCTGGTTTCAGATTAACAATTGATTTTAGCGGAGCAATTGCTTCTCCTCTGACCAGAATATTTCTTACTGCTGCGGCTCCTGCTGTATTACCTTCACCCTTTGCGGCAGATTGGGGTGAAGCCGGATCAACCGACTACCCTAATATTCCAGAAAACTATATTAATGATTCTAAACCATTTATTTCTCACGACCCAGATAATGTTTTGTATCATATTGCAAACGGATTAACAACAAAATACGCCTGGGTTTCCAATATCTCCGGCCATTCTTCCGGGAATGATACGTATTTTGTATTTACAGACGGAAGCCCTAAGGCGGCAGTCCATTCTTTGGTTATTACAAAAGGGAAATACACACGGCTGCTGGATTTACCGGAAGCAGATTGGCTCGGACTAGGGACCGTATTGGCTGCGGAAGTAACCAGACTTACCAGGGCAGGAGCGGCTTTAGAAAAAATCGGCTATAGGGTAATTATAAATAACGGTCCCGGAACAGTGACAGTAGCGCAGCCGCATGCGCATTTGGTGGCGGGTAATCCGGGCTTATGGCCGGTTTTGCCGCTTTAGTTCTTACCAAACCACCTGCCTTGCCGCCCTTTATTATTTGCCTTATTTTACCGGGATTATTCTTGTCTTCTCAAAAAAACTATGTTATATTATGAAACATGAAAAATACTAGAACTACACAAGAAGCTTATATTCCTGTAACCGGGGGGAAGGTGTGGTATAAAATTGTTGATGCCAATAAAAAAAGAATACCCCTTTTAGTACTACATGGTGGTCCCGGCGCTCCCCATGATTGCCTTGAACCCATTGAGGCTTTAGCCGATAATCGGCCGGTTATCTTTTATGATCAGCAGGGCTGTGGGAATTCCGGAAAACCAGAAGATCCTTCCTTCTTTACAATCGAAAGTTTTATCAATGAGCTTGAACAGGTCCGGAAAGCCCTAAACCTAAAGAAAGTACATATTCTTGGTCAATCTTGGGGGAGCATGTTGGCAGTTGACTACATCCTGAACAGGAAACCCAAGGGGGTCGTGAGTTTAATACTATCCGGCCCCTGCTTAAGTGTTTCGCGTTGGAGTAAAGATCAAAAAGCTTATCTTGCAGAATTACCCGAAAAATTACAAAAAGTTATAAAAGAAAGTGAGGCCTCGGGAGATTTTACCTCCCAAGAATATCAGGATGCAATGATGTATTATTACAAGCTTCATATCTGTCGTTTGGACCCCTGGCCTGATTGCTTGAATAGAACTTTTGAAAAGCTTGGAAAAAAAGTTTATGAACACATGTGGGGGCCAAGCGAGTTTACTATCACAGGAACACTTAAAAAATACGAACGGGCAAGCCGTTTAAAAGAAATAAAAATTCCCGTTCTTTTTACCTGCGGGCGCTATGACGAAGCCTCTCCCGGTACAACTGAATATTATCACAAGATGCTTCCTGGCTCAGAAGTGGTTGTTTTTGAAGAAGCATCGCATGCTCATCACATCGAAAAAACCGACCAATATTTAGAAACCGTGCGCGATTTTCTCCATAGTTGCGAAGCTCGGGACAGGTCACAAGGATTAGACGGCTAGTCGGCAACTATCGGCGCCGTCTCTCATCAAAAATCAAATGGGCCCTGTTGGATTCGAACCAACAACCTGTCGGTTATGAGCCGATTGCTCCGCCATTGAGCTAAGGGCCCCCATATCTTTTCATTATATTACAGTACGAGGTTTTTTACAATTAAGGGGGGTTAGAGTGTAATATAATGAAAAAGAAATCCCAACTTCAAAATCCCAACATCAAAATAAATCCAAGATCTCAACAACCAACCTCAGAAATTGGGATTTGGAAGTTTGAACCTGGGATTTATTTTAGATTTTTCCCGCCTCCGTAATATTTTTGATACAATTGTTAGGGGATCCCGCGGAGCGGGAGAGGTTTGATGTTTGAAGTTTAAGTAGTATATAATAAGGTCATCAACTATGGAGGAACACTATGCCTACCAACGAAATGGGATTTTACAAGTTTAATCTAAAAGACAAAAAACAAATAGAAGAAAAGAAGAAAATCCTCTCGCAGCCAATCAAACAAATTGACCTAGAAAAAGATAAATCAATCGTTGACCTTGTTGATGCCTTCAGGGGGGCCTCAATCCAGGCCAGAAACATAGGAGACGCTGCCGAAGTATTCGAAAATATGCTGACCGATAAAGAGAGACCAACTATTTTCCTGGGACTGGCAGGACCATTAATAGCTGCCGGACTTCGCAAAGTGATTCGGGACATGGTTGAACATAATTTAGTAGACGTTATCGTCTCAACCGGCGCAATTTTATATCAAGACTACTATCAGGCTCTTGGACATCAACACTACAAAGGGAACTCGTCGGAAGATGATGGAAAGCTAAGAGATCTTTATATCAATAGAATTTATGATACTTATGTTGACGAAGAAAAATTCAGCCAGACCGATTCTCATATCGGTAAATTTGCCGGTACGCTTGAGCCAAGGAATTATTCCAGCCGCGAATTTATATCCTTACTCTCTGATACAGTAAAAGATGAACAATCTATTCTGGTTACTGCAAAAAAACATGGGGTTCCGATCTTCTGCCCGGCCCTAAATGACAGCTCAATCGGAATCGGATTAACTGAACACTATTATTGGAAGATGAAAAACAATAAAAAAGGGGTAGTTATTGATTCAATCAAAGACAATTATGAAATCACCCAGCTTATTATTAAATCGAAACAGACTGCCGCCTTTTATGTCGCCGGCGGGGTGCCCAAAAACTTCATTAACGACGCGGTGGTAATGGGATACATTTTTGGCCATGATACCGGAGGGCACAAATATGCGCTGCAGGTAACAACAGATGTACCACACTGGGGGGGATTATCCGGATCTACTCTAAAGGAAGCCACCTCGTGGGGAAAGATTAATAAAAAGGCTAATCGTGCCATGGCGTTTGTAGAACCATCGGTATCACTTCCACTAATTGTTGGTTATGCCCTGCAAAAAGGACTAGGAAAAAAGAGATCTCGTCAAAATCCGGGCACATAGTATAGAACGCACCCATTTTTTCATGATATAATAATAATATAAATTCTACATTCATTTGACATTTTCAATTTGTCATTTGGAATTACGATCCGCCGAAGGCGGAGAGTTGGGGGCGGTTAGTTCAGCTGGCAGAATGCCTCGTTTACACCGAGGAGGTCGTAGGTTCGAGCCCTACACCGCCCAATTTTTAGTTTTTTCCGAACTTTACTATTTTTTAAAAAATCAGCGGCGGCGGCATTTTTCCCCTCCCCAATTTTTTCTGCGGCGGCGAAATTATTCGCGAATTTTGCGGCGGCCTGCCTCGCGGCAAGGCGGGCGGGCAATTTGCGATTTTCATCTAATTTTTGGTCAGACGAAGGCAAAAAATCATTTGCTTTATAAAGCTTTATTTCTATTTCGTCTTTTGAATATATAATATTTTTGATGTGCTTTTTCATCATCATCCCTTTGTCCAATGTTTCTTTTATTGAGACCAGCTTGAGGACACTTTGCAGGGTTGATTGGATGTTTGCAACAGAAATGGTACTTAGTTCGAGTCCTTCATTGGTACCAGAGTTGAGGTGATTAAGCGTATAACTCAAACTTTCGAGGTATTGCGTATCACAGGATATCCTCTTAAGATTTTCGATAATATGTTGATCGAACCGTGTGGTATTAACCTGTCTAATAGAACAGCTGGTCCAATCTTTTTTATAGGTACAGGTGCATCTATAGTAGAAATACCTGACTCTTTTGTTAACCTTCCTTCTAAACTTATTAGTATGGGTGGGGGTCATTACGGAACCGCACTCCCGGCAGATTACTAACCCGGGAAAAAGATGTTCCCTTAAAATACGCCATCTTGGTTTTTTCTTTATTTTAAACATGCTCTGGGCTTGCTCAAATTGTTCGTCGTTTATGATCGGCTCCTGGATCCCCTGATAGATTTTACCCCGATGGAATATTTTCCCTGTATAAGTTCTTTTCCTTAAAACAAAGCGAATGTCACCTTTGGTATACGGCTTACCATTTCTTTTAAAAATATTCTGTATTTTAAGTTTTTTATATATTTCGCCAATTGATCCTGTTTCAATATAAGTATTAAAAATTAGACGAACAATTTGAGCCTCATTTGGTTCAATAACCAGTTTTTTATCAACCCTGGTATAGCCTAAAGGACAAACACCGCCACTATATAAACCCTTCTTTGCGCGTTCGAACAGTTTATCTTTTACTCTTTCACTCACTAATTCTCGTTCGAACTGTGCAAAGGTAAGCATAATATTCCTTAGTAATCTGCCGGACGGGGTGGAAGTGTCAAATCGTTCAGTCACCGAAATAAAAGAAACATTGTATTCCTCAAAGACTTCTATCAACTGATAAAAGTTTTTTGGAGACCTGGTTAAACGATCTATTTTATAGGAGATAATCATATTTATTCTCCCCTCTCGTATATGGCTTAACATTTCCTGAAGTGCCGGACGATCGGTATTTGCGCCCGTGAATCCCTGATCCGAGTAATGCTTGTAAACCTCCATATTTTCCTGGCTGGAGATAAAAGACTTTACTTTTAACTCCTGCGATTCGCAGGAGTTAAATTCAATCTCCGCCTGAGCATCGGTCGAAACCCTTGAGTAAATCGCGCACATTATTTTACCCTGTTGCATAATAACCTCCTTATTTGTAGAATTAGATAGTAGGATTGCAGTATTAGGAATATAATATTAGCAATATATTATAAGTATGTCAATTAGTAATCAAATAAAAAAATTAAGAAAAAAACTAGGCCTCTCTCAGGAAGAGCTATCCAGAAAAGCTGAAATAACTTATAGCACACTCATAAAAATAGAATCGGGCGCAAATGACAATCCCACCATAAAAACCTTAAAAAATATCGCGGACGCATTAGATACAAAAGTGGATAATCTTATAAAGTAAATGACCACGAAAAAAGCCCATATATCAACTAAGCAATACACGGGCTTTTAGTTAGCAAGGTATTAATTCTTTTAACTCGCCAATCAAGATATTATGTAATCGGTTATTATGAAGTTGTCCAATGTAATCCAAATATCTGGAACAACGCACTCTCTTGCGAGGAGAGCAAGCAATGCTTAATAAACACCATGTACACTGGTGACACGGAGACAAAACTGATATAGCCATAATTAAATCACCTCCTTATGTGTATGAATAACTGAACAACCCGAAGACAAATCAGGCGGCAAGCAGGCGCCGCCGCCACAAAGAAAAACAACCACTGGGATACCACGCCTGACAGCCTGACGCACCGTGTAGAGAGAGCCACGAGAAGAACCGTAGAGGAAAGCCACCACAACAGACGAGCTGGAAACCAAGCGCCGATTGCGAGCAAGGAGAGCAGAGACAACCACCTGCCGAGAAGCACCCGGCACGCCAGAACCCCAAACCACCTGACCACCAGAAGCAGCAAAACGAGCAACCTGAGGACGGACCAAAGCAGGAAAACCAGAAGAAGACTGCCAAGCGGAAAAAAGAACCCCGCGAGAAGAAGCCCCCTGCTGGAGCAAAGCAGAGAGGGCAAACTGATCAGCCCCCGTGGCACCACCCGACACAACCTGGAAACCACGAGCCAGATAAGAAACCACCACCCGAGAAACCAACGGAGCGAAAGAAACCGGAAGAGACCGAGAACCAACAACACCAACAACTGGACACATAAACGACACCTCCTAAATAAAATAAGCTGGATAACTCCCAGCTGAAGCAGTGGAGCATTTTTTTGCTCCCGGAGTCCGGAGCTTCGCGGAGATGAGGAGCACTCACAGATTCAATATAATGGCGACGAATCGAAGCGGAACGGAGGACCGTAAGGAGGTAAAAAAAATGATGGTAATGTGTATTTACCCTAAATTATTTTTGCCGACTGAAGGGGCGAGCGAATTACATCGATTTCTTATAATGTATTCAAATGAGCGAGCTCGAAGGGAAAAGCAAAAAAATGCTACAATGAGAAAGCTGGGAGAGATACAGAGAGAAAAGACCCCTTCTTTTATCCCTCTTAATAATTCCTACCCTAAAAGCACATTAAAAATGATTATATTCAAAAGATGGAAATAGAAATAATTGTTTTATAAAGCAAATGATTTTTTATCTTTGTTGACCGTTCCTTTAAAAAGCGCAAATTGCCCGCCCGCC
>JABMQY010000130.1 GCA_013202975.1 Candidatus Saganbacteria bacterium
ATCTCGCAAAAGCATATGGTGGAGGCCGTGCTCCTGATGGCATATGCGGCGCTTACTGGGCAGCTAAATTAATTATTGAAAAATACTGCTGTCCTGAAAAGGCCAAAGAATTTGAAGGGTTCTTCAAAAATCAGGCCAATTCATTAATATGTAAAGAGATCAGAAAAGCCAAAAAGCTCTCCTGCCTGGGCTGCGTTGAAAAAGCGACAGAGTTTATTGTAAAGTCAAAAAACAAGAATTAGAGCTTTTGGCTTACTATCCCCTATCCCCTATAACCTATCCCCTATAACCTATGCTATAATAATCCCCAAACAGGAGGACAAGCCATGCCAATTGCAGTAATGGAAAACGTTAAAAAAGATTATAAAGTAGGAAAAATCGAGGTCCCGGCACTACGAGGAATATCACTCTCAATTGATGAAGGGGAATTTATCTCAATCGCAGGACCGTCCGGATCCGGAAAAACCACTATGCTCAACCTCTTTGGTTGTCTCGATAAACCAACCGAAGGAAAAGTTTATATTAGCCAACAAAACGTTGCCCGATTAGACCCCAACCAATTAGCAGACGTGCGCAATCAAAATCTTGGATTCATTTTTCAAACTTTCAATTTAATTCCGGTCTTATCTGCATTCGAAAACGTAGAATTCCCTTTAATGCTTCTAAAACAAGGTTCTACAATGCAAAGAAAAGAAAAAGTTATGCAGATTTTAGAAGAGGTCGGGATTTCTGAACTTGCAAACAGAAAGCCGGCCGAGATGAGCGGCGGACAGCAGCAGCGGGTTGCAATTGCCCGGGCTCTGGTAAAAAATCCAAAAGTGGTTCTGGCAGATGAGCCGACCGCAAATTTAGACTCAAAAACCGGTGAAGATATTTTAAAGCTGATGCTTAAGATGAACGAAAAGACCAAAACAACTTTCATCTTCTCAACTCACGATCAGATGGTGATGGATTATGCTAAGCGACTGGTCAAGGTGCATGATGGGAAGATTAGTTCTGACGAAAAAAAATAATGTTAATAAAACTGGCATTTAGAAATATATTTAGACATTTTAACAGGACATTTTTGACTTTCCTGGCGATCGCGCTCGGTTTGATGCTGCTGATAATCATGGACTCGATGCTCAGCGGAATTGACCAGGAATCATTTAATAAGATTATTAATTACGAGACCGGCCACATCAAGATCTTTGACAAAAACTACCGGGAAGATGAGGAGAATCTTCCGCTCGACAAATCGATCGAAAAACCAGATTCGATCATCAAGGCGCTGGGAAAAGATCCGGAAGTTGCCGGCGTTACCTCCCGGATAAATTTTAGAATTATGCTCTCAAACGGAGTTGACCAGTATCCGGCGGTGGGAATCGCAGTCAACCCAAAAGATGACCAATCTGTTTTTCTTTTAAAGCAAGCGCTAGAAAAAGGCCGGTTTTTCTCAAAGAACGATGAAGAGACAATGCTTCTGGGAGAGGGCCTGGCTGAGGATTTTGGGGTTGATGTCGGCGATTATTTGACAGTCCTGACACGCACAAAACACGACACTTATCAGGCGCTGGACCTGCGCATCAAGGGAATTCTTAAGACCGAAGATCCCAAGATCGATTGGGCTGCAGTAGTAATTCCATTGGGCTTAGGACAAGCTTCACTGGATATGGGAAGTGCAGTGACTGAGATTGATATTAAACTAAAAAATCCTAATAAGACAAAGGAATTCCGTGACAGGCTCGCAAAGGATCTCACCGGTTTTGAAGTTGCTACCTGGCAAGACTTAGCTTCAGATGTGATAGCAATGTCGCAGGCAAAACGCGGGGGATCGGTGTTTCTCTTGTTCAGTGTTTTTCTGATCGCCTTGATCGGCATCAGCAATACAATTCTTTTGGCCGCCTTTGAAAGGACCAGGGAGATCGGCATGATGGCAGCCATGGGCATGAAGCGAAGTCAGATAATTCGTTTGTTCGTTTTGGAAGGAGCCATGATCGGGGTGATGGGAAGCATTGTAGGATGCTTACTGGCCGTCCTACTAAATTTTCCTTTTGTAAAATACGGACTCAACTGGGGCTTTTTGATGCGAGACATGGGTGATATTGGTTATCGCGTTACAGGAGTCTCTCGCGGCGTATGGAATATTAATATGATCGTTGGCGCCTTTATTTTTGGAATTGTGGTCTCCGCAATAACCAGTATTTATCCGGCTCGCGTGGCGAGTAAAATGGATCCAACTGAGGCTTTGAAGAAAATATAATGTTTAAAATCGCGCTAAGAAATATTTTAAGAAATAAACGCCGTTCAATTTTGACCGGACTGTCGATCGCAGTCGCAGTCATGATCGCGATCTATATGTGGTCTTTTATCTCGGGAATCATGGATAACATGTTTGATAATACAATTCGTTTAACCAGCGGCCATGTCCGCATTCTAAACAAGGACTATATCAAACGCGAAAAGATGCTGCCGCTGGAAGCCAATATCCAAAACTACACAGCACTTGAAAAAATTGCGCAAGCGAATCCAGAGGTCAAACTAACCGCCGGCAGAATCAAATTCGGGGTACTGCTGGAATATAAGGGCAATAATAAGCCGGTGCTTGGTACAGGTATTATTCCTGCAACTGAAAATAAAATCTCCCATCTTGATCAAAAGATGGTTGAGGGCAGAGTGATAAAAACGGGACAGGAAGAGATGAATATAGGAATAAACCTGGCCCGGGAGCTGGGACTCAAGCTTGGCGACACCCTGACGGTTGTAACCCAGACCGCCTACGGATCAATCACTGCCATGAATCTTAAGATTGTGGGAATCTTTAGCTACGGGGTGCCAAGCGTAGACAAAACAACTTTCTACCTGCCTCTGGATCAAGCTCAGCAACTGCTGGATCTTGATAATGCAGTGACCGAGGTATTTATTATAATAAAAGATATGAATAAGGCGCCAGAGGTTGCCAGAGAGATCAAGGCCAAGCTTCCGGATCAATACACAACTAAAGCTTGGCAGGAACAGGGAATCCTATATCTCTATATGGGACTCGCCAAAAGAATATACGGCTCGATCTATTTCTTAATCCTCTTTCTGGCCAGTTTTACAATATTAAACACCATGTTCATGTCGGTACTTGAGCGGACCAAGGAGATCGGCACAATGAAAGCCCTGGGGATGAAAAACCGGCAAGTGATGGGAGTGGTCCTGTTCGAAGCCCTGCTGATCGGGACCATTGCCAGCTTTATCGGGGCAAGCCTGGGAGCGGGAATTGCTTATTACCTGGCGATCGAGGGGATTGATTTTTCCGCGACCTTTTATGCGATGAAGGGAACCATAAATTTACCTGTATCTTATATTTACCGCGCCCTCTTTAGCTGGGGAATAGTATTTTTCGGTTTTTGTATGGGTATTTTATTTTCGCTCCTGGCAGCTATTCCCCCGGCACTTCGAGCTGCCAAAATGGAGCCAACGGAGGCACTTCGTGAGATATAAATTTGTATTTTGGATTTTGATATTGTTTAGTATTTCGTATTTAGGATTTAGTGCTTCTGGAATAACGGGAGACGAAATAATTAACGAAGTAGACAAAAACATGACCTTCACCTCCGCCAGGATGGAATCAAAGATGCTAATTCATGTCGGCAAACAGGTGCGGACCAAGAAAATGATAAGTTATGCCCAAGGCAAAGACAAATCATTTGCAAAATTCACATCCCCTGCCCGCGACAAAGGGGTGAAATACTTAAAGATCGGCGACAACATGTGGATGTATCTGCCATCAGTTGATAAAATCATAAAAATCGCCGGTCACATGCTGCGCCAATCCATGATGGGGTCGGATTTTAGTTATGAGGATGCTCTGGAGAGCAACAAGCTTTTAGAAAAATATAAGGTTACACTAATTGGTCAAGACGAAAAATCCTATATTCTTGAACTAACAGCAAAAGTCAAAAAAGTTACTTATTATAAACGAAAAATCTGGGTAGACAAGAGAACCTTTATTCCGACCAGGGAAGAATTGTTTGCAAAATCCGGAAAAAAACTCAAGGTCATGACTATGGGTGAGGTCAAGAGATTTGGCAGACGCTATTATCCAACCTATATGACCATTGAAAACCTTTTGCGCCGGGATTCAAAAACCGAGCTTTTTACAACTAAAGCGCAGTTTGATATTAGAATTCCGGCTGGTATTTTTAGTCAGGCAAATTTAAAGAAATGACCAAAAAACTATTGGCAATATTTGTCATTTGTGGTTTGTCATTTGGAATTTCAGCGCAAGCAGCGCTGGATATCGCTGGCACCTACGAAAACGACTTCATGGCTTATCTCAAAAAAGATGGCAGCGGCGGGATCGGAGACCTAAACCGGCTGCGCCTCAAAATTGATGTAAGGACAAGTCGCGACCTGTCGCTACATCTCGAACCACGTTTCTACCATGTCATCTCCTCAGAAAACATCCCAATAACCGGGGTCTCAGATTTAGACAAAATGATCTTTGATAAAGCATATATAAAAACTCATCTTTCACAATTGAGCTTAACTTACGGAAAACAACGCATTGCCTGGGGAACAGGATATATCTGGAACCCGACCGATATTTTTAATCCTTATGTTTTGTCCTTTGCAGTTGGGCAGGAAGACGAAACTAATGTTGAGGCAGTGCGGAGCGAGATTTCGGTTGGTGAAGCCAGCGGGATTGACGCCTTTATTTTAAATGATAGTTCAAGATCCGGAGTCCGGGCAAAAACAAATATCGGACTTTTTGATTTTTCCGCAAGCTATGTCGATTTATCCGGTTCTGGTTTTCAATGGGGAGTTGATTTTGCCGGTGAGTTTGGAATAGGAATAAGGGGTGAGGCAATAGTCAGGTATCCTTACAATTCTGCAAGATATTTTCAGGGGATTTTAGGTTGTGACTATACTTTTGAAAATGGCATTTACGTAAATTCTGAATACTTCTATAATGGCTTGGGCAACAATTCCCTCTATTTAGGAATCAACAATAATCTTGACGAAATCACCAAGATCAGCGGATCAACTATCATTAATTTAGATGACCAAAGTTTCTTAATCTACCCCTCCTACTCCCGCAACGTTGCAGAAAACGTTGATGTAAGCATTGAGTCGATGGTTCTGGGAGGACAGGAAGGGACAGAGTATAACAGATCAGAGTTTGGGGGGAGTAAGTTAGGGTTTGTAAGGGTAAAATACAGCTTCTAAATTTCAGAAATCAATCTTGTCAGAACACTCTTTAATAAATCACTCGGCTTTTCTTTTCTTTCTGCAATCCCTTTAATTAGCTGTTTTACGCCTGGAGGAATTTGTTCAGCAAGATCCGGTTTACTCAAAGCCAGCAGGGCGGCGCGAATACCAATATCATTTCTGCTATCCAAAAGAGAACTGATCTCCGAAAGATTATCATCCTGAGCCAGCCTGACAAATGCTTCTGTTGCAGCCGGAGGGACAGATCTACTAACCTCCTGCTGGACCTTTCTTTCGCTTAAAAATGGTATCAATTGATCTATTTCATATTCAGTCAACAACTTAAAATAGGCCCGCAATCCCAATGCCTGGGTGGTGCTATTTTTACTATCCACCAACTCATTTACAAAATCAATATCATCGACCGTTACAATTCTTTTTACAAATGCTTCCATATCAATCTCAAGCACATCATAAACCGTATAGATTGCCTGATCCCCCATAAGCTCTTTAACTTCATCAAAATCCAACTCATCACGAGACACAAGATTTTGAGCTGCCTCGCTTAAAATAGCGGCAATCCCTCTGCTGGTCCCCATTGAATAATCGATCCTAAACCTTTTCATTATATCGGAATCCTCTTTTGTAACAATCCTTGCAAGAGCCCGGGCTGCTGCAGTTCTGATGGGGTTTTCCCTGACATTTCCGTACTCGCCCTCTTCCAGTTTTAGGATTTCCCGTATTATAGGCAAATCCTCTCTTTGTGCAAGCTTGGCAAAGGTCTCAATTGCGGCAGAAAGCACCCCCTTGTCCTTATCACTCCTTATTCTTTTAATAACCCTGGGGAGATCTTTCCTTGATCCCAACTTACGCATCATCATAAGAGCGGTTATCCTCAAGTTTTGGTCAGGATTAACCAGCATGCGGTTCATCAAAGGAATATCGGATTCATCTGCAAGCTCAACCAATGCGGCTCTGGCCTCTTCATATTTAAGTAAATTAACAAGTTCATCTTTTTGCTTAAATCTGGCAGCCAGCAGGACATTTGCTTTTTCTGCAGCCTCTCTTACACGGATCACATCATCTTCTTCTTTAGCTTCCAAAAACTTCTCCACAAATTCTTGTGATCGCGCAGAATCCTCAAACGATCCGACTGCCCCCAAAAGCTCAAGCCGGTTAACCAGCTCTTCAATAGATATTGTCTCAACCGGACTCCCGTTTTCTTCGAGCCATTCACGGACCTCTGAAACTATTTTTTCCTCATTTGTCTGCCATAATGGTTTTTGAGATATTTCTGCTATTGCAATCGGAGGAGATACGGGGACTGGACTTGAAGTTTCAACTAATCCGGCCGCTCTTTTGTTTGATTGGTCCGCTAAAAACATTAATACTTTGGTCTCGGGAATAAGAACCACTTCAATCTCTTGCAATTCTTGCAGCAACGCCATCGCCGCTTCAAATCCCCGATCCAGTTCATCTAAAAAAGTCGGACTGGCTAAAATTGCCTGTTTAGCCCGCTCATCCCATAAAACATCAAGCAGGGTAAAGTCGAACCTTCGCTGCACCGCACTGTTAATTTTGGGGGCATAAGAGTCCACCAGCATCATAGGCAGCTGAGTTATAGATGTAACCTGTAATCCGTCAATCCGTTGTGAAACAGAAAGATTTGATATAGGACGAACCTGTAAACCTTGTTGAATTTTAGTAGATAGACTTACCATAATATTTTAGAGCCCTTCCTCTGAGAGAAACCTCACTAGTACATTTAATAAAGAAGGGACAATCTTCTTATTATCATCAATAAGCTCTCCTAATAATATCTTTAGTCCGGGAGGAACCATTAGAAAACTATCCTCTTTGCTTACAGCCAAAAGTGCAGCACGCTGCTGGGATTTGACCCTGCTGTTGAGTAATGCCACGATCTCAGGGATCTCGTCATCAGTTGCAAGCTGAGCAAACCTCTCTTCCGCAGCCCGCGCCAGCCTTTGCTCCAGCCTGACCGCTTTTTTTTCTTTGTCACCAGCTTTCGGTTTAGCATCTTCTACATCCTTTAGGTATTGAAACAGATCTCTTATATCAAATTCGGTTAAAAGCCTAAGTTGAGCTTTAACTCCCCAAAAAATCAGATCGTCCCGCTCTTTTTTTGACCGAAGTTTTGCAATAAATTCAAGATCATCTTTGGTTGCAAAGCGTTCTGCAAAGACCTCAAGGTAAAACATAATTCTATCTGATTTCCCTCCTGAAAAACTCATGTTAATATATCTGTCAATCTCATCAAATTCCAGATCGCCACGCTCAACAATCTTCTTTAGCGCCGGATAAAAGTCCTCATTACTAACGCTATATCTAGCTATTATATTCAAAAGATACTCTAGATCCTCTCTCTCAACAATTCTCTCAAATGCCTTTGCCGCTGCTAATCTATCATAATATACTTCACTTGCTGCAAGCTTTTTGATCAATTCAATATCATCGCGGCTTACTACTGCTCCCAATGCCTCTGCCGCAGCTTTCCGCACAAAATCATTATCATCATTTTTTAATCTCTTTATAATCTTGACAATATCCTGCCTGGTTCCAATTTTTTTCAACATAAAAAGGGCGGTCTCTCGCAACCACCATTTATCACTTCTTAACATCTGGAGGATATAGAGTAAATCTTCTTTTGTGGCTAATTCCCCCAAAGCAACCCTGGCTTCATAATAATAAAGCTGATTTTTTAGGGTCTCTTTATCATTATTTCTCTTTGAAACTTGAACAATGGCTAAATTAGCAGCATCTTCTAATTCTTTTTCTCCTGCCTCTTTGTACTGATCAACACATTCGTTTAGTTTTGGTAAGTCATCCGTGGCAGCAACAGTCCCCAAAATATCTATAATAGCTGCCCAGTTCTCCCGTTTTTTTCTTCCGTCTAAAACAGAAGAAATAAGTCTTACCACATCCTTAACCAGATCCTTTCTAAGCCATTTTTTCTCTACCATTTTTTCGATTACTCGATCATATTGCCGCCGATCAGAATAGCTATTTAAAACCAAATCTTCCGCCCCCTTCCACCCATCTTTAAACAAATCATTTACTTCCACCCCATCAAACCCTAACTCGTTTGCAAGCTCACTTCTTTTCAAAATAACCGGAGGAAGCTCCTCAATTTTTTGTTTCTCCAACCACTGAAAAATTGAATCTACTAATAGCTCTGCATTCCCCTTCCATAACACTTCATCTTGTGGCGCTACAGCCTCTTTGACTTGAACCGGAGGAGAGATAACTGGCGGGGCTGCTGCTTTACCCAATCCGGCCGCTCTCTTATTCGCATCATCTGCCAGAAAAATCAAAACCTCTTTTTCTGTATCAATTATCGCCCGAACACCACTGGGCTCCAAAACTTCCATCGCAGCATCCAATCCTTCTGCTAATTTATCCAGAAAATTTGGACTGGCTAGAATTGCCTGCTTGGCTCGCTCGTCCCATAAAATATCTTGCAGGGTAAACTCAAAACGCCCCTGGATAGCTGCATTTATCTTGGCAGGATAAAGTGCCAACAACATTGGCGGTAAAGCGGTAATTGAAGTAGCCGCCACTCCATTGGTAGATGCTGAAACAGAAAGCCTTTTGACCGGATTTGACCTAAGGCTTTGCTGTATTCTGCCGGTTAATCCGCTTAGTTGAGACATGCTTACTCGCTCTCCTTGGCCGGAATTCTAAGCCAAATAATAGTCTTTCCATCTTCGGTCCAAAAGTTTGTTTCTCCACCAAGGCCCCTTATTACCCTCAATGCTTCAAGCATTTCAATTAAACCAGAATCAAAGCCCTCTTCTCTCCCCATTCTAGAACTCTCAGCAGTATTAGCAGGGGTCATAGCAAATAGGCGTCCTAATTTGCTGGCGGTCTCCGCCGGCAGACGATTGACATCAGTAATCTGAATATCTATTGAATCCTCTCCTCCGTGGCTGACCTGGACAGGAACGGGCGGGGAATCAAGATCCATCATTAGGGATGCTACAAGCTCCTCTCGAATTTCAACAGTGTCATAGTTTTTTCTTATATCATCAAAGCTTTTAATTTTTGGGTTTGATCTTGGAATTGGACTTTTTGCTACCAAATCATCTAATCTGGCAGAGGTGCTTTGCTTTGCAATAGCGGCAGCTCTTTTAATAAATGTGCGGACCGCTTTTGCCAAAGGCTTCCCTTTTGCCTTATCAACTCTTGCAAAAACAGGGGCAATTACAGACTTTAATCCGGCATCTGTCTCTCCTGGGAAAAATCCGTTCAAATCAACTGACATTTTAATATCAAACCCGGCCGGAGTAAGGGCAGGTTTAATTCTTGGATTTAAGATCTCATCTATCTCATCAACCTCGATCTCTTCTTCCTCATCAACCCTTTGGGTAATCAATGCATCTAGTTGGTCAAATACTTCCTGTTCTCTTTTGCTTAGTGAAATATCCGGAGCCTTATATTTTCCAGGCTCACCCTTTTTTAATACAATTTCACCATCTTCTACATCAACCACAATAGTATCCCCTAACACCATTTCTGACCCATCCGAATATTCGTCCATAACCTGGGCTTCGGCCAATGGATCTCCAACTAAACGTTCGATCGCCTGCATCAAGGGTCTTGCTCCCAGCTCTGGGTCAAACCCTTTATCGATTATCTTCTTTTTAGCAGCATCACTAAACTCAAGATGATAACCAGCTTCATAGGCCGGCTCGCAAACCATCTTCTGATGAATTTCAAAAAGGGCCTCCATCTGTTTCTTTACAAATGATTCAAAAACAATCAGATTGTCTTTGCCAATTCTTCCTATCTGCTCCGGAGTAAAAAATTGAGAGACCGCCTTGGACCCAATTTCCTGGCACTTGAGATATGCCTGTTTAATTGACTGCTCGCGTCTATCTTCTGCCGTTTTTAATCCTTCTGTCCAATGCCGATCCCCATCTTCTTTAGAAAGCATTTCTCGAGCATTCTGGGCCGATCTTTTTAATGTTTCAATTTCTTCTTTGTACGACTCTTGTATTTTCTGATAAACCTCTCTCATATCTCCTGACCCCAAATTTGAAGTCATTATCACATAAGCCTCGTTAAAATAGATCCTGCGCCCCATTCCATCGGTCATATAACCCTGATCTAAAATTGAGAGAAGAATTTTATAAACACTTTGATCGGCTTTTTCTACCTCATCCAGTACAACCACACAATGTTTTTTTCTACGTACCGGCTCAAATTGTCCCGGCTCGCCAGAATTCCTATATCCTGGAGGAGATCCAATTAAACGGGACACCATATGTTCGGACCCAAACTCTCCCATATCAATCTTCACAAAGTTAGCATCAGAGCTAAATAGAAATTTAGAAAGTGTACGCGAAAGCTCGGTCTTTCCCACCCCAGTCGGCCCTAAGAATAAAAAGACCCCCTTGACCGCCCCCTCTTTAACAGTTTTTGCGGCATTCCTTATTACAGCTTTTGAAACTGCTTCCCTTGCCATTTCCTGGCCAATTATTCTTTCTGATAAATAATCACGAATGCGCAAGATCCGCTTTTTCTGCTCTTGGTTCAACTCTCCAACCGGAATTCCGGTTGCTTCAGAAAAGAGGCGCGCAATTACCTTTTCATTCACCTCGTCCGGGATCGGCTCTCTTGCCTCCCTTGCAAATTCAAGATAGCGCTGAATTGCCTCTTTGATACTTAAATCAATCATCTCAACCGATTCATCGTCCTCTGCATCTCGTACAGAAATTGCAGCATTACAGCTGGCTAAAATTTCACGCTTTGCATCTTCCAAAGCCCTTCTTCTTCTGCTCGGTTCTTGTTGCAGCCAAGCTGCCGCCTTATCCATTAGATTAATATCACGGTCTGGAGAAGACTGATCCGGGGTATGACGCTGGTTTAATTTACATACCATCCTAAGTGCTTTTGTAGTTATTTTTATGGCAGTCTGCTTGATCCATGCACGCGAAAAATCGAGCATAAATCTTAGGTTTTCAGCAAACGGCGGCTCTTCAATCATTACCGGAGGAAATCTACGTTTTAATCCAGTACTATCATCTTCAAACCTCTGTTTGTATTGTTCCGGAGTAGTGGTACCAATAATTGTTACCCTTCTATCTGGATCGGTCTCTGCTGCTGCAGAAAGCAGCGCACCAAAGAAGATCGGATCAAAAGTGGGGTCTACCGAACATATTTCGTCAACAATACAAATCGCCTTATTCTTTCTAAGCCATTCCATTACCTGGGACAACTCTTCACTTAATTCCGGCTTACTCCCAATACTTCCAAACAATTTAGCCTTATCAAGTTCAACGATCGGCCGCCCCCTAAATTCTTCTACCCCCTCACCATTTTCTACGACACCATAATAAGCCAAAGCCCTGGCAACGGTCGTTTTACCGACTCCGGCTTTTCCAACTACCACCATACTGGTCATACCTCGAGGTGAAGTTACCCTCTGGATTATCTCTTCTCTCTCCCCAGAACGTCCGATTATACGCCAGCGATCAAGATCTGCTGATTGGCTAACCCTCTCCTTAAGATCGATCAGGTAAGCTGGCAATTCTTCTCCATCGGTCTTCTCCTCGTCGGTAGACTGGACCATACCAACAGCAAGTACTGGAGCTGCTTGTGCATTCATAAAAGCCAAAGGGAGTATTGCCGGAAGAGCTGCAGCATTTAACAATAAAAAACTCGACAAAGCAGGATGATTTTGTGTAAAATCACTTACTTTAACCTTTGCCCTGGTAAGTCCCATCTTTAATTGTGGAATCACCCGATTGGCCGTAAATAATCCGGCTCGATTAATCATTCCCATTTTTATAATCCCCCCTCATGATCGGTTGATAAATCATCTTCAAAACCTAAATCGGTATCACCCTCTTCTTCCGTTTGAGTTTTTGCTGGTTTAGTCTCCTCTGTTGACGCTTCATCTACCTCTTCTTCTTCAAATAACTTATTCTTATCAATCCATTCAACTGCAGCATCTGCAATATTTTGGCCCGGTTTAATCTCTACTTTTTTTACAAGCTTCAAAATTTCTTTCTCTGTTATTGCTTCGTCCTTAAAAACTTCCATTTTTAATTCTTTGGCCAGCCGTTCTAAATACTCAGCACCAAAAG
>JABMQY010000131.1 GCA_013202975.1 Candidatus Saganbacteria bacterium
AACAACCCTGCGGTCAAAATTGAATTTGTCGGTTATTGCGGCAGAAAAAGCCTCAATTAAGGATATGCCGGACGAAATCCCTGCAATGACCAGGACCCCAAAAAAGATCATGCCAAAGAGATTATTAAAAGCGGGAAGAAGGGAAATACCCTCGGGAAAAACCACAAAGGCAAGGGTAATGCTTTGCTTAATCACCTGCGAAACCGGCTCCCCCTTTTGCAAAGCCATGTATCCGACAATTGAAAAAATCGCGAATCCGGCAATAAAAGAATAGATACAATTAACAAAACTGGTTATATAGGCATTTCGAATAATATCGGTCCTCTTTGGCAGGTAGCTGGCATAAGCAATCATTATTCCAAATCCCAAAGAGAGGGTGAAAAATATCTGGCCAAAGGCATCCATCCATACTTTGAGATTTAGGAGTTTTGAAAAATCGGGGATCAGATAAAATTTTATTCCCTCAATCGCACCAGGCAGAGTAAGCCCCCACCCTACCAAAAATAGGGTCATTCCAAAAAGCAGCGGCATAAATATCAGGCAGGCCTTTTCTATTCCATGGTTTATCTCTTTATAGCAGATCAGCCAGATGACAAACCAGACCCCCAGGACAGAAATAAGTATTGGGCTTACGATACTTCCGATATCAAAGACCCCTTTTGACTGCTGCAAAAAGGTGTTAAAGAAAAAGGCCTGGGTATCTTTGCCCCATGCCAGGTCAAAGCTGTAGAAAAAAAAGTTAACGCACCAGCCGATAATGACCGAATAGAAGAGCATGATTCCAAAAGTAGAGATTGTCGGCATCCACCAGCCCAGAAATTCAAATTTGCGGCCGATCTTGGCAAAGGCCAGGGAGGATGATCCATGTTTTTTGTGCCCCAGTCCGTATTCGAGAATTAAAAGTGGGATACCGGCAACAAGAAGTGCTATTACGTAGGGGATCAAAAATGCGCCCCCTCCATTCTCATAGGTCATATAGGAGAAGCGCCAAATATTTCCCAAACCGATTGCAGAGCCGATTGCAGCAAAGAGAAAGCCCAGTTGCGAGCCCCAGGACACTCTCTGTTTTTTATGCTTTGCCATTAAAAATCACCCTTGTTTTCTGGTTTAATCTATTATATTATATATCAAATCTATGAAAAAGAAAGCTCGCTATGGTTTTACGTTAGTCGAACTAATTGTTGTCATCGCAATTTTAGCTATCCTTGCCGCTGCGGTAATGTCACGCTGGGTTAACTTACAAACACAGGCAAAAATCAGCTCGGATGAAGCGGTGATTGGAGCATTCAAAACGGCGGTTGCAATTAAACATGCAGCAAATATAATTGACGGAACTGGGGATGTTTGGCCAGGTAGTCCAACAGACCTCTTTACTGGCAACAATCCTTTTTCCATATTATCCCCCGCTCCGCAAATTGAAGAATGGAATAACTGGTCACCCGACAGCAATACATGGGTATATGAGCATTTCTCCACACCAAGGCTTTTTGCCATAGCTTGTCCACATTACAATTCAACCGTTACTCTTCAGTATCAAATAGCTCCAGTCGCAGGGATAACCGGAACACGTTGGTGGTATAATTATGGAACCTCTCCCTGGCAGGGAATACAACCAGGAGAATGCGGCCAAAGATGGCTAGGGGGCATAAACAAAGACGACTGGGGCCACTAATTCTACCTGAAATTTCTCAAAATACCTCCCGATAATAAACCATGAAAGTAGGACTACTATACGGCCGGTTTCAACCGCCAACAAAAGGCCATCAACCAATTGTAAAAAAGATGAAAGCAGAATGCGACAAAGCAGTTGTCCTGGTCGGCTTTGGACAGGACGGCGGCACCGAGCGTAACCCATTAAATGTGGTTGAAGTAATTAGCTTGTGGCAAAAGATTGAGCCAAAAGGGGTAATCTTTGGCTTTATGAACGAGTTGGATAAAGCAAGTCCGCAGTGGGCCGAGTGGATCTTTTGGCATTGCAAACTATTTTCCGGAAGCTATCCCACCCACATCTATGGCGGACCGGATTGCTGGGGGGTCTCGCGCGGACTGGATGTCTGGAACCCAGTTAAAGAAAAACATCCGCTGGAAGTTGTTTGTGTCGATTCAAGACACGCTAATATCAGCGCAACCGCTGTAAGACAATCTCTTATTGACGGAACAGATTACTGGAGAGGAGCAACCGATCAAAGAATTCACCAGGATCTAGAAAATCTGCGCGAAGTATTTATCAGGACTCAAGGAGTAGAACAACAGTTTAAAATAATTCCGGATTCAAATATAAAAGTATTAACTTAAGCCGGCCAGAACCAGTCGTATGGAACCCCACCGCGAGTCTTATTATCCGACCAAAGAGAAATGTTCTCCATGGTCGATCTCCCCAAAATATTAAATCCTAACATCTCTAACGAATCGGCCAAACTTTGGATCGTTGTTTTGGTGCCGGAACACCAGGCTGAGGCCACCGGGATTCCGGTCTTTCCAATAAAAGCAAAACGGTTATGATGGGTTTGGCCCGAGATCCTTGAAAGCAGTGCCCTTGCACGGGCAGTCGGCCCGTCAAGATGGACCGGCGAGCCTACCAAAAAAATGTCTGATTGCAAAATCTTTGGAATCATATCTTGAAGCTCGTCATCAATAACACAGGGATCCTGGCAGGACTGCTGATGTCCGCCGCAACCCTGACACTCCTTAATATCTCGTAAATGGACGATTTCTGAATCAAAATATGGTCCGGAAAAATATCTCTCTATCTGCTCACTTAGCAACCCGAAAGTATTCCCCTTTTTATGCGGGGAACAATTTGCCGCAAAAACCCTGATTGGCTCAGGAATAAAAGAGCTGTTTTTTGGAAAATTAATGGCCAGCATCGGAATTGTTCTTAAAAAATGATAATGCGGGCGGCTGTAAATTTCTCTCATAAAAACCCCGACATTTGTATGCGGAGAAGTCGCATTAAAAACTATTAAGGACGGTCTAACCTGTTGCTTGTATAAACGAAATAAAGATTGAAAGAGGTCTGTTTGAGTCCTTGCCACAATACTGTTTTGGGTTATTCCAGAAACCAAAGAGTCAGCCTCCCCTCCCACACTATCTGCAACCACAATGGCATGGCCGGCTAATGAATTTGCCCGAGAAAGTTTGTGCTGACAAAAATAGTTTTCACTACTCTGAACTGCATGGAGTGCTAAATTTCCAAACTGCTCCAGCCCTATCTGTACCTTTATCTCTTTTGGAACAACTTTTAAAAAGCGGGGAGTCGTTGCAGCAATAGCTCTTTTTATGGTTACGTATCGGACATTAATCCTGCTCATGGCCTAACCCCGACTATTCCAGACATCACCCTGTCAAAATGCTCTTTTAATTCTACAAATCTTTTGTGCAGAGTATCGCCAACTTCAAACTCCCGCACTTCATTCTTATAAAAATCAGACGTGTAATAAAGCCATTGATACCAAAACAAATAATACTCCATCTTTTTGCGTGCAACCTCATTCTTTATTAGGAAAGGAGTTTTGCTATCATAATGGATAAAATCCCTCTCAGAAATTAGCTGGTAATATTTGTCCCACTCTCGGGTGCCGGGGAAAGGCATTAAAAAATTGCCGCAGATCATCTCCGGCTTATATAACCGCAACTTGTTCATCAAAAGAGTATAAAAGGCCTGTCCTTCCTCAGCACCAACAACATCCAGAGGATTTACAATATAAGAAAGATAGGTATAAATACCCCTTTCTTTTAATAATTCGATCGCGCCGCCTAAATTTTCGTTCTTCTCATATGTTACCCTGGGATCCTCAAGCCCCAGACAGACCATATAAACATTATTCTTTTTCATAATATCGGCAACTTCCTTAGTTAATTTATTTGCAGAAGAGAACATATAAATTTTTGCCCCGGGGGTTGCAATAATTTTGATCCTCTCTTCAAAATCAGGTAAAAGGGTCGGGTTCTCGTCTTTTATAAAAAGAAAAGATGGACGCAGAGCTTTCAAAAGCGCCACTTCTCTTGCAAGACTACCTAACGGCTTACTAACTAGAGCGTCAAACATAAGTGGAGTACAACAAAAGCTGCAATTATAAATACAACCAAAAGAGGTATTTACGCTTGTAACAATTTGACCGGACTGCATATCAGGAATAACCTGGGCATTATTATTAACATTATATAGGTCATAACGAGGGAGATAGGGATAGGCCGGATCAAGGACCCCCGGAATAATTCGATCATTGACATACTCCCTTCCAGGCTTAACATCCGACACAAACTTTCCCTTTTTAAAACGGCTGTTGTTTGGTCTCCTCTTTTTATCTGCCAAAAGTTCTTTCAAGGCTTTTGGATCCTTGATCGGTTCTAACGTTTGGGGATTAAAGGCCAGCTGAAAATCATCGGTCGGATTAAAAAAGGCTCTTTGAAAAACAACATCCTCTTGCGAAAGAGTAGCCCATATATCATTACAAGGCCCCATCACAATCTTGGCAGCAAAATTTAAATATTCTTCCGGAAACATGGTTGGATCATAACTGCCAACAACAATTTTGCTGGTATCATGCTCCATTGCCCATTCTTTAAACTCTCGTCTTCCCGCAATATAGACCGAACACATATACATACCGACAGTCGAATCATTAAATTTTTGGGTTCGGGGTGAAAACTCAACATTATCGCCGGGAGGTAAAACATTTAGGATTCCAGGTTCAAGCCCAACTTGCATACTGCCATTCCCCGGAAAAGATAAACCTATTATCCTTTTTCCGGCCAGGGCCTTTGGGGTAAAAATAGTCATTACAACTCTCTCCTATCCACATTTCTTACCAATCGAAATCCAATATAATTAGCCCTGGTCTCTCTGCCAGATCTTTTTAGCTGATTTATATCAATATCCCCCTTATCAATAAAACAACCGCCAAAGATTACACCGACTCCGGCAGACCCAATTTTTTGATCTGTCCACTCCCAAACATTCCCGCCAAGATGAAATAAACCAAACTCACTCGAATTATAACCTGGATCGTTTACTGCTACTGTCTTTCCGATTCCCCTACCCTGACTATCCTTACAATTCATACCCCCTATTCTGCTACCCGGACAAGAAACCACTTTAAATTCATACGACGAGGGGATCGACATTTTAGCCCATCTTGCATATGCGTCTGCTTCATAATATGAAACCCCCACCACAGGATGATTCCTACCATTAAAATCTTCTGATCCCCAAAATGCCGGCGCAGTCCATCCGGATACTTTTAACAAAACCCATCCCGCCCTGCTCCACCATTCTCTTTTCTGATACAAACCATCCCGAACAGCTCGCATAAACTCACCATTAGTAACAGAATATACAGAGAAGAAAAGCCCGCTTACTTCATAAAGTGAGCCGCCAGACATTGTATAGGTTCCGTCTGGAATTCTTTTCATTGATCCGACCCTGGGCATCTCTGTTGGGCCTTCGTAGCGATCCAAAACCAGAGACTCCTGGACAGAGGGAATCACAAGGCAGCTCTCCGCCCAGGCAAAGAAGCCATCTTTTTTAGCCATTTTTGGGATAAGTACTCTTGCTATCGGTAATCCAAACTCACGTAATCGATCAGAAGACTCTTTTTTAAAATTATAGAGGTATTCCTCAATCATCTCACAGTCTATTCCTGCTTCAATTTCAAATGATATTAATTTGTTTATAAGCATATATTAGCCTCATCCCTTTATCTTCAAGTCTAATAAAAAATTTCACCCTATTTACAAACTTGCCCATTATTTCGCTTTAAGATATAGTTATCTTATGATCCTAGACGACATAATCAAAAATAAACGGGAAGAGGTTGCGAAAATTGCGATGGTGGACGCCGTAGAGACATGCCATGGCATGTCTCTACGGCGTCCACCATCGCAATTTTCGCAACCTCTTCCCG
>JABMQY010000132.1 GCA_013202975.1 Candidatus Saganbacteria bacterium
GGGTTAAGCTGCCAGGGCCTCGGCTTTTTGAAAGAGGACGCAAGTAAGCAGCAAGCAAACTCAGGAACTTTTTCTTTGGATCAACTAACAACCTAAGGTAAAATTTGATATAATATATTGCTTCAATAATTAATAATTAACAATGACATCAATTAACAACATTGTATTAATTATCATAATATTTTAACCTCGTTGTTAATTTTTAATTGAGAAATTGTTAATTGATTTCGGCGCAGTACCCAAGTGGTTAAGGGAACTGTCTGCAAAACAGTCATTCGGCGGTTCAAATCCGCCCCGCGCCTTTTTTAATTATTATGCAAAAAAAATCCAAAGGCCAAATTGAAGCCGATATAAGTAAGGCAATTATCAAGTTTGAGCGTGAATATATGGGTAGGGGACCAAAAGATGTAAAAACCTACCTGATTCAAGATATGATATTTGTTCGCCTAAAGGGTGTATTAACTCCTGCAGAGACGCAGCTTTCAAAGACCCATGAGGGTAAAATGTTAACAAAACAGATAAGAGTAAAACTATTAGAAGATGCAAAAGTGCTGCTTGAGCAAATAGTTCTTGACTGTACCGGGGCGCAAACACAAAGTTTGCATTCTGATATTAGTACAACTACAGGGGAAAGAGTCGTTATCTTTACGGTGTCAGAAAACGTGGAAGAAAAGTTTAGTTGACATCTATCTGATAATCTAGCTATACTGAATATGAGGGCAGACAAGGCAAAGGATAATTGATTGAATCAGTTGCGATGTAGGTCAACACAGATTTGTGTTGGCTTTTTTTATATTTTAAGGAGGATTTCTAATGGATCTTAAAGAAAAATGCGGCGAGTTAAATTTTAAAAAGCTTGAGGGGCTGAATAATCCAAAGCTGATCGAGTTTGTAACAAAATATGTTGAGCACTGCAACCCCGATTCGCTCTTTGTTCGTACCGATTCCAAAGAAGATGCTCAATATATTAGAGATAAAGCAGAAAAAAATGGAGAAGAGTCTAAATTAGCGGCAGAAGGACATACTTATCACTTTGATGGATTAAAAGATCAGGCCAGAGATAAGGCTAATACCAAATATCTGCTTCCGTCAGGAGTTGACCTTGGCCCCAATATTAACTCAACCGATAAAGTAAAAGGGCTTGATGAGGTCCATGGTTTTCTAAAAAACAGCATGCAGGGTAAAGAGATGTATATTGCCTTTTTCTGCTTAGGGCCAACCAATTCAGACTTTTCTATCTCAGCAGTTCAGATAACTGATTCAAGCTATGTTGTTCACTCCGAAGGAATTTTGTATAGAAGTGGTTATGAACAGTTTAAAAATGCCAAGGATTTCTTTAGATTTGTTCATACTGCCGGTGTATTAGAAAATGGGGTATGTATTAATGTTGATAAACGCCGGGTTTATATAGATTTAGAAGATAATATTGTTTTTAGCACCAATACTCAGTATGCAGGAAATACGGTAGGACTTAAAAAGCTCTCTCTTCGATTAGCAATCCAAAAAGCTATGCGAGAAGAATGGCTGGCTGAGCATATGTTAGTTATGGGGGTACATGGCCCCAAAGATCGAGTAACTTATTTTACCGGCGCTTTTCCAAGTGCTTGCGGAAAGACCTCAACCTCTATGATCCAGGGAGAGACTATTGTGGGTGATGATATTGCTTATCTTAGAAATAAAGATGGGGTAGTTGTTGCCGCTAACGTTGAGGCCGGTATATTTGGGATTATTCGTGATGTTAATGCCCAAGGGGATCCTCAAATATTTAAGGCTCTTACTTCTCCTGGCGAAGTGATTTTTTCAAATGTTCTAATAACTGATGGTGTTCCTCACTGGCTGGGTGATGGACGCGAGATGCCCAAAAAGGGGATAAACTACTCCGGTGATTGGAGTGAGGGGAGTGAGCATAAGCCTTCTCATATGAATGCCAGATATACCATTAGAATTAGTGCTCTTGAGAATCGTGATCCAAAGGCCGATGCTCCAGAGGGGGTACCGGTTGGTGGAATAATTTATGGTGGTCGTGATTCTGATACCTGGGTTCCGGTAAAGCAGGCTTTTGACTGGAATCATGGGGTTATTACTATGGGGGCTTCAATTGAATCAGAGACAACTGCCGCTACTTTGGGGAAATCCGGGGTTAGGAAATTTAACATTATGTCTAACATGGATTTTGTTTCAGTCCCTCTTAGCGAATATATAAATAAGTATCTTGAGTTTGGAGCCAAGCTTAAGAATCCTCCTTCTGTTTTTGCAGTTAATTATTTCTTAAAAGATAAAGAGGGTAATTATATCAGCGGGATAAAAGATAAGGCTGTTTGGGTGAAGTGGATGGAGCTTCGGGTGAATGGGGATGTAGAGGCTATCAAGACTGCAACCGGATATATTCCAAAATATGAGGACTTGAAGAAATTATTTAAACAAGTTTTGAATAAGGATTATACTGAAGAGTCTTATAAAGAGATGTTTACTTTGAGAGTAAAAGGAAACCTAGAAAAGATCGAAAGGATTAAAGCTGTTTATCAAAAGGTTCCTAATGCTCCGGATATACTTTTTAAAATTCTCGATGATCAAAAACAACGATTATCTGGGTAGTATATCGACGGTCTTTTCGCAATTTGTCTTGTTCGGCTTGCTCGGCTTTTCAGCCAGTAATTTTACAAACTTCGGAAATTCAAGCTTTCTCTCTGTGACCATGGTAATGCCGCGAAGTGACCCTCCATGCTCTGCTAAGTCCTCCAGTTTTTTAATGGGAATTACTTCATAGCCGTATTTTCCATATTGTTTGGCAGCAATTTTATTTGCCTTGTCATACCCGCTATACCAGGGCATATAGACCTTTCGAACCAGTTTTCCATCATCTTTTTTATAACGTTCAAGCAGTACGTTATTGTAAGAATATGCAGTATCACATCCCCAACCGCACGAGGGAATAATAAAGGGGAGGCGTTCTACGTGGAATTTATCCCTGAGCTTTTTTGCAGTATGGTCAGCAGCTTTTTGCAGAGCCCACCCGCCTCTTATGTACTTGCTCTCTTTATAAGTATCTGCTACAAAGACTACCGGTTTTCCATTACGTACTTCTTCAGTCGGGGTCAGGACAACGTCTAAATCAAGGAACCAGGGATATTTATTTTTATCAATCTTTACCGGTTTTAGCCCACTTGCGTACATTTGAGAAAAGGTGTCTTGCGGGTCAAATTGGTCAGAATAGTCTTTTTTAACAAAGACATGTTTTGAGGAAGAGACTATTTCTCCTCCACCTATCCATGCGTGGGTGTGAAATGGTTTTGCTCCCAAGTGATCGACCAGCGGTTGGCCAAATTGTTTTAAAGCATCGATATGGCGGTGAGCTACAGTAGTCTCCCTAAATTGGTTGTATCCAACATAATAGTGGTCTCTGATCCACACGTAGGGATTGCCACCCCAGTCTGACTGCCTTCTTTTGTATGAAGAAAAGTGAATATTGGCCCTTGATTTATCATAGAGAAATTCGGCCAATGTGTGGGGCAAAAATCTACCGTTGCGGGAGAGGTAAAGTTTTTCAGAATCCCAGCTGGCGGTTGGCATTTCTTCTTTAGCTGGATAGAGGATTTGGTACTTTATATCCGGACGAAGCTTAATCATTTGTTTGATAATAGGGGCGGTTGATTTGCGAGCCACCATCATCATGCCGGTAATTTTTCCGTAAGTATCCGGCCACAATCGCCCTTTAAAGGGAAAAGGGACCGGTTTTGCTTTGATTATAGGCTTTTCGCATTTTGTCCGGTCAAATTTTCTTCGATTTGCCGGTTTAAAATGGGGAGAGATTTGTTCTGCGGATATAGAAGTTATGTCAATAAGACTACGGTCATAAATAAAGGTATCTGCCTTGCCGTCCTGGTTAAAATCAATTGCAACACCTTTTTTAATACCGCATCCCTTCCAGTCATCAAGTTTAAGTCCGGCTTTTTCTTCGGAGACTTCTACTGACCAGGCCATGGCATTTGGATAATAGGTTTTTAGCAGGTGATTTACGTATTCTGTAGTTGGAGTACTGCTTCTTATAAAGGATTTTGAGCCAATAATCTTAAAGCTTTTCTCGGCAAAGCGTTTGGTCTTTTTGTCCTGCTTTGGTTTTACCTGCTTATATTTTTCACACTCTTTGTGGCTGTAGAAATTACTTGAGACTTGTTTGCATTCGCCCATTTTTGAGTCCTCCTTTTTTTAAGACCCAAGTCCGCCAGACCACCAGACTGCCTGACCCTTATGCTTCGCGCAGTCTTTTGAAAAATTTCAGGTTATTTTTTAGTTGGAAGGACTGGTCAAAAAC
>JABMQY010000133.1 GCA_013202975.1 Candidatus Saganbacteria bacterium
AAACTCAACATTAGTGCGATTTGGATAATTTGGGTGATTCTCTATTTGCGGACCAACAACTGCTAAATCAATCGCAGCCAAATCATCAATAAATATTACCGCATGCGGATTCCCCATCGATATATCATTAATATCATATACATTGTTGTTAATTGTTAATTGTTGATTGTTAATTGTTTTCGGAATTCCCATATCAACCTCTACGGCCGAGACGTTTCCCTTCTCAGCAATAACCGCGGGAAGCATTATCCCGGCTTTGGTTTCTACCGACAATAGCTCTTTCTTTTCTTTGGAGGTATCATAAACATATTTTGCAAAACAGCGGATCCCGTTGCCGCACATCTCAGGCTCCGACCCATCTGGATTAAAGATCTGCATACGCGCATCGGCTTTGTCGGAAGCATAAACTAAAAGAAGGCCGTCTGCCCCAATCCCAAAGTGGCGATCACAAACATTCTGGGCTAATTCTGATAAATTGATATTATCTAGTTTTTCCGTGCGGGTATCGATTAAAACAAAATCGTTGCCCAATCCGTGCATTTTTACAAACTGTAACTTGCGCATGCTTTTTCTGACTCCCATACCGTTATTTTACTAGGTTTTACCCCTTCAAGTCTATTGTATATTTCACGTGCCAAATTCTCCGCAGTAGGATTTTGTTCTTTAAAAAGAGGGAGATCACTTAAATTAGTATGATCAAATTCGTCTAAGACCTTCTTAAGCTCTGCTCTGATCATTTTAAAATCAACCAGCATCCCAATCTTATCAAGTTTGTCTCCAGTAATAAAAACCTGAACTCGAAAAGTGTGTCCATGCAGATTTTCACATTTTCCTTCATACCCGCTCAACTGATGGGCTGCAGAAAAAGTATCCTCAACCATTAATTCATAATTCGACATGTTTTACTCCAACAATTGCCCGCCCTAAAAGCTTTGACCCCAATGTCTCAAACTGCAATGGGTTTGATGTTACATAATAAGTATAATGCCCTGGTGCGGGATCAGTCTTATTTAGATGCTTTTTAGAAAGCACCCCTTTTGCTTCTTTTGCAACCTCAACCGCCGGATCAATCAACTCTGCTTTAATTATAGCATGCAAAATCTTCCTTAAATGGGGGTAATGAGTACAGCCTAAAATCAAGGTATCAACCCCTGCTTTTATGTGCGGCTTCAAATACTCTTCGGCAACCTTTTTGGTCTCTTCCGCCTCAATAAAGCCGCCTTCGATCAGAGGAACAAATAGAGGACAGGCTTCGGCCACAACCTCTTTAACTTTGTCCTCAATCCACAAGGCATCCTGAAAGGCCCCTGAATCAATTGTGTTTTGAGTGGCTATCACTCCAACAATCTTATTTTTTGTAGCCATCCGGGCGGCGCGGGCACCGGGTTCAATCATCGAAATAATTGGGAATTTATATTCAGCTTTAACCTTTGGATAAGCTATGGCAGACGAGGTCCCGCAAGCCATAATTACCATTTTTACCCCCTGACGAGAAAAGAAATTAAGAATCTGATGATTAATCTTTATTATTTCCTGGACCGGCCGGCCGCCAAACGGAACGCGGGCGGTATCCGCCAGATAAATCACATCCTCATTTGGCAATTGTTTCATAACCTCAGACAAAACAGAAAGCCCCCCCACCCCCGAATCAAAAACACCAATCGGAGCGGAAGGCTCGGACTTTTTAAGTACAGCCATAGGCCTGGCATGCGGAGCCAGATGCTCAACCGTTAATCTTGGAATATTTCCTACTTCCGCCATTTAAAATACTCTTTTAAGCCGGAGACAACCCCCCAGGCAACTCCTTTTAAAAATTTATCAGACTGCAAAAGCTTAGCTTCTGCCGGATTTGTTAAATAAGCCGGCTCTACAATCACTGCCGGCATATAGGCGTTATGTATGGTATAGAACCTTGCCCGCCTTACCCCGCGGTCTTTTCTCTTAATTTTTTTTCGAACATACTTATGCAGAATTTCAGCCAATTTCTTACTGCGACCGGTCGAATAATAAGTCTCCATCCCGTTAACCTTTTGATATTCGGTTGAATTAAAATGAATCCCGATATAAGCATCTGCTTTTATTTTATTTGTAAAGGCAACTACATCTTTTAAGCCAACCTTAACATTCTTCTTTCGGGTTAAGTAAACCTTGGCTCCCGCTTTTTTTAAAAACTCAACTAATTTATAGGCGGTTTTTAAAGTAATATCCCTCTCCACCAATCCATTCAAACCAAAGGCTCCGGGATCAGAACCCCCATGCCCCGGATCGACCACAATCACCTTTCCTTTCAAAACAGAAGGGGTTGGTCTTGGGGAAGGAGAAACCCGAACAATTGAAGGGGCAATCTTTTTTACTTTTAATTTTGGCAAAGAAGAAATTGCTTTGGAGGGCGGAGGAGCTTTTGTCGCAGAATAAATACTTGGCCTGGTTTTATCCCTTATTTCAATAACGGCCTGGTTCTTCCCGAATATAGAAGCATTCTCATAATCAACCAAATACTTTAAATCCACCACAACTCGGCCCGATTTTGATACCCTAATTTTTTTTATTCTTTTACTTTTTAGGTTGTAATAAATCTTGGGTCTTGCTTTTGTATTATAAAAATCAATGACCAAACGAGGAGGACTACTAAGCAGCACAACCTTTGGCCTAAGGTAATCAGATGTTTTTATTAATAGATTATCATAATACTTGTGCTTATCAATCTCTATTTCCTGAATCTCGGCAGCAAAAGCAGTCCCTAATACAAACAGGAAAAAAAGCAAAATAAGGAGTTTATAACTTCTCATACGTCTTAACTAATTCCAACAGGGTTTCTTTTTGGTTTAAGGCAGGATCATCCAGGACCTTTTCAAGCAATTCATTTAAAACTTTACCAACCTTGGGCCCGGGAGGAATTTTGAGCTCATTCATAACATCAGATCCTTTTATTTTCAAATCCGATACATGCAGGGCATTTTCTTCATCCAGAATCTTATCCATTCGGCCCTGCAGTTCCATCAAATAGGCAGAATCAATTTCCCGCTCCATTGCTTTTGTATCGGCAAAACGCAGCAAAAACAAATCTTTGGTATTTTCTACTCCAACTCTTCGCATAAACCTTCTAACCGCAGCATCAGTCCATTTACTCTCATAATTAAACATATGGTTTTTAACCAGATTAATCACTTTCTTAATTATTTGATTGCTAAACTTAAATCGTTTTAGCAGCCTCTCTACCGTTTCTGCTCCCTTTTGGTCGTGGCCATAAAAATGATCGCCGTCCTTGCACTCTGGTTTGCAGATATCGTGCAACAAGGCGGCCAAACGAACTGCGAGATTATCTTTGGGACCATGATCACAGGCATAAATGGAATGATAAAAGACATCGTATTTATGAAAAGCCTTTGGCTGCTCAATCCCCAAGGTCGCAATTAGCTCCGGCATAAAAAGTTCCAATAAACCGGTTTTTTGCATATGCTCAAAACCGACTGAAGGCTTATCAGCTTTTCCCAGCATTTTCTTTACCTCGTCCTGAATACGCTCAATTGCAACTTTTCTAGTTACGTCAAGAGTCGGGTTGATCGCAGCATCGGTCTTCTTCTCTATTTCGAAATTAAGCTGCGCGGCAAAACGACAGGCACGAATAGAGCGCAAGCCATCTTCAGAAAAGCGCTCTTTTGGATCCCCAACAGCCCTAATAAGTTTTTTTTCTAAATCTTTTTGTCCCTCAAATTCATCAACCAAATCATTACTCAATGGATCAAAAGCCATAGCATTGATTGTAAAATCACGGCGGGAAAGGTCTTCTAATAAATCTTTTGTAAAAACAACATTTGTCGGATGCCGGCCGTCAACATATTTTTGGTCTTTTCGAAAGGTAGTAACCTCGTAATTGCCATCATTTAAGACAACTGTTACTGTCCCAAACTCAATTCCGGTTGGAACAACTTTTTCAAATAATTTGGCAACTTCTTCCGGCAAAGCATCAGTGGTTAAATCCCACTCAAATGGAGTTTTTCCTAAAAGGAGATCCCGGATACAGCCGCCGACCAGGTAGCATTTGAATCCCTTACTATTAAGGGCTTTAACGATCTTGATGGCGCCTTCCGGAATTAATTTTTGATCGAACATATGCTAAGTTTACTATGAACAAAAAGCTACATCAAGCTTGAATGCTATTATTCTTCTATCGCTGGCAGATCATCCGGATCGTCAGGAAGCGAAG
>JABMQY010000134.1 GCA_013202975.1 Candidatus Saganbacteria bacterium
AATCCCTAATCCCTAATCCCACCCCCCCTTGATTTCCCCCCCCAAAAAGCGCAGAATATAATAATATTCACAGGATATTCAAAAGGGGGAAACCGATGAAAAACAAACTATCGAAAATTCTATATGCTCTTTGCTTTATTTTAATTTTTTCTTTTTCAGCAAATGCGGCAGATACACTCGCCCCCGTATTCGAATACATTAAATTCAAGGGGAACGCTCTTACTCCTCTTGCTCCTGTGGGGTTCCATGGTACTGTGGTAGCAACTATTGGCTATATCAACCCATACAATCTGGAAAATAATTTTTATTCAATTGGAGTCTCTGACAAACAAATGGGTGATACAGGCCTACAATCTATTGCGGCAAATTTATACAAAAAAGATTTGCACTCGGCCACAAAAAAATATTGGTACTGGAGCATAAACCAATGGGGTTTTATTAGCAGTGTAAACCCCAATAATCCAGAAAATCAGCGTAGCGGCTTCGCATTTCAGAATCCAATATGGGCGGCCGGCTTCGAGTCCCCTACTCTCAATGTTACCAAACAGACTCTTCTTACTGGCAAGTATCTTGAAATTGAAGGAAACTATAATGTTCCAGCCTCTTTTTATCCCACTCTATCAGACGGGGATTTATTATCTATACAATTTTTCGTATTGGACAAATCAAATCGTTGTGCGGAAAGTTATCCTTACACTTTCTACTATGATTCTACATTCCCCACCATCTCGATAACCCCTCCCCCCAACAAGACCGCCGATCCGATAACCGGAAATTATTATTTCAACAGCACCGATTTAGCCAGCGGCTTTTCGGGGAGTGCAGCAGACACAATCTCATGGATAGAAAGTGTTTCTATAGAGATTTATGCGGGTAGTTCTCCAAACTTTTGGAGTTGGAATGGAACCGCTTGGGTATCTTCCGGCAGCTCTATACTTAGAATCCCCGCAACTCATGTTTTAGCAAGCGGCACATGGACTTACAATAATAACATGACAACATTAATTGCCGGACTAATAAATGGGGATTATTATAGGATAAATGCTTTTGCCAAAGACCGAGCAGGAAACAATAATTATGATTCATTTACTTTTTTGTATGACAACGCCCCCCCCACCAACCCACAAAATATAATGGCTTTTACAGAAAGCTATCTCAACAAAACTCTTCCCGTCGGTCCATCCCCCGCCGACCCAAAAGAGATCACCAATCTTTCATGGAGAAAAGACACATCGATTCGTCCCTACATCTATTTCGCCGACGGTACCGACAACCCCGGCTCCGGAATAAAATCTTACGATTTCAAATTAATACGCTGGCCGGATCTCTTTTCTTACGGTCGGGGTGAACATAAATCAACGCTCAAAGACATCACAATCTCATATCAAGATCAGACTATATACTCTCTAACAAGCCAATATTTTAACTCCGGTATCTACGAAGTGATCCCCCCCACTGCTCCCCTGTCTGACGGGTGGTACAAGGTACGGATTAAGGCCTCAGATAAAGCAGGTAATGATGCAGCAACCGCTAAAACCTTTAGCTTCGGGATTGACACCCACCCTCCGACCAAAGCGACCAATCTTGCCGTTGCTCCCGATTCTGGCGGGATCGCCTATAAATGGACTCCGGGAACAGATGCAACCTCAGATCTGGGTAACCCGACAATATATTTAAAAGGGCCTGGCCCAACCCCTTTTGCTCTCTTAGAGGGTAAAGCAACAATTGACACAATAACCGAAATAAAAACTGATTCGGGAGGCAAAAACTATTACGTATCAACCTCAAAGTTGACGCCCGGGAATTATGCTTTCTATGTTGTCACAAGAGACCTGGCCGGAAACACGATTGATTCAGACCAGAAACCGTTCTCGGTTACGCTCCCCGCCCCCACCCTGGTCTCCCCGACCAATAATAAAAGTACCAACACCCTTCCGGTCTTTTCGGCCAACACCGTATCTCTCCCGTCCGGCTCGCCCAATTCGATAAAAAGCTATAAGTTATTAATTTACGACAGCAGTACGCTTAAAAATTCTGTGCCGGGCTCTCCTCCCTCATCCGGGTCAACAATCTCCTGGAATACTGTTAATGATGTTTTTGCGGCAAAGACTTATAGCTGGAAAGTTGCGGCTATCGATAATTTTGACAACCAAACAGATTCTACACCCAGGAACTTTACCCTCACCCAGCCGGTCTCCCCGACAATTCCCTTACTCTCTCCAACGGACGGAAAGGTAAAAACCGAGAGCTCCGTAACCTTTACCTGGACAACTTCAACCGCCTTTGCAGGCTATGATATTTATATTGGCGGCAGTAAAGATGGCTCAACAGCAAGCGGTATCGGCACATATACAAAAAACTTGGCCGATGGCGCTCACCAATGGTATGTTCAGTCAACTGCCACAATTGGAAATTCTCCACAAACCATAACATCATTACTCTACACCGTCAAAGTGGACACCAAGGATCCGACTCTTACACTGTCCGCGCCAAAAGATAAGGATACCAGCAGTACAAGCTCGGTAACATTCTCCTGGATCCCTTCATACAAACTGTCAGACTTTGGCCTCTACCTTGACGGCATAAGAGTAAAAAATACAACTGAAAAAAAGCTTACTCAAACTCTTGCCGATGGCAAACACACCTGGTATGTCACTTCAGCCTATAGGGGCAAGACCATAACAACAGGCGAGCACGCTCTTACGGTTAATGCCGAAGGCCCAAAAATTGAGGTTAAGATTAAAGAGAAGGCGCTTGAAAATGATATTGTTGTATCTCCAACCGACAATCTAAGCGTCACCATAAGCGATCAGTTTGGGATAGACAACAACAGCATCCAAGTACTGGTTAATGGGAAACCACAGGCAAAGTCAAAAGTAGTCAGCAAAGACACTTCAGGAAAAACCGTTGCCTTAAGCTCTAAGCTCTCTCTGTCAGAAGGAACCCACAGCATTAAAATTACGGCAAAAGACGCACTCGGAAAAGAAAACTCGGTCAGCTTTACCGGAATAAAAGCTTATTCAGGAAATGTGCGCCTGCTGGCCAAACCGATGAATTATCCAAATCCTTTTAAGCCTTCATCTGGGGCCGGAACTACTATTAATTACACTTTATCAGACAACGCAAACATAAAGATTATGATCTTTGATATTGGCGGCAGGATGGTCTGGCAGAATAGTTATCCATCGGGAAGCTCCGGCGGATCGGTTGGAGAAAACGAGGTTCTCTGGTATGGCAAGTCCGCAGCCAGTGAGATCCTGGGAAACGGTGTTTATTTATACACCGTCACATCCGGAGGAAAGCTGCTGGATAGAGGCGAGATAGCGATTTTTGAGTAATCATTAAATAGTTATTTATGAGTTTCTAGTGTTTATTTACTAGTCTCACTATCCCCTATAACCTATCCCCTATACCCTAACCCCTATTTCCCATGCAAGTTCCATGCCCCTTACTACGATAATACTTACATAGCCCCTGAG
>JABMQY010000135.1 GCA_013202975.1 Candidatus Saganbacteria bacterium
GAAACAAATTTTGTCGCTCCGACCCCGGCTGCTAAAGAAATAGTTTGCTCGTTTAGTCCGCTCTGGATTTGAATTACTCCTCGATAGTCCCGAGATAAAAGCTCTCCAACCTTATTTATCACTATAGGATTAAATTTTTGCCCCTTCCAACCTTCCCTTCCCGCTGTAAGAGCAACTAAATCTGAATGCTCAAGCATATCTCTTAAAAGTTGCTCTGTTCCAAATCCAACACTAAGAACTGTTCCGGATTCCAACTTTTTTCCCCTTATATATCTTAACGCCCTCACAACAGCTTCAGTTTCTCGAAAAGAATGATGATGAATATATACGGCCGATGCTCCCGCATCAGACAATCTATCTATCTCTGGTTCCGGAATCTCATAATCCATAAGATGCACATCGATTGGCGGGGTAAAGCCGTCATCTCTAATCCTTTTTATCAAATCAGCATTAAACATATCATCTGTAGGCCCTCCACCTATACCCATATTCTCAATACCCGCTTTGGTTTTAATATCAAAATGCAGGGTATCAATACCACCATTTTGCAAGCGAAGCGCTCTTTTTGAATATCTCTTAGCAGGGTGATGTTTTTTGTCTACATAGGCCAAAGATGCACTAATTTTAATTTGTGGTTTCAGCTGTGTTTTATTTATCATCAATATTTACCTGGATTACTATCTGCTATTCTGCATAATAATTTCAGTCTATTTATAGAAGCACACAAGTATCTTTCTACTTGTGCTCTTATGCCTTTACGTAGGCATTTTCCCGCCCATGTTTAGGTGATAGGCTATAGGTTATTTGTTGTCAAATCAGCAGAATTTGCCATACTATCTCCTATATCCTATAGCCTATCTCCTAACAAGGTGACAAAATACCGGTCGATTAAAAAAAAACAGTGAAATTATTTTTTCTACTATCCGATAATATATCACTATGTTGGTTAATTTAAGGACCGGATCTCGTTTTGGAAAATATACAATCAAAGGTCTAATTAATGAAGGTGGATGTTCAACAGTTTACCGCGCTCAGCATCCTTCGATCGGAGAAAACGTTGCCCTCAAGGTAATTGATACATTTAGAGGCCCATCAATACTACAGGACTTCCTTACAACAGAAAAGAATGTTTTACTTGCTGTAGGACGATCAGAGAAAAAAGGTTTATTCCCGGAACTTTTTGAGGCTTGCCGATATGAAGGCAAACAATTTTTAAGCATGGAATATATTGATGGGGTAAGATTGGTTTCGTGTCTAGTATCACTTCAGGCATTAAAACAAGCATTTCCATTATATAAAACTATTTTAATTACTCTCTCTATTAGCAAAGGTTTAAGCGTATTACACCAGGCAGGGTATGTTTATTCAGATATGTCGCCGCATAACATAATGCTGGAAAATTTTTCTGTTCGTCTGCTTGATTTTGGGGCTTGTCAGAAAATTGGAAAGTATGGCAAGAATTTTTCAAGACCTTCTTATCGTTCTCCTGAAGAAATCAGCAGAGACCAAACTCTACAACCAAGTTCTGATATTTTTATTTTAACAGTCATACTTTGGGAAATAATTAATGCGAAACCTTTATTTCGATGCAGCTTTGAAAAGGCAACGCTTGAAAGAATCCTCTATGGCCCTGTATCAGAATTGAAAGACAATTTTTTTAAACGCTTTCCTGGACTTTCTGATTTAAAAGGAAAAGAGAGAAAAAAGGCCAGGAGAAGAGCAAGAAGATTACGCAAACGCTTAAATGCTTTTATAAAAAAAGGGCTGGAAAAAGACCAAGCAGACAGATTTCAAACAACAGAAGAATTTGATAAGGCATTGCGCTTGTGCCTGTTGCCGGCGGTACAATTGGCTCCTTATGAGTGTGAAGAGAATGGTTTACATGGCGTTCGATTTCCAATGACACAAGAAGAGGCTGGCACTGGTGGGTTTGATTTTGGCAAAATTGATCCGGAGAAGATTTACGTTTTTTGATATCGGATTCCTAGCGGTGCGGGTGAATTGTGTCCTGCTCTGCAAATACACGGAACAATAAGGACTGCAGGATCCTCATTTCTGATCCCGATCTCGTAGAAACCCTATTCCCTTCTTCGGTTTATCTTCAACTGTCATCAACTTCCTTATAGCCGCAAAAACAGATTGGATATCTTTTTTGTTCTCAAAAACGCCCTGTTCCAATTCTTTCAGTTTCTTCGAAACCTCGACATGACTTACCAAGATTCTGTTCAAACGCACAAAGGCTCTCATTATGGCGATGTTGACCATTATTGCCCTCTCGCTTTTAAGAACTGAAGACAACATTGCTATTCCCTGTTCAGTAAAAGCATAATAAAGAGTTCTTCTTCCTCCCCAACTTGACATTCCAGATTGGAATTTCAAGTTTTTGCATTCCTGCTTATTCAGCTGAAACATGAAATCAGAAGGAAAACGCTTATTATTACGCTTTACCGCTTTATTTAAATTAAATGTTGTAACCCTGTACAATTCTGCCAAATCCCGATCCAACATCACTTTCTGCCCCCTAATCATATATATTCTATTTTCCACTCTTTCAATTGGGATCAGATTACTCATTTTATGTCCTAGAGCATAAGTCACAAGTCTCTTTCTACCTGTGCTCCTGTGCACTTATGCCTTATATCCCGCCCAGCAGCCTTTTCATCTGTTCGGGAGACGGCAATTTCCCTTTCA
>JABMQY010000136.1 GCA_013202975.1 Candidatus Saganbacteria bacterium
AAAAAGGCAGACCTAACCCGGCAGGAACGCCGCCTGGATCAAAAGGAAGAAAACATAGAAAAGAAAGCGGTCAAAATTGAGGAAGAAACAAAGACACTAAAAGAACGGGCGGAGAAGCTGGAACTGATAAAGGTAGAGATTGAGAATATTAGAAAACAGCAGGTTGACCAGCTTGAAAAAGTAGCGGCACTATCCAAGGAAGACGCAAAAAAACTCCTTCTGGAAAACCTGGAAAAGAGTATGCGCGAAGAAGCCGGAAAGGTTATCAAGAAGATAGAAGAAGATACAAAAAAAGATGCAGACAAGAAAAGCCGTGAGATTCTGGCAACCGCAATCCAGCGCTGTGCAGTTGACCATGTGGTTGAAACAACAACCTCCCTGGTAGAACTGCCCTCCGATGATATGAAAGGACGGATTATCGGCCGGGAAGGGAGAAACATTAGGGCATTTGAAACAGCAACCGGGGTTGACCTGGTAGTTGGCGATACCCCTGAAGCAGTTATTTTATCAAGCTTTGATCCGCTGCGCAGAGAAATCGCCCGCAGAACCCTGCATAAGCTTATTGCAGACGGAAGAATCCACCCCGCCAGAGTAGAAGAGATGTATAACAAATCCAAGGAAGAAGCAAAAGCAATTATGTGGGAACAGGGAGAACAGGTTGCCTTTGATACCGAAGTACAGGGGATTCCGCCGGTTCTGATCCAGCTGCTGGGAAGACTGCACTATAGAACCAGTTATGGACAAAACGTCCTGCAACATTCTAAAGAGGTTGCTCATTTATCAGGCATGCTTGCCGCAGAATTGGGAGTAAATATTAAGCTGGCTAAGAGGGGCGGGCTTTTGCACGATATCGGAAAAGCCATAGATCAAGAAGCAGAAGGAACCCACACAAAACTCGGCGCACTATTTGCACAAAAAGCGGGAGAAACACCCGAAGTAGTCCATATTATCGAATCCCACCATTTTGATAAAGAACCATCAACCATTGAAGCAATCCTGGTTGCCGTTGCTGACGCGATTTCTGCTTCCCGCCCCGGAGCAAGACGAGATACTCTGGAAGCATATGTAAAACGTCTGCAAAACCTGGAAATAGTTGCAAAAAGTTTTGAGGGCGTTGAAAAATGCTTTGCAATTCAGGCCGGACGAGAAGTAAGGGTAATTGTACAACCGGATAAAATCGATGATTCAGGATCGGCTAAACTGGCTCATGATATTGCAAAGAAAATTGAGGCCGAACTCGATTACCCGGGTGAAGTACGCGTAACTGTAATCCGTGAAACCAGAGCGCAGGATGTAGCAAAATAACGATGAAGATATTATTTATCGGAGACATCATAGGTAAATTGGGGAGAAAGGTCACAAGGCAGCTTCTTCCCGAATTAAGAAAAGAATATTGCCCGGATTTCATTCTTGCCAATGGGGAAAATTTGGCACACGGCTCCGGGCTGACTCTTAAAACCTATGATGAGATGATCGGGGCCGGGATAGAAGTCATGACATCCGGAAATCATATCTGGGAGAAAAAAGAATTCTTAAAAGACATTGACCGATGCTGCCCCTATCTTGTCCGTCCGGCTAATTTCCCTCCAGGGGCACCGGGAAAAGATCACATTATTATAGAAAAAAACAATCTGAAGCTGGGGATTGTCTGTTTGGTAGGACGGGTCTTTATGAAGGCGGTTGACTGCCCTTTTCGGGTAGTTGAGCCAATCATAGATAAAATGAGAGAAAAAACTGATAACATAATTGTCGACATGCATGCAGAGGCAACTTCAGAAAAAGCCGGGATAGGTTATTTTCTTGATGGAAAAGTTTCTGCCGTACTCGGAACGCATACTCATGTACAAACAGCGGATGAAAAAGTGCTCCCAAATGGAACTGGTTTTATCTCTGACGTTGGGATGGTGGGGGGGCGGGACTCTATCATTGGAGTGCAGATTGAGCCGATCCTGGAACGCTATATTACACAGCTGCCAAAACAATTCGGTCCGGTCGAATCCGGCCCGGCAATTTTTAATGCAGTTATTTTGACAATCGATGAGAAAACTGGAAAGACCGAAAAGATTGAGAGGATTTTTCGAGTTATAGGCTCTTAATTCTTGCAGCAATAATCTTTATCTTCTCGGCAAACTCTCTCTTCTGCGCTCTTGCATCTTCAATCGCCTCTTTTGGAGCCTTGTCTGTAAATTTTTTATTTGAAAGCCGCTGTTCAACTCTCTGAAGATTTGTTTCTAAGGATTCTTTTTCCTTATTCAAACGAGCCTTTTCTTTCTCAAAATCAATAACCCCGGTTAATGGAACATGAACCTGGGCCGAAGAAGTTACCTCTGTTGCAACCTGCTTAACTTTCTCTTCTAGTTTTGAAATTATTGAAATCTCTGAGGTTTTTACAAATTTCTTTATAGTCTCCTGATCAAATTTATTCTTCGAAACAATAATTGCCTTAATCTCTTTTGAATAGGGGATCGAATACTCTGCCCTAATCCTGCGCAATGCAGAAATTACTTCTTTCAATTCTTCAATCTCTTTTTCCGCTTTATCATCAATCAATTGTTCATCCGCCTTGGGCCATTCCTGAATCATTATCGAATCATTCTTCTTGACCCTTGCCCCCTGCCCCTTGACCCTAAAATATATCTCTTCGGTTATAAACGGCATAAAGGGATGGAGAAGTTTTAATATTCCACCAAGAACCTCGGATAATATTTGTGGATTAGGGTTCTGTTTAGAGAATTCAACATACCAGTCACAATAATCATGCCAAACAAAAGAGTATAGCTTTCTGGCCGCCTCCCCTACCTCAAAATTATCAATCAATGCCGTCACTTCAGCTACTGTTTTGTTATATCTTGAAATGATCCATTTGTCATATTTGGATTTTGGAATTGGAGATTTATTTGACATTTGACATTTGTCATTTGTCATTTGCGCAAAGCGCGAGACGTTCCAAAGTTTAGTCACAAAACTCTTCGCTTCCCGAACCCTATCATCGGTTAACTTCATATCCTGACCCTGTCCTACGACCAGAGAAAGAAGGGTAAAGCGCAAAGTATCAGCACCATCTTTATCAATTATTTCGAGAGGGTCAATAACATTCCCGGTAGATTTACTCATCTTTTTACCGGATTTATCTTTAACTAATCCATGAATAAAAACCGTCCCAAACGGTTCTTTCTTCATAAAGTGCATGCCGGTCATAATCATTCTTGAAACCCAGAAGGTTATAATGTCATACCCTGTAACCAAAACCGAGGTTGGATAATAGGTTTTTAAATCTTGAGTCTCGTCCGGCCAACCCAAAGTCGAAAACGGCCAAAGTGCAGACGAAAACCAGGTATCAAACACATCCGGATCTTGTACCAATTTTGTCCCACCACACTTCGGGCATTTTTTCGGAACCTCTTCGGACACTATAATTTCATTACATTCACAGTACCAAACGGGTATTTGATGCCCCCACCAGAGTTGACGCGAAATACACCAGTCACGCAAATTTGTCATCCATTGTAAATATACTTTGGTCCAGCGCTCCGGAACAAATTTGATCAGACCATCTTCAACCGCTTTTATCGCAACCTCTGCCAGCGGTTTTATCTTTACATACCATTGGTCAGAGAGATACGGCTCAACTACCTGTTTACAGCGATAGCAAGTTCCAATTGAATTCTCGTAATCTTCGATTTTTTCTAGATGTCCACCTTCCTCAAGCATTTCAACAATCTTTTCTCTTGCCTTAAACCTATCCAACCCACTTATAGCTTTGACTTTTTCCCTTTCAGCAGACTCAAATTCCTCAAACGTAATCTTCGCATCGGGTGTCAATATATTTATCTTCGGAAGATTGTGCCGTTCCCCCATCATATAATCATTTGGATCGTGTGCCGGAGTAACCTTGACCGCTCCGGTCCCAAACTCCGGATCAACAAAGTCATCAGTAATAATTGGGATCTTTCTTCCGACCAACGGAAGAGTTATGCTTTTCCCGTGTAGATGTTTGTATCTTGTATCCTTGGGATTTACTGCAACCGCAGTGTCTCCAAGCATTGTCTCGGGTCTAGTTGTTGCAACGGTTATAGAAATAGGGCCCTCACCCTGTCCCTTCGGGACATCCCTCTCCCTATGGGAGAGGGAAAGAGGGTGAGGGTTTGTTGAATACTTTATATGCCAAAGTTTTCCCTTTTTAGGGGTATGTTCTACTTCAATATCAGACAAGGCAGTTCCGCAGCGCGGACACCAGTTGATTATTCTTTTTCCCCGATAGATCAATCCTTCTTTGTATAGTTGGACAAACTCTCGTCGGACCGCTTTCGAAAGCCCCTCATCCATTGTGAAGCGTTCGCGGGACCAGTCGCAGGAAGCGCCTAACCTGCGAAGTTGTTGAGTTATTTTTCCGCCATATTCTTTTTTCCATTCCCAAACTTTTTCAACAAACTTCTCGCGGCCTAAATCATCTTTTGTTTTTCCCTCTTTGCGAAGTGCTTTTTCAACTACGTTTTGGGTTGCAATCCCGGCGTGATCTGTTCCAGGTATCCACAAGGTATTAAAGCCTTGCATTCTTTTATAGCGAATCAAAACATCCTGGAGGGAATTATCCAGGGCATGCCCCATATGAAGTTGCCCTGTCACGTTTGGAGGCGGAATAACAATTGTAAATGGATCGGCCTTCGATTTCTGATCAGGCTTGAATAAACCATTTTCTTCCCAGAATTTATACCACTTCTGCTCTACTTCGGCTGGATTATAGTTTTTTGGCATTTCTTGAGTCATAATTGATCTAGAAATCTTCTTGCCTTTAAAATTTTTATCCCTCGAATCTCTTTTATGCTAAGAAGATGATTATCTCCAGTTTTTATAAAATCGGTTCTTCCTTCAACTGCACATTCCAAAAACTTATTATCAGAAGAATCTTTCTCAACAAGATTTATTTTAATTTGGGGATCAACTAGAATTGTCTTAGAAAGCAGTTGATTTTGTAGTTCACTTACTTTGGGATCTGGAACTTTTAATTTTTTGAGGGTTCTTACTATTTCTTCTATAATTTGAGGGGAAATAACCAGTTTTATTTTACCGGCAAGCCAACTATCTACTATTTCTCCTGGAAGGCCACCCCATGTTAGTCCTGCAACAAAGATGTTTGTATCGATTACTACCTTTAACACTTATTTAAATCTTTTAACTGCTCTAACGGCCTTTGACACTGTTGCTTTGGTAATGCCTTTCTCTTTAGCAAAAACCCTTATATCTTCGACGGCTTTTTTCAGATCATCCTTAGAGGAAGAATAAATCTTTTTAAGAGTAATATATTCTGGTGTCTCCAATAGAACCAGCTTCATCCCTTTGAATCCAAATTTCTTAAGGGCTGAGTCAGGAATTGTTATGCCTCCTTTTTCAGGCACCTCAATTATCTTAAGTTCTCCATTTGTTTTTTTCATAGCGTTCTCCTTCTGTTTATTATTATAACACGCCAAATGTCCATTCCTGCTAAACTTCTGTTGGATTATAATTATTCTGCATTTTTTGGGTCATTATTTATTTTAACTCATAAAGATAAAGAGGTTTCAAACCAGAGATAATGTTATCGTGTAAAAATCAGAGCCGGGACAAATTATGCAGCCCCTGAGCCTCCGGTTGGGAAGCAGTCATTAGTTGCGGAGGGCCCGCTTGCGCAATTATCTTCCGCGACAGTATCCCCACCAGAACATGCGCCTGCAGTAACGCCAGGAAAACAAGTTTCTCCTAACCCACCACCGGTTGAACAAATCGCCCCGTAGGCACTGTCTCCAGCAAACACAATCAATCCAGGGATATTGTATTTGATTAATTCTTTTTTCACGATCTTATTCTACCCCCCCCCCGGCTCTTTGTCAATTATTTTCAGTCTATCAATTTTGAGGTAAATTTCTCAAGGGGTTCGTAGTTTCCCTTATCCGCAGACTTAAGTGCATCAATATATCTCTTCCTAATATCAGTTTCCTCAACTAGTTCATTATTAGGCCAGTTTGGCAGTTTGTGTTCGTTTGAAAACAAGAAAATATCGGCAACCAAACGGGCATGCCGGCCATTTCCATTTACAAAAGGATGGATCTTTACAATTCGATGATGGATTCTGACGCTTTGCTCAAGCAGCCCAAGTCCATCCTTTTGATTTTGCCAAAATGCAATGTCATCGGCCAACGCTTTTAATTCTTCTTGAATTTTGTGCCAATCAGCTCCAATATTAAAATTTCTTTTCCTAATCTCCCCTGCCCATTTCCAGGTATCGTCAAACATATCTTTATGAACACTTTTTACAAAAGTAATATCAAATTTATGCTGCTTTCTTTTCCCAAGATATTTGCGAACAGCATTAAGAATATTCTGGGATTCCCATTCATTAAGTTCGGGTCGCGTTAAAATGTGGGTCGGAATTAAGTCCGAGGCATCTTCAATCGGAGTAGCTCCAATAATGGTTTCAAATTTAGGCATTAATCTTCCCAAAGCTCGGAACCAGGATTATTGCACAAATCTTCAACTAGTTCTTTGAGTTGGAATTTATAAGATCTACTATTGGGAGACTGTTTTTCCAAAGCCATATTTGAATATGTTCTCTCTAATATTTTTTCTGCCCGAATCGAAGCCTGCCTCTTTACTATTTTATCCAATGATATTTTTGAAACAACTGCGAAGCTCAGTTCACACTCTAGCGCAGCCAATACCTTTTGTATTGTTTTAAAGCTACTTGACTCAATATTGTCTTCGATTTGAGAGATGAAGGGCTGCTTAACTTTTAATTTTTTTGCCAGTTGCCCCTGTGTCATTCCAAGCGCTTCTCTAATATCCCTTATTCTATTGCCCAATTCTGACAATGAGACCGGACGACCACGCTTTACCGACAACGATAATTGCTTCAATTTTAACACTTTAAAGCTTGATTTAGCCATAAATCCCCCCTATAATATAATCTATACCTTATATCTATACAATGTGCATATAAGCTAAGGCTTATATGCTAATGACAATAATATAGTCTTTATGTTATGTTGTCAAGGGATTTATAACACATCTTCAATATATATTATTAGTGCAGGTAAAGGCTATGGAAAGATAAGAATACTACGTCACGGAGTTTTTAGGCCCAGAGAATTTATTACTCGGGAGCATCGCCCCCACTACCTGTACTAACACACACAACAGTGGCATCATTTCCGGTGACGAGACAACTGTTGGCAATCGAACCAACAGTACATCCTTGAGCATCGGCATTGGTTCCTGCAGCGCATTTAGCGCCGGCTCCTTGCTGACAATCTAGCCCCGACGCATCCGAGCCATCACCACAACCCTCTGAAGAACCATCAGCAATACACGCACCCATCGAACCTCCCACTGCAAAGGAGATTAACCCCGGGACGCTGTATACAATTGATCTCTCTTCCATATACGCATTCTATCCCCCCCCCGGCCTCCTGTCAACATTACAAAATTCGGGTGAAGTTTTTCTGATTTTATTAGGATAACAAAATATGAACGCAATTACTGTTCAACCTGCCGGATATTGGGGAAGGAGCGGAATAATTCTTTCCCCAAAAACCCTTAAGGTAGACTATAAAAACATTGATTCTCATAAAGCCGGACCGGGAAATAAATTTAGAATCCAAACTTATTTGTGACATCATTTTCACTAAACTCTTAAAATTCTTTTGACAGAAAAATCTATTAATCGCAGATATTCTTCCATCTCATCAAAAACAGCTTCTTATGATCAAGATGTAAATCAGGTGAAATTTTTGAAATACGTACACGATAAAATAATATCAATATTAGGAGGGAATTATTATGTCACCAAAAATATCATTATCCTCAATCGTCAGGACGGCAGCAGCACAAGTAAGAAAAAATCGAGATCCTCGTCGGGGATGGAATACATGGAGACCAGCTTTTGAAGGCATGGGTTCCATTCCAAAAGAAATGAGTAGCTACGCAGCAAAGCCGGTATTTGATAAAGAGGTGCTTCAGTTGCTCATGAGTAATGATGCCCCCATGCCTGATCTTGCAACAGTTGCTGTTGCCCTTTTTTACGGCGTTCCGCTGCTACGCGTAGAGGGTTGTTCTTTAAGCTTGCAATCAGATCGTATGCCACGCGCAATAGAAAAAAGAGTGAAGGACGGCATTATTTCTGTTCAAGCAACGAAACCAATTGATGTCAACAAAGTGCTGGCATTTAACTTAGCAGTTTTAGGAGTTTCCGAGATGAGAACAATCAAAAGTCCGGACTCTCATGGCATGAGGGGACCATATTTTCGTGATGATAGAATAAACAAAATCCCAAAAAAGGTTACCGAACAAGTTCTCTCTTTAAGTAATGGAAAAGAATGCATAGATCCTCGTTCTGTAGAAGTAGCAAGGGATTTTCTCAACAAATATTTTCCAGACATACCACAAGATATAATTTTTCGAGATTTAGATGCTAAAGTAATGGCTTTTAATAGCGATGTTTTAATAAAGACAAAGACCGTAAATCCAGAAAACATTGCAAAGCAAATCCTATCTCATAACCTTGCACGTTCATGCTACTCTTCTGAATTTGTTCCTTATGATTCTGTATCCCGGGCAATGCGTTCATTTGAAACATCTGATCCTGAAATAGCAGGAGGGATAATCAAAGCTATTCTCGAAGCGGATAAAATAGAGAAAAGACCAGGCCCTCATGATTCGAGTGTGGCTTTTTTTGCGGGAAAAGCCTTGTCGATATCTTATGGGCGTGGGTCTTCAAATGCCGATGCCGCTAAGGCAATCATTGCGGCCGGCTTAACAGATAAGAACCTCTGGGGCAACTCAAGAGATAAAATATTAGGAGAAACATTAGAACATCTTACTTCCGATAGTCCATGGCGGACAGGAGCAATAATTAAAGAATTGGGATTTGATGGAGAAACCGCTGGCAGGGTCGCATACCACTCAATGGTAGCTAATTATGGCTGGCCGTCAAGGATGGAAAGTCTACTAAAAGGCTTGGGAATAAGAACAAAAAAAGATAGAGTCGCGTTCGCATCTGGCTTTGGTGTTGGGATAGAAGAGTTAAACGGGGTCCTCTAGGAGCTTATTCACAGGTTTCTCAGGTTTTAAATATTCTTCCATCTCATCAAAAATGGCTTCTTTTGGAATCATCCCCGCCTTCTTATATTCAATCAATTTTTCTTTCATATGATTATTCTACCCCCCCCCCGGCCCCCTGTCAACATTACAAAATTCGGGTGAAATTTTTCTGCTAAGTTTTCGAAATATATATAGAAAGGAGATTATAAATGATAGTAGGAAAACCCCAGTTAAGGATGATGACCGGATCAATCAGGCTCATGCAGAAAAAAGAGGGACAACCACAACATAAGTGGAACAAAACAGGACAGATCTATTTTCATGTTGCAGAAGAGAAAGCAGAAAGTGTGGTTATCCAAATAGAGCGACCGGTTCTAAGAAAATTTGTAATGTACCGTGCGGCACAGGAGGATCGCTCCCAATTTAACGCTGCGCTCGCATATTTTTCTTCCCCGGCTCCAAAAGAAATAACAAAAATGGGCTTTTCCTCATATGTGAGGAGCGGCCGCCCGAGAGAATTCGATTTTCCAGTAGAACTTCTTTTTGAAGGGCCAAGGGGAGAAGAAACGATTTATCAGGTAACCTGGGGAATTACCCATACAAACAAACCACAAGGGATGGGGTTAATGTATAATTATTTTAGAACCGCCGATACCAAACTTGCAGGCACCGAAAACAGATTTAATCATTTCTAATCATTCACACAACTATCACAAAGGGCACGCTTAAAAAATTGAAGGTTATGCGCTCCAAGTAGGACTATTGCCAACAGTACAAATAATCACCGCGTTCCCACCCGTGTTACAACCAGCACTTCCACCTCCAGTACATTCGTCTGGCATATCGCTCTCCGAATCAGGCCCGCTACCACCTATACATTCTAATCCATCTGCTATAGTCCCCGTAGTACAGCCTCCGACATCAAAAGCAGAAGGTCCAGTTCCACAATTTGCACCAAATGCTGGGTTTTTTAAAAAATGTATTAGTTTGGGTTCTGCATAACTTTTTTGATTTATTTTATTCATATGCTCCTCCATGATTTTTTTCATTATAGCCCCCCCAACCTACCTGTCAATTACTTGAGGATCTTTTTTGAAGAAAAACTATTTAGCTGAAGATATTCTTTCATCCCGTCAAAAACCGCCTCTTTGGGAAGCATACCAACCAACTCTGATTCCAATATCTCTACTTTTTCTTCTTTTGCCCATTTTTTAACGGAACCGAAAACGTCTTTTAGGGATGTTTTTTTATGATCAGTTAAATTAATCGAAACTTGAGTAATTTTTCGACTCTCTAAATATAGCCCTAACGCCCGAACTCCTTCCCCTCGAATATTCTTTGCGATTAATCGGGCGATATCTATATCAGGTGTTTTCAGATTAACATTAAAGGCAATTAAAAAATCGCGGGCGCCGATTGCAATCGCCCCGGCGTAAGGATGCAGCTTATCTCCAATATCCGGCTGTCTATGTTTTGAGGAAAATTCATTTTTTAAAACCTTGAGCCCCCCCTTTCTAACATAAGGAAGATCAACTCTCTCAGAAATTTTTGCGGCATGCCCATACAAATAAGCCGGCAGAGCATGTTCTTTCCATAACATTTCGCCAAGAGTATTTGCGGCGGTAACTGCATTTTTCATCGGAGTGTTTTTTAGTGGAATAAAGGGTACAACATCAACGGATCCAAGAAAGGGATGTGCCCCGGCATGTTTGTTTATGTCAATCAACTCGAGCGCTGCCGTAGAAAGCTCATAGGCAGCCTGGATAACTTTTTCATCATCCCCCGCAAAGGTTACGACCGTTCGGTTATGATCCGGATCAGAGTGAAAATCAAGAATTGGACAGGCCTTAACTGATAAAATTATTTGATCGATTAAATCGGAATCGCGGCCTTCTGAAAAATTTGGTACGCACTCAAGCATCTTCGCCGGTCAATCCTTCAAGTGCTTGTTTAAGACTTTCTCCCTCAAGAACCTCTTTTTCCCGGAGAACCTTGGCAATATCTTCCATTTTGGACTTATTTGCTTTAACTAACTTTCTCGCCCTTACATGACAGACTTCGATTATCTTTTCAATTTCCTTATCTATCCCGTCTGCGGTTTGATCAGAATAATCCTTCATCTCCGCAATATCACGACCCAAAAATATCTGATGCTCCTTCTGACCAAAAGTTCGCGGACCCAAGCCAGACATTCCAAATTCACAAACCATCTTCTTGGCAAGCGCGGTTGCGCGCAGTAAATCATTTTGGGCTCCGGAAGTAATTTCACCAAAAAAGATCTCCTCTGCAACCCTTCCTCCAAGCAATACAGAAATATCAGCCAGAATTTGACCCTTTGAAATCAAGTGTTTCTCTTCGGTCGGAAGCTGAAGTGTATACCCCAACGCCATTCCCCGGGGTAGAACTGAAATCTTGTGCACAGAATCAGAATCAGGAAGAATTTTTGATAAAACTGCATGGCCCACTTCATGATAAGCAATTATGTTTTTCTCTTTTTCAGAAACTACCCGGCTCTTTCTTTGCGGCCCGGCCATAACCCGGTCAACCGCCTCCTCAACCTCAACCATGGTAACTTCTTTCTTATTAAAACGACCGGTTAGAATGGCGGCTTCGTTTAACACATTCTCTAAATCTGCGCCGGTGTATCCGGGAGTGCGTTTGGCAACAACCTCTAGGTCTACATCGGATGAAAAAGGCTTTCCCTTTGAATGAATATCTAGAATTTGTTTGCGCCCTTTTATGTCCGGTTTGTCCAAAACAACCTGCCGATCAAAACGTCCCGGCCTAAGCAGTGCCGGATCTAAAATATCCGGCCGGTTAGTTGCGGCTATTACTATGATATTTATTTTTGGATCAAAACCATCCATCTCTACTAAAAGCTGGTTTAGGGTTTGCTCTCTCTCGTCATGACCTCCGCCTAAGCCTGCGCCTCTATGCCTTCCTACCGCATCAATTTCGTCCATAAAAATAATCGAGGGGGTCTGCTTTCTGGCCTCTTTAAAAACGCCTCTGACTCTGCTTGCTCCAACTCCTACAAACATCTCTACAAAGTCAGAACCGGAAATAGAAAAGAAAGGGACCTCGGCCTCTCCCGCAATCGCCCGTGCCAGGAGCGTTTTTCCTGTTCCGGGAGCACCCATCAAAAGCAATCCCTTTGGCATCTTTGCCCCCAGGGCATGGTATTTTGCCGGATATTTTAAGAAATCAACTATTTCGCGAAGCTCTTCTTTTGCCTCGTCAATCCCGGCAACATCCGCAAAGGTAACATTGGTCTTTCCCTTGAGCGGCTTAGCAACAGATTTACCAAAAGCCATGGCCTGGTTATTGGCAGAGGAAGCCTGCCGCAAAAGCAGCCACCAGATAACTCCAAAGAAAAGCAGGGGAAACATTATTTGTAACAACAAGCTCCAGATCCAGGTCCCCTCGGCCGGATCCTGAACATTTATTGAGACGTTCTTGCTGCGCAGTTCTGGAATTAAATTGGGGTAGTTGATCGCCCGGGTTTTAAAGAAAAGCTTTTCTTTTGTCTTTCCGGTAATAACCTCTCCCTTCACTGTTACTTCACTTATTTTTCCTGCATCTAAATCATTTAAAAATTGAGAAAAGGAAAGCTCCCTCGGTTTTGGGGCCAGGTCAAAAAGAGGAGCCAGCAAAGAAATCAGCAGCAGGCCGATGAATCCATAAAACAGAAACGTTTTCCAGTCAATCTTTTTTCTTTTCACTTTTTTTCACCTCAAGTTTTTTTATCTCGTGCCATTTTTTTAGCACGTCTTCCTTGGTCTTTGCGCCGCCGCCGTAAAAAACATGGGGATGGCGGCGTATCATTTTTTCGGTAATATTTTTTACTATATCCGATATAGTAAATTTATCACTAATTTCGGCGTGCATCAATATGTGCAAAAGCTGGTCCCCCAGCTCATCAACCATTCTCACGGGATCCTTACTGTCAATCGCTTCCAGGGATTCGTTTAACTCTTCAACCATGTAGGGCTTCAAAGTCTCGTGGGTCTGTTCACGATCCCAGGGGCATTCTTTGCGGAGGCGACCGACCACTTTCACCAAGCGGTCAAATTCCTTCATATTTTCCTATTATACAATATTATCCTCCGAAGCACAAAGTGCGCAGGGGGACGCCTGTGCGCCGAAGCCAATAGAATTGGCGTAGGCGTGCAAGTTTCTCCCCCCTTATTACGAATATATATGTGTGGGGGGAATGATATGCTACAAGGCTCAATAACAATAAAACCAAAGGCCGTGTCACACAACCTTATTAACAACCGGCAGGAGAGGCCCGAAAATCTGCGTCCGCTATTGCCAGAGGTTGCAAAGCTGGCAGGAGAGGCGCTAGAATTCATCTGCAAAAAAGCATTAGACAAGCTTGTTTTCTATTTCGAAACTACAAAACAATCTTGTTCCGGAGGAGACCTGCCAGAGCTTTTAAGTCAAACAAATCTTTCTACACTTCAAAAGGGTGCCGCTGCATTGGGGTTATACAATGACCTCCAGAGTGGAAAACGGAGACTTCCGGATCGGCCGGGCAGCCCAATTCATATTAGAGAATCGCTCGAGCAGCTTGGGGACGCAAGAAAGGTAGCACAATTTAGAAGGGGACTCGAGCTGGCAGCAAAGACCAAAAATCCGATGGAGCTGCTAAAACCATCCGCTCAAAAGAAATCCGGTTTTGATCCAAACGCAGTCCGCCTGCACAGCTATTCCGATCCCCTAAGACATCATAAAACAAGTAAATCAACAACCGTAAAAGGAACCCTCTCCCAAAACGAGCGGCCGGAAACAACAATTGTACAGCCGGAAGTGCTGCTGGCAAAATGCCTGGAAGGGCTAAAAAATCCTGCCTTAGTGGCCAAGAAAGGGATCAGGCAGATTGGACTGCTCTGGGGAAAAGGATAGTATGAAAAAGAAAAGAAAAACATATTTAGACGTTCTTGAGTCTGCAGTTAAAAAATTGTGGCGCAAATATAAGAAGCCGGCAATTATCAAGGCACTTCATACTGAGGTTATAATTGAGCCGCAACCATTTGTTCAGGGTGAGCTCAATCCCCAAATTTCTGAATTATTAATAGGCCTTTACCTGCATAAAGTAAAAACAAACCACATCAAAGACGGGCATGTCGAAATAAAGGATGGCTTTTTACAGATTATCGACAGCAGAGGAAAGCTGATCGCCGAAACCGCATCCCCCAAAATAATTAGAGAGTACCTGTCTTAACCCCCTGCTCCATTGCAGAAGACCGGCCTAAGCGGTATAATATTAAATACCATGGAAAACCAGGCAGTGCTTGACCTCCTACAGATAAGACCATCAAAAATAAGCAAAACACAGTCCGGCACATCTTTTTCAAAACTAACTCCCCGTTTTTTCAGAGAAGCAGTCTCTTTAGATGTCAGTGTAACATCAAGAATTAGAGTTACCCATTCGGGAATAAAGTCTCCAGAAAGGCTTCTCTCTCAAGCAGCAAAAAGTTTAACCCCAGCCTCAACCGCTGTAGTTATTAATAAAATTAAGAAAGAAAAAGGCCCCGGGACCCAGACCATCTCAACCATTGGAACACTAAGAAAAATAGTAGAAAACGATTCCGAGAAAACCGCTTACTTATACCGACATAAAAACAACCTGGCCCTTTATATAATAGAAAGAACTCCCCTAACAAAAAAAACTATCATCATCCCTCTCTCTGTCCCCTGGAGTAGCTGTAAAAATGAGCCCTTCTGCAACATTAACTAATTCCAGGCATTTTCAAATTCATGTGAAATTTTCTAGAAAACCGTACGATACAATATAATGAAATGCACGTCCCAAAGACCAATTCAAAATTGTAGAATACTAAATACAAGAAATCTGGTTGCGGCTAGACAAAACCAGCTAACCACCAGGTTGGGAGAAATCCCTTCTCATTTATTTTCTGCCCCCAATGCAAGAATTCAGGGATCATTTGTCCCTTCTCCCTCAGATTGCGAAGAGGGAAAGGATATCATTGTCTTTAGCAAAGAAATTAACCCTGAGGGATTTATGGTTGAAGAAGGTTATAGTTTCACTCTTCATTCAACCATCCCAAGAAAAAACTTTCTCACTATTTCCGGAGTAGCTTTTGGGCCAATCAACTTTGATGGAACAGTCGAAGCTGTTGAAGAAAAAACTGCCGAGTTTTTAAGCACTATAGGAATCTATGCCTTTTCCTTTATTAAAACTCACGTTGGGGGATCTTTTGCTGTTCAGTTATCTCGTCAAATAATTGACGATGAGCTGGCTGACGATTTTCTCCTGGCATTTGCCCGGCATGCAGCACCAACCTTTAGCGTCTATCAGTTTTGGGCAAATAAAACAGCAGATCCTTTTATTAGTAGAATCTTGCAAGTTGCTCCTCACGAAAGCCAATATCCCTCCTGCTTGCGTTAGTCCCGCAAAAAAGCAAATTAAGTGAAATTTCTTGTCAAAAATGACGATATATATATAGAGGTGAGTATTATGCCCAAATGTATTGGCCCGGCCCCAGCTTCAGGCTGCCGGCTTTTAGGACTACGGGATCATGTTGTTAAACACGCGACTCTTTTAACAACTCGCCCAAGTAAGTTAACCATCCACCAATTAGCTAGTCCCAGTTCTGTTATCAAGGGGCTATACTATCCACCAGGCTGTCCTCAAGGTCAAGGGACAGTTGCTTTTAGCAGAAGAGAGAGCGATGGCCTTATAAATGATAAATCTCACACCGATATCGCTAGTGATTTAGGATTAAGGGTACAAGCCGGGCCTTGCAGTATTGGCGACGGAAGCGGAGTAAGAACCGGACAGAGAGAGCTATCTGATCCAGACATAAAAGGATTTATCCTGCACCCAATCACTTTTGAAGGAGAGGAGAAGCCTCTTTTATCAATCCCAACAAAAGAGGATTTTGGATCAATAAAAGTAGAAGCCCCTGACACACGATCATTAACATTTATGCAAATGGAAACCATGGTAGGAGGGGGCATCATCGCAATAATGTACATCAACGCTCCTCACATGAGTGGGATGTGGGCAGTTACTCCTCGCTCCGGATTGACAGGGGAAATTCCTTATTTAATGAGGAGTGATTTTGTAGATACATTATCACGCCATGTATCTCCAGACTTTACAATCATCCGATTCCTCGAAATGGAAATAAATACCTTTCGGCGAATGTTTAGCCCAGGGTTCGGAGTTGATAACATTAATGAATATGCTCAAGAAAAGGTTTCTGAGAGAAAAACAACATTCCAAGAACCCCTCGCGGTATCGCATGAAGAGGTACTCAACCCCTCTTGTTTACGCTGGCCAAAAGAGATGCAACTAATACCCGAAGATTAAAAATAGGATGAAATTATTTCAAATACTGCATGATAATATAACATGAAAGTAACTAAACGGCCAACCACAACTCCCCCGCAGTTAGCATTTAAATCTGATCGAATTGTTCTATTCAAAGATATGCTCGAGCTAATCCCGGAAAACCTATTCCCCCAACAGCTTATACATTCTCCCGACACAACGATTGTTCAGACCGGAACCAATGTCTCCCACGAAAAGGTATTGGGCATCATGCAAAGCATTGTTCATCTTACAGCTTCCTCCCAAGTAAGGGCTCTTTGTCCGGGATCCCTCTTTAAACAATTGCCGGAAACAATGGGAGAGTTTAATCTGCTGCTGACAAATGTTTTTGGAATAAAAGATGATCAGTTTGAAGAGCTCCTTGATACAGAAAGGGACCCCGACCTAAAAGCTTCCAGAAAAACACTTAAATGCTGGTGGGGACACGAGATATATATTAACAGCCCGCTAGGGATCCATTTTCTTTTAGACTTCGTAGATTCTCGCGTTAACGGATCATTAGATATCTTTTTGCCTCTGTTAGAGAGATAGTCTTTTTTGGATGCCCTTTATTTTGCTTGATGGGGCTAGATCTGCACCTCTTAAATATTTATGCCTGCCGTTGAACCACTCGACTAATATTTTTCCCTTCTGTTCTTTTATTTGTTTGATTCCTGCCTTTTGCGCTTTGATTTTTAAGTCAACCACTTCTAAAAGATATTGTAGCGGTTTTGGGATCCTCCCATAACGATCCTTGAGCTCATCCCTTATTTCATTAAGCTGCTTCTGATCCTGCAAAATTGTAAGCCTGCGGTAGGTTGCAATTCTCTGCCGCTCGTCAGAAATATAATCTGATGGGATATAGGACGAAACCACTAAATCAACAATAACCTGTCTGGGAGAGGAGACCTCTACCCCCTTCGCTTTATTGACGGCCTCTTCTAATAGGTCGCAATACATGTCAAAGCCGACCGAGACAATGTGCCCGGATTGTTTTGCCCCAAGCAAAGTGCCGGATCCTCTTATTTCCAAATCACGCATCGCCAGGCGATAGCCGGAACCTAGTTCTTTAAACTCCTGAATTGCTTTTAATCTCTCAAGCGCCACAGAGGTCAGGACATCTTCTTTATGATAAAGCAGATAGGCATAAGCCCGGCTGGAGGAGCGGCCGATCCTTCCCCTTAGCTGATAAAGCTGAGCCAATCCAAATCTCTCTGCATGATCAATAATCATGGTATTAACATTTGGAATATCTAAGCCCGATTCAATAATAGTTGTACAAACCAGGACATCAAATTTTTTCTCCTGAAAATCGGTCATTACCTGAGCCAGCTTATCCTCACGCATCTGCCCGTGGCCGATTATAACTTTTGCATGCGGGACTAGTTTTTTTATTTTAGAAGCCACCGTCTCTATGGTTCTGACAAAGTTGTGGACAAAATAAACCTGCCCGCCCCGGTCAAGCTCGCGTGCGATCACCTCTTTTATCAGGGCGCTGTCCCAGGGAACCACATGGGTTCGGATAGAAAGACGATCAACCGGCGCAGTATTTATTAAGCTCATATCCCTTGCCCCGGACAATGAAAAATAAAGGGTGCGCGGAATTGGCGTTGCGGTTAAGGTGATCACATCAATATTCTTTTTAAGTTGTTTTAATCTCTCCTTGTGGCCTACTCCAAAACGCTGCTCTTCGTCAACAATAAGCAATCCTAACTCCTTAAAACACATGTCTTTTTGCAGCAGACGATGAGTCCCAATTACAATATCAACCTCTCCGGTCTGAACTCTTGAAACAATCTCTTTTTGTTCCTCTTTTGATTTAAAGCGGGAGAGCATCTCGATTTTTATCGGATAATTTTTCAAACGATCATAAAAAGTTGTAAAATGCTGCAGGACTAAAATTGTTGTCGGGGCCAAAAGAGCGACCTGCTTGCCGGCGGTGGCAGCTCTAAAGGCGGCCCTCAAGGCAACCTCGGTCTTTCCATATCCAACATCCCCGCAAATCAGGCGGTCCATTGGACGGGACGATTCCATATCCCGCATAACGGAGTCAATCGCTCTCTGCTGGTCAGGGGTCTCCTCGTAGGGAAAGGAGGCCCTTAATTCATTTTGCCACTGCAGATCAGAGGGATATGCATGCCCCTCGGTTTTACTTCTAATCGCGTAAAGAAATAAAAGATCCTTGGTCAAATCCTGCAGGCTCTTTTTTACTTTTGATCTTGTTTTGCTCCATTCTTTGCCGTGCAGACGGTAAACGCGAGGATTTGGATCACCAGAATACTTTTCTATCAATCCCATTTGTTGAAGGGGAACATAGAGCCGGTCATTGGCGGCATACTCAAGCAAAAGATATTCCTGCTCTGCTCCGTCGATTTCCATCTTCTGCATTCCGCGATAAATTCCAATCCCATAATTCTCGTGAACAACAAATGCCCCATCTTTGAGCTCCAGCAAAAGTGCTCGATTGACCCCTTCTTTTACTGCTTTGGTTTTTTTAGGGAGAGAGGGAATTTTGGGAAAGACCGGAAGTTTGGCAGTGTCTATTTTTATCCCCTCTTCAAACGCGGTGTTAATAATCACCTGAAATTTTTCAAGAAACCTCTTTATCTCATCAAAACTAAAATAGCCTTCGTGTCTTTTGCTGTCTGTCCTCTTTTGAATTTCCACCTCTTCGTCCAAAAGTCGCTCCGCAACAATCTTTAACTGCATCGGCTCATCGAAAAAAATGATGGTCTCGGGGCTTAGGTGGTCAAGAAAGGAGGAGTCTCCTTTTTCGACAATCGGCAGGATATCAAAACTTTCTAATTTGCGTATCGAGCGCTGGCTTTGGGCATCAAAAACCCTGATCGACTCTATTTTATCCCCAAAAAATTCTATTCGAACCGGTTCATAGAAAAAAATATCAACAATCCCCCCTCGCACCGCAAACTCTCCCCTCTCCCCAACTATCTCCTGTCGTTTATAGCCAAACTCAACCAGTTTGCTCTTTAATCCTTCTATCTCAAGAATCTCCCCTACATTAATTTTCCCCGCCTCTGCTATATTAATATTATTGTTGCGGGATCCCGCAGAGCGGGATAATTTTTCGTTTTTAATTTTTAATTTCGCCACGGTTTTCCACATAACCGCTTTCAACGGCGCTGTTATCAAATTCGGAATATTATTGAGAACCTGAATCCTCTTAGCAACAATCTCTTTCTCCGGATCAAACTCCTCCCCCGGCACAGTGTCTGGTGATGGAAAGAGGTCGGTCGAAAGCCCTTCGACGTTGCTCAGGGCAAGCTGTTGGCTCAATATTTCTGCTTCTTGGGTATTGCTGGTAATAACCAGGAGGGGCTTTTTTGTTTCTTTTACAATTTCCGAAAGATATGCCGCTTTTGCCGCGGCAGGCAGGTGGTTGATAATTATTCTTTTGTTTTCAGGTTTTAATTGATCAAGTATATCTTCTAGCTGTGGGAGCTGCATAATATAGTCATTATACGCTGGTTTATGTAAAAACAAAATTGGCTGAAATTTTTGCCCAAAGCAAAAGATAAAAATCTGTAATGAGCATTATTATTCAAAGAGCACGACAAATCTATTCCCAAAAACCGCCAAGGGCCAGGGTCCAGATAGCAAAGGAAGAGATGAAATATGTTGCAGAAAAACTTGGAATTCCAGAAGACAAACAGAGCCTTCCCTCTCTTGAGCTGCCAAATCTAAAAAATGCCTTTAGTTTTCTCTTTTCTCTTCCTTTACTGGCGATTTTATCAGCAGGGACAACAACAACCACATTTTCCCTCCCTCTTCTTTTTAACAGCACCCCTACTCTATCAACACAAATAATCACTGGGATTAGTTGCTTTTCAACCGCAATCATAGCAGGAACATACGCATATTTACGTCCCCCCTTAGGGAAGGCAGGTTATTATGGAAAAATGTGGGGCGGACCAAGCATAATTCTCTATCAAAAGAAACTAGTATACGCAGAAGGAAGAGTGGCCTTGAGAAAACTAAAAGAAACCATAGCACACGAATATTGTCATCATTTAAAAGACGTTGGCTTAATCAAGCGCGATTTTTTTATTGCGGAGGCAAGTTCTTTTTTTAGGGAACATGAAATCAGCCCTCTTCCCTTGAGCAACGAAGATAAAGAAATGGACGATCTTCTTTGTAGAAACTCTATCTTTCTCCGAGGAGCAAAATATATTAAAGATGCTAATTATAATACCACTCCTCAAGAAATAAGAATTGGCTTATTTGATAGAATATGCCTTCTGATTCGCAAGGAAAGGAACCGGTTTTATGATATGGGTGAATTCATCGGCGGCATGGCAGCCGGACTTAGCGAAAAACATGGATCAAATGATGTCGGATGGAAATTCATTGCCCTGGTCGGTTCTGGGGTTGATCCAATGCTTGCTAGATCGATGGTTCCTTAGCTCAAGAAGAAAGATCTTTTACATGATTCCGTAAAATTATTTCCAGATTTTTGGCTTCGCTGACAATATTTGCAAATAAAACCTTTGGTCCTTCCTCAACCGGCCCAGCGATCCCCTCTACTACCAATGAGGCAAATTGATTTACTCGTGCCAGTGAACTTACCAACTTATGGATTAATATCCCTTTGTCCTCAACCCATTCTTTGGGGAATTTCCCCTCAAAATAGCTGCTAACCTTCTCCCTGAGTTCTTTTTGGTTTTCACAAATATTAGTGTGATATTCTAACTGCTTAGGCGTGAGGGCGGGCTTATGCTTCTCTAATAATTCCGCCAAAAACTGATCAATCTTTTTTAGAGAATCCTCGGTTTTTTGTTTTACTTCATCAATATTAGACATCTTCTTTCCCCCCTTTTTTTCTATTCTCTATTATATATTAATTCCCTGTGATAACAAGCTCCTCCCAGATATTCAATCCCCTATAGCCTATCCCCTAATTTATGTGAAATTTCCCAGAATAGATGACGATATAAATATATGATAAATAACATCATTAAAACAATAAGAGCCTTTATTTCTAGGCGGCTCAGCTTTCGTTATGAGGTGGATTGGTTTCTTCTGAAGTAATTCTTTAATCCCTCTACACTAATCTTATCCCTAAAAGTATATTGTCTCTTATTTCCTTAATAATGCCCCTTAGTGAGATTAGGGAAGATTAACGTTAGTGATAAAATTAGAGACTATGGGTTTAAAGAATAGATTTAAAGAATTGACATCCCATGGTATCTTATATATCATTATATTCAGTGAAAATACCTGCAGACAAAAGAAAACTGGCCCTGGTTGTTGCCCTGGTAGTTGTTTCCATAATATGCCTGCCGATTCTTTTTTCACGCGCATTTAAATCCGCCCCGCCTTCAAAAATCCAAAAAGTATTCTTTTTAAAAAGCGCAAAGCTGGAAGCGGTTGAGAGAGAGCCGATTAATATAACCCCGCTGGAGGTTGTGTCAAAAACCTTGAGCATGGGCCCGACAAAAGAGGAGAAAGAGCTCGGTTATTATACTGAAATCCCAAAACAGGCAAAGATTGTAAATGTTACAAAAAGAGACCGGCTGGCAATTGTTGATTTTAATTCCGCATTAGAAAACTACGGCGGAGGGGCTACCCGAGTACAGGGATTGATCGGTCAAATTGTCTATTCTTTTACCGAACTTCCAGGCATTGATGAGGTCAAAATTACAATCAATGGAAAAGATGAGGTGATTCTTGGGGGAGAAGGATACTCCATCGACAAGCCGTTAAGCAGGAGAGATATTACTCTTTAAGGTTTCCCTCCCCTTCTCACAAAATCCTTCATCCATCGCGGCATTCCACCGATAGGGGAGTAAACCATTCTTGCTCGTGGCAATTCTAAAAGCTGGTCAAACTTGTTTCTTCTTGAAACATTAAAAACAAAAAAGCTACCCTTTTCGAAGGCATCTTTCTTTAGTGCTCCTGGAAGAAAGCTAAAATGAAGCACTCTAGGATCATTTTCTAAAACAACCTCATCCCACCTTGAAATCCACTCGGGCAGATTAGCTACTACTTCCGTCGTCACTTCATCTTTTAGCTTTGCATATTCGGCAGAAAGACGCATTAGGTCTAAGGGAATCAAAAAGCGTGCTGTTTCAACCCGAACAGATTGGTGTTCCCTGCTAACATGTAGCGATATTGTTCTATCCACAAGCCTCTCCAAATGAGAATCGCGAAAAGGGATACGACGAAAATTAGCAATGAGATCTTTTTTTGTACCATAAAAATAGGGGTTTTCTTGATCAACAAAAACATCTCCACCCTTTCCCTCCAAAGACATACAGACCCCCTTTAAGCGCGTGTGCCCCCTTTGCCCAGACATCGATACTGCCCCATAAAAGGCCCCCTCCCCTTCAAGAGGAATCGCCCTAATTTTAACCGCTCTAATAAAATCATAAGAAATAACATGCCTTGTAACTCTCATTTTGTCTGTTTCTCCTAAATAGTTATCGAAGGATCGTAAGAAAAATTTCAGGTGAAATTTCCTAAAAACCCTCACGATATATATGCAGCAAAAACAAGGGGGTCTTACTTTATGAAAATTTCATTTAAAACATCTTTGCCATTTCAAACTCTACAGCAAGCGTTTCGCAGAAAAACACTCTTTGGCAGCGCGGCAACAAACTATGGCGGTAATTCACTAGGTATCACCCCGCCTTCCTCGACCTGGCTCGACCGGCAATTGGTTGAAAAAGGGACAGATGGCTACAAAATATTTTCATCCGCGCTGGCCCTGTCTGAGCATGGCCTTGATCCAGAAAAAGAGAACATTAGCTTTGGTCTTACTCTGCACCTGTTTCAAGTAGCGGCACTTTCGCTAAAAATACTGGCTGAACAAGAGGTTGTGGTTGACCACGCTGTTTGTTTGTCCTGCGACACCACTACCTGGAAAGATTATGTCTCCGGCGGCAAACTTTCGCATGTTGAGGTTGGAGCAGAGGGCATTGAGATCAATGGGGAAGTAGAGGTTGGGAGCGTGAAGATTGATGGCGATTCCTGCTCAAAAAAACCGCCCCGAATCATATCCCCCACCGTTCTAAATATAATGGTTGAACAAAAAATGCGGGCTTATTTGAGTACCGTTTTCGCCGAAGGGAGGTGGAAATTCGGAACACTCTCTCTTTCTACTGAGCTGCTCTGGAGGCTTTTCCCTTCACGCAAAACAATGACTTTTCATGATGCTAGCGCCCCAAATTACTGGGCATTAGGATAAGAGGATCTCTGTAAATCTGTCCATATCCTCTTTCTTGGTCATTTCGGTAACCGCAACCAGCATACAGTTATTATATTCCGGATAAAATCTGCCAAGATCGAGCCCGCCGATGATTCCATTCTCGAGCAGTTTTTTATTCACCTCGGAAACAGGTTTATCTAATTTTATTGCGAATTCTTTGAAAAAGACCGCATTGGGAAATAGTAATTGGGAACTGGGAAATAGTGAGGCAAGGTAGTGGGATTTTTCAAGGCAAGTCTCCGCAACTTTTCGAAGCCCCTCGGCTCCCAATGAAGACAAATAAACCACAGCAGCTAAAGCACACAAGGCTTCGTTTGAACAAATATTTGATCCTGCTCTCTCACGACGAATATGTTGCTCTCTAGTTTGCAGGGTTAAACAAAAGGCCCTCTTCCCATCCTTGTCCACTGTCTCTCCAACTAACCGTCCGGGAATATTACGCAAATATTTTTCTTTGACCGCGAAAAGTCCAAGACCCGGTCCGCCAAAGTTTTGCGGATTTCCAAGAGACTGTCCCTCTCCCACAACAATATCTGCTCCATATTCTCCCGGCGGTTTTAGAATCCCAAGAGAAATTGGATCAACACTTACAATAAAAAGCGATCCGTTTTGATGAATTTTATCTGCCAGTCCATCTAAGTTCACGACACAACCAAAAAAATCTGGCTGGCCAACAATAACACATGCGTTTCCATTTCCCAATTCCCAGTTTCCAGTTCCAATAGGAATTTCAATAACTTTTTTGTCTGCCCCATTAGCATAAGTCTTTAAAACCTCGCGATAAGCAGGATGAACGGTTTTTGAAACAACTATTTCTGATCGCTTTGTCACCGCACAGGCTAAAAGCGCAGCTTCTGCCATTGCAGTTGCCCCGTCATACATTGAAGCATTTGCAACATCCATTCCGGTTAGATTACAAATCATGCTCTGATATTCAAAAATTGCCTGAAGGGTCCCCTGGCTGGCTTCTGCCTGATAAGGGGTATAGGCAGTATAAAATTCTGAGCGGGAACAGATATGTTTTACAACAGATGGGATAAAGTGGTTGTAGCTTCCTGCGCCCAGGAAAGATGCCTTGCCGACTATATTTTTCGAGGCAGAAGCAGCAAGCTCATCTAAAACTTCCATTTCATTTAAGGGCCCGGGAAGGCTTAGCTCTTTTTTAAATAGAACTGAGTCGGGAATATTTTTAAAAAGTTCATCAATTGAGGATATTCCTAAAAATTCCATCATCTTCCGCTGATCAGATGTAGTATTTGCTATGTAGCTCATCCTGCTAGCTGAGATTGATAATCCTTTGCAGACAAAAGACTCTCTACTTCCGCTGGATTAGACATTTCAACCTTCGCAATCCAGCCCTTTCCATAGGGATCCTGATTTATCAGGGCAGACTGGGTGCTTAGTTCATCATTAATGGCGGTCACCTTTCCAGAAACAGGACAATAAAGGGTTGAGACAGTTTTAACAGACTCAACTACTCCAATCTCATCGTTTGCCTTATATTCCTGCCCGGCCTTAGGCAATTCAACAAAAACAACATCGCCTAATTCCTCCTGGGCATAAGACGAAATCCCGATAGTTGCAACATTTCCTTCTAGCTTTACCCATTCATGCTCTTTTGAATATTTTAACTCTTCCGGAAACATGCTATGCTCCTCCTTCAAATTGAGCGGTTTTTTTGCGGCAAAAGATAAAAACCCCGCCGGCAATAATTATGCGGACCAGGCTGTCGCCCATTCTCTCTCTGATCATCTTTCCCTGATAAAAATCATCCAGGGACTGGCTCTGCTCTGCTCCCTTGGACCTGATATTATTATTTGATATATAGCTTACCGTAGCGCTGCCAAAATCAATTATTCCCCAAAACAGGACAAAAAAGGCAATCAGACAAATAATATAATAATAGGCTTTCTTATAATCAATCATGAATGTTTGTAAAAAGGGAGTGTAACAATCTCTCCCGCAACCCTCCGTCCTCTTACTTCGACAGAAATATTTTTCTCATGGCAGCTATTATTAATATACGCCAATCCGATCGGTTTTTCAAGTGTAGGGGAAAAGGTTCCTGATGTTATCTCCCCTATGGGTTCAGCTCCCCCATTAAATAATTTGAATCCCTCCCGAGGAACATTTTTCTCAGATAGCACAACTCCGACCAGCCTCTTTTTCGGTCCTGCTTCTTTTTCTTTTGAGAGGGCCTTACTGCCTATAAACTCCCCCTTACCAAATTTCACTGCCCAGGAATAGCCTGCATCCAGCGGGGTGGTTTTTTCATCATATTCATGGCCATAAAGGGGATAAGCCGCCTCCATGCGAAGGGTGTCTCGAGCTCCCAGCCCGCAGGGCTGGACCTTCATTTCAACTACTTTATCCCAGATTATCTCTATCTCTTCAAGAGGAATAAATAGTTCAAATCCATCTTCTCCGGTATAACCGGTACGGGAAACCAGAATATTTCCAACCTGAAGAAAATTATTCCTTTTTAATACATTAAACCCAAACTCTTCACCAAAAAGCTCTTCTATTACATCCAAAGACCTTGGCCCCTGCACCGCCAGGATAGACATATCTAAAAGATGTTCAATCTCAATATCCTGGGCATGAGAAGAAAGCCAGGCTAAAACTTTATCCGTATTTGAGGCGTTGACTACAACAATATAATGATCAATAAGTTTATAGATTAAAACATCGTCCACCACCCCGCCCTGCTCATTGCAAAGCACAGAATACTGACATGAAAAATCAATCAATTTAGAAACATCATTGGTCCCGATTTTATTAAGAAACTCCTCGGCCTTTTTGATGTTTGAAGTTTGAGGTTTGATGTTTATCAGCCCCATATGCCCGACATCAAACACTCCGCAAGAGCTGCGAACCGCTTTATGCTCGGCAATAATTCCGGCAGGATAAAAAACCGGCATCTCCCATCCGGCAAAGGGAACCATTTTTGCTTTAAGGTCGATATGATTTTTATATAATGCTGTTTTCTTCAACACGGTTATGTCCCCTACAAAACTTTCTTCAACGCAGCTATAAACTTCTTATTCTGCTCTGGCAATCCGATGGTAACCCTTATTGCATTTGGCATTCCAAATGAGGTGAGCGGCCGGATAATTACCCCTTCACTCATCAGTTTAAGAAAAACTTGGTCGGCAGATTGTTTTAGGTCAATCCAAATAAAGTTGGCTTCCGTTTTTTGAAAATCCAATTTCCAATTCCCAGTTCCCAATTCCCCATATAAATACTCTTTTCCTTCTTTATTGTTTTTCAAACTCTTCATAATAAAAGACTTATCATCCAGCGCCGCAACCGCACCGGCAACCGCTAAGCGATTTACCCCAAAAGGAAGTTTTACCATTTTTAGATATTTAATAATCTCTTCTTTTGCAATTCCGTAACCAACACGAAGGCCCGCAAGGCCATAAAGTTTTGAAAAGGTGCGAAGGACAATAACATTCTTTCCTTCCCGAACATATTTTAGCGAATCCGGATAATCCTCCCGCTCAACATACTCTGCATAGGCCTCGTCAATCACAACAATATAATTATCCGGGATATTGGCCATAAAAGAATCCAGCTCTGCGCCGGAAAACATGGTGCCGGTCGGACTATTTGGATTACATAAGAAAATTAATTTAGTTTTATCGCCGCTTTTTTTTGCAAAACCTGGGAGGTCGTAAGTATAGTTTTTCAGATCAACAAAAACCGGGTTTGCATCAAATAAACGGGTTACAAATTCGTAAGTCGAAAAGGTGTTTCTTGAAATCAAGACCTCGTCCCCAGCAGAGAGATAAGCAGCGGCCAGCATCTGCATTATTTCGTCAGAGCCGTTGCCGATTATTAGATTTTTGTCGGAGACATTATATTTGGTAGCGAGCAGGCTCGACAGCTCACGACTGTATTGGTCAGGGTAGACATTGATATTTTTAAGGCGTTTTTTTATTTCGACTAGCGCCTTTGGAGATGCTCCTAATGAATTTTCGTTCGAAGCCAGCTTTACAACTTTCTGCCCTTCTGGGTTTTTCCCCGGAGTGTACTCTTTTAAATTATTTACCGCATCGCGTGGCTTGGCCATAGGATGATTTTAACATAGAAACATATAGCCCTCTACTCTTTTTCCAAAATCTACTTCACTATTCGCAGCCTTCCTCCAGAAATAGTATAAACATTGTTATTGTCAGCTCTATTCCCAAGGATATCTATATATTCATCCCGAACCGGTCCGCCATATGATATTAATGGGTTTGGATATTTATCCCCTTCTTCCCCAAAGCTCGATAATAGAGGAACTCCCAGCTCTTTTGCTTTGCGAACAGCTATAATTTCCAAAATTTCTTTTGCTTCTTCCGCGTTATACCCGGTAGTTGTATAAACTCTGTCCATGACTAATACCAGCGTATCTTTTTCATTATCATGCAAAACTCGCAAAAGGGAGCGGGCAACAATACTGCCGGCTCCATTTTTAATTACTAACTGCCTTATTTTTCCATCAAGCATAATGCTCATAAGACAACGATTTAATTTGGGATCACCATCAACCTTTTGACAACTTTGATCAACATCGGTTCCGGCACGCAAACCATTCTCTGCATCATCTGTCTCTTCTGCTGTCCAATACTGCTTTTCCCACAAGCCAGATACCTCGCCTGTCAAAAGCGTTGCCAAGTCTTGGATATCATCTCTAAACTGAGAGGAAGAAGCAGGGACAAGTTTTGGGATAATCTCATTTATTATCTGATACATGTTGACTGTCCGCCCCTTAATATCTTTCTTTTCATCAAATAGCAACAGGGCTAAGTAATATTCGAGTTTTAGCTGATCAAGAATCTCTGCTTTTTGTTTTGCTGAGGCAGGGTCTTTTCTTATTTCTTCCTGCTGCTTTGCAATTTCCACTTTTATCTCTTCTAGGGCTGTTTCAACCTCTTTTTCTCCGGATAAAACAGCAACAAAGTTGGGGATGGTTTTTGCCGGGTCAGAATAGAGATGCTTGTCTGTCAAAACCTTTTCTTGTAAATAACTATTTATGTCAACCCCTTTCTCTGAAGATCCCTCTTGGTCTTCTACTCTTGTTCTCTCAATAGCAAGCTCTCCAATAGTCGCCTTTTGCCCGGATCTCCATTGTTCTTCTCTCTTTGCCCCTTGCTCCCCAGAAAAGACCTTGTCTAGATGCCTTCGATCATTTTCATATCTTATATTCGGATAATCCCCTTCCATAAGAGCCCTAAACCACAAGCCTAACAATTTAAGGCTTTCTGGCCGTCCAGTCTTAAGTTTTCCGGCGTAGGTAAAGACTAATCCCAGGTCCCTAAATTTTTCTGCAACTTTGACAAATTTATCGCCAAAATTTTCCACCTTCTCCATCTCAAGCTCTTCAACAAAAACCCCTTCCAGCCTGCTCTCTATTTCTTTTATGTCAGAGACCCCTTTTAATACATCTGGCCTTCCCAGCAAGAAAACGGCATTTGCCATCTTAAAGGCTTTTAGTCTAAGTTTTGCATTCTTCTCAAGCAGGATGCTTCTTATCAAACTTCGTTTTTCCTTCTTACTTAACCCTTGTTCGACTCCGAGCTGATAAAGTGCTTTGATTAAGCGAAGCTGCTCAGACCCCCGCTTTAGAGGTTTTGACCCAAACAAACTGATGAACTCAGAATATATATCTTGCGCATCGCGCTCCCCTTCAAATAGATTCATCACAACAGCTCCAGCCAAGGGGCTCTGTTTAAAATGTTTAGCTGGTGAAAATACTTTGCTTACAGGTCTTTGTAGATTAGATAAAATCTCTTCAACAAAATATCTTGAAAAATCGATCCTAAAGGCCGGATCGCGGACATTAAAGATCATTTCAATTAATTCAGGATTTTCATCTATCTTTTTATAAAGATCCTCTTTATTCTTACTCAATTCGATAAAAGAGATAACAGCTCCTAACCAATGGGCACAAGAATTAAAGGTGTGTTCTGTTTTTGGGTTATCCTTAAACTGACTAATTTTTTGAATGAGATTCTTAATCCACGGCCTCTGGAGTTTTGGATGATTAATCACATCTTCAAAACGACTGTATTCATTTTCGTACTGCACCATTACTCGAGGGTTCGGAGGCCGTTTTTCTGTAAGCATTAGCGCGATTCCTGGTCTCTCTGCAACAAGTTCTTCTGGTGTAACCTTATGCTTTCGGACCCCAAGTTCGTTTGCTGTCTCCCATCCCTTTTGTACAGCTGACGTTGCAAGAATCACAAAGAAGTGTTCCCTGGTTAAAGAATATTTGTCACCCAGGGTAAATGTTTTGTAAGGATTCTGCCGCGAGGCAACTTTTGCAACCTCAAAACGGTCCTCTTCTTTCTCTATCTCATAATTTTCTATATATGATGAGGTCTCTTCTCCATCCTGCGCTGCGGCTATTACTGCAATTTCTACTAATGCCTCTTTGTCTGTAATCTTAAAATCTCTTATTCCTTGAGAAACCCTTTTCCCGCTTAATTTTGCGGTAGTCTTTGCCAGTTTTATTCTGTTCTCTTGGCTAAAAAGACACCTTTTAACATAAAACTCTATCGAATCATGAGTCTCCCCGGAACCTTTATTAAACTCTCGCTCAAAGGCTGCCCTGACAACCTCAAAACGGTTTTCTTCTTTTAGAAACTCATACTTGGCAATATGTTCTAATGTTATAGCCGGATTTTCCTGGGCGGCAATTATTGCTATTTCAAGCCGATCCTCCTCCCTCTTTATACTAAACTTTTGAATATTCTCCGAAAGGCTGCCCCCATCTCTCTCCGCAATAAATTTTGCAATTTTAATTAAATTGCTTTGTCTCTTTATCCCATAACTTTCAATACAATTAGCTGTCTCTCCCCAATCACTTGTGCCGGCAGAAGCTATTGCCAATTCGGTCAAGGCTTCTTCATCTTTTATTCTGTAGTTTTGTACGTTTTTCGAAAATTCCTCTCCATCCTTTGCCACTGCCCTTTTTGCAATTCTAATTAACGCGCTCTGGTTCTCTATCTCATAGTTTTGAATATATTCAGAAATTCCCCCTCCGTCTATTTCAACAGAGGCTGCAATAAGAGCAATTTCGATCCGGTCTTCTTCTCGCTCTATTCCAAAGTCTTTTATAGAAAAGGAGATCCCCCCTGCTCTACAGAGTGCTAATGTTTTGGCAAGTTTCACCTTTTGGTGTTGTGTGAGCCAATCGTAAGATTTAATATTAGAGGCTATGTTATGCGAGATATCGTCTTTTGCTTCAAAAAGCAGCTTGCGGAATTGCATTTTTCGGATAAGTAACTGTTTTAGGGATTGCTTTCTCTGTTGATAAAACCTTCTCGCCGATTGAATTCTTGATCCCAATATTCTGGTCATTTAATGACTCCTTACTACCATCTATCTACATATATATCGTCAATTCTGGGGTAAAATTTCACCCATTTTGGTTTGCCGCCCGAATATTCTCCAGCGCCACCCCAGCCGCTCGAACAAAATCAGCATCATCATTTTGCTCAACAATTTCGGCAAGCGCAGATACCACCCGCACATCCCCAATTGCAACCAGCGCATCAAGTACGCAATATCTAAATCTCACAACCCCACTTTTAAGCATTTTCAATAAAAACGGCACCGCCTCTTTCCGAAACCGCTCAAGAGGTAACATCTGCCCCCGATTTGCCATCCATACCAGAGCCGCCTCTCTTTTTAACATAAATTTTTCGAAAGCCTTCATTTTTTTTAATTGCTTTGGGTTGCCTGGATCAAGCCGGCCATAAATATGAATAAGAGTTACTAGAATCGCCTTATCAAATTCACTGTCCGTGGCCCAAATCCTTGATTGGACAAAAGAAAATATTCCGTTAAAATACTCAACCGCACCTAAAGAATCTAACACTTCAACCGCAGTCATCCGATCCTCATCCGATACCTTCTCATTCTCAAATATCTTAAAGTTGCGCTCCATGTAATTATGCCGTTCATTAACCTTTGGGGTCCCTGGAACAAATTGTCCGTCGCTTGCAAGAAAGTCAAACAAATCATACCATTCAGCAGTGGGGCTGTTTTGATTTTCAAAAAGCAATTCAGCATATATAAAAGCATAACACGCAAGATCTGCCATTAAACCCATGAAGATGATTTTTCGAAAAGCAGCATGCTCCCTTTCGTTGCGACAAGTGCTAATCAAATCAAGAAATAGAGAGCTTGCTTTTTCTATACAATCAAATCCTTCGCCATGCAAAATCGCTTTTGCAACTTTTTCTCCAACCGCATAATCTTTCTCCAACAAAGAGCTGGCCAGGTCTAAAATAATTGATTTTCTTGTTTGTAAGGGGAGGGCAAACAAAAGTCTTCCTGTTTCTTTGTGATCTAATTCGGTAAGCTCGGCAAACCTATCAATAATGTTGTCATATCTCTCAAAGGCCCAAGAGGCTGCCGCAAAGTCTTGACTAGCAGAGAGAAGGGCTTTTACTCTCCCACATAATGAACCTTGATTGCCCAAATTAAGACGGGGAACACCTCTATATATCCCGGCTGAAGCAGGAGAGGGGGTGCCAGGTGGACGCGTTATTCTAACCATATATATATATCGTTAAATTAGCGGGTAAATTTCAGCTATATTTAAACTAGAAAGGGTTGGCCCAAGAAAAGCCAACCAAATATTGCTTGGCATCCTTAGTCGCAGTAGCACTGGTGCTATCGCCCAGCAGATTAATAGCACGACCATCTATCGCAAAGGTCGGGATTAAGAAGTAGCGCACTCCGGCATTAACCTGAAAAACAGTCTCGCCGGCAAAAAGGTCTCCTAAAATATGTAAGCCGGAACCGACCGGAAAATCCAACCCGGCCATTCCAAGAGGGCGGAATTTGCCGGCTGGAAAGTCAGCCATAAAACCAAAAGACAAACGAGGTCCTTGTTTGAAAGGTTTGGTCGCAACCATGTATAAACCGGTCTGAGTATGCGATGCCAGATTCTCTACTCCAATCGCTAAAAGCAGCGGATCGGATCCATCTCCAATAGCTGGAGAATATTTCATATTAATAAAAACGCCTTCACGAATAACTGTTCCGGTATTATCGTATCCGCCGACAAAACCAAGTTCAAAATTATGGAAGGTTCCTAAATTGGCCTTGTAAAACATTGCCGGAGTTGAGGTCGTTCCGTTTTGGGTTGCACCGTAATCAATCGCAAGATTCCAGTTTTTATAAGGAATAACTGATGCATCCGGAATCCGCACCAGGCCGGAGGCCCCGTGAACCGATGGGGTTGGGAATGAATAAGCAAAAACTCCCGTAGACAACAAAATTAAAACTATAAATAAAACTAAAGATTTTAGCATAATTATCCTCCTTTATATTACGAAATCCAAATTAAAAATTTCCCAATTAAAAACATTGTTTTTAATTGGGATTTTTTAATTTTTAATTAATGAATTATATACCCCTTCAACTTGTTTTGCAACTTTATAAGAAGCAAATCTTTCAATTGCATCCTCATAGGCCGCCTTTCCCATTTCGAATCTTAGCCCGTCTTCTTCTAAAAGTCGCACAACATGTTCTACAAAAGAATCCTGATTTCTGGAAACCAGATACCCGTCATAACCAGATCGAATAGTCCCGACCAGTGCGCCGGCAAAAAGGGCAACTACCGGCAGTCCGACCGACTTGGCCTCCGCAATTACCAGCCCCTGGGTCTCGGTCAAAGAAGAAAAAACAAAAATATCTCCCATCGCATAATGGCCCAGCACCTCAGGGTAAGGAATCTCTCCTGTCACAACAATATTCTCATCTTTTCTTTTTAAAATCTTGTTTGCCAGAGGCCCTCCCCCGACCAAAACCAACTTGGTCTTATTATGCTTCTTCTTTATCCGGTCAAAAGCTTTCAGAAGAAATTCCAGGTTTTTTTCCTTTGAAATCCTTCCGACATAAAGCAATACCTTACACTCTTCTGAAATATCATAGGTCTCCCGAAGACGCGCCCTCATCTCTTTTCTGTCAAACAAGTTTAGCCTTACTCCGGAAGGAATAACCTCAATCCTCTGAGTTACCTTCCACGAACGCAGAACCCTGCGCGAAAGCTCGGAGGGGGTAATTACAACATCCGCCCTCGAACAAAAGGAGCGCAGGTATGCAACAATACTCATCTTTGACAATGGTTCGGGGATAAAACGGGCATAGTGCACGTACTTTGTAAAAAGGGTGTGAAAAGAATAGGCCAGTGGAATACTTCTTTTTTTTGCCAGGTATCGGGCTAATATCCCAACCTGAAAGGGGGTTTGGGCATGAATAAGATCAACCTCTGGAACACGATTAATATAAGGAATAGCAATCCTAAACTTTGGATAGTGGGTAGCAATTGAAGGAAAACGAATGATGTCAGGATCTGTATCTAAATGATTTGGATAATGCGGAGCAAAAATATAGACCCGGTGTCCAAGTTCGCGCAGCTCATCAACCAAATTCTCGGTTGAATTAGTTACCCCGCTCAGATAGGGTTTATAGGAATCTGAAAAAAATGCTATTTTCACTTTTCTTCAAGAAGTTTGCGCAGTTTGGCCTGTTGGCGCAGAGCTGTTTTGTGGTCCTGTGCAGGGAAACCAGAAACAGTGCTATTTTTTGGAATATCTTTGGTAACTCCCGCTTTTCCTAATACGATTGAGTTGTCTCCTACCTGAACATAATCCTTAAACCCTGCCTGGCCGGCCACCAAGACATGGCTGCCAAGTTTTGCCGATCCGGCAAAGCCAACCTGTCCGGCAATAAGACAATGGTCCCCACTTTTACAGTTATGTGCTATGTGCGTAAGGTTGTCTATTTTTGTCCCCTTGCCAATTCTGGTCTCCCCCAGTGCCCCGCGGGCAATACAGGTATTGGCATATATTTCAACGTCGTCTTCTATAAATAATTTACCAATCTGGGGAATTTTAATTGCAGCTCCCTTTGTAGGGATAAATCCAAACCCGTCTACCCCCAAAACTACTCCGGAATGAAGAATGACATTTTTTCCAATAATTACATTATCATAAACACTTACGTTGGAATGAACGATTGAACCATCCCCAATCTCGCTATTTTCCCCAATAAAAACAAACGGTCCGATATAAACATTCAACCCAATTTTTGCGCTTTTTTCAACTACTGCAGATGGATGAATACCAGCCCTAAGTTGAGGTCTTTTTGAAAAGAGCGGAAGAATTTTCGCCATTGCCGCTCTAGGATTATCCACTATAATTGTGGGGTGCTTGAGCTTTGATTTTTTCCCGGCAATAAAGGCAGAGGCCTTGCTTGTTTCTGCTTTAGAGGTAAATTTCTCTTCTAATACAAATGAGAGCTCTCCCTCTTTTGCGTCTTCAAGAGATGCAACTCCACCTATTTCAACAGAAGAGTCTCCTGACGGAGAACCGGAAACTAATTTTGCAATTTCCTTCAGTTTCACTTGTTGAGTTCGGTAAGCACCATATCCGTAACATCCATCCCGCCAACAATAACCGCCTGTTTATCTATTATAAGGTCAAGCGCTAATTTTTTTGCAATCTTAGAAGAAGCAGCTAAAATATTTTTTTGGAGTTTTTGCGACAACCCCTGATTATACTGCATCAGCTCTTTTTGTTTGCTTTCGAGTTTTTTCTCCATATCCGCTTTCATTCTGGTAAGTTCGCTCTGCTTTTTCCCCTTCTTCTCTGCCTCAAGTAGTTTCTTTTGGCTTTTTTCAAATTCTTCCTTAAACCCTTTCTGTTTTTTCTCTAATTCCTTTTGGGCCTTAGTCGCCTCTTTATACTGCTTAAAAACTTTCTGCATATCAAGGTATCCGAGGCTCGAAGAGGCCGCCATGACAGTAGAAGCAAGGAACAAAACCAGAACACAACTAACAATTATTTTCTTGAACATAAGGGAACCTCCTTTGTTTTAATTGGTTATATTATATCACAACACGGTTTTTAATTCGCCCACTCCTCCCCACAATCCCAAGTGTAAAAGTGTAAAAGTAAAAAGTGTAATTATTTTATAGTCCTGGCGAAGCGGAGGCCAACATCCCTGCTCCGACGCTCTGGCTGATAGTTGTCGCCGCGAAAATCAGCCTGCAGGCCGCCTGGATTGCTGCCGTACCATGACCCGCCGCGAAGAACTCTTTCCTGAGTCCACTCCCAAACTAGCCCTATTAGATCATGTATTCCTTCTGCTGCGTTTACCCCACCTGGCTTAGACTTTGCCGGTCGTGTTCCTGTGTCACTATATACTGCCTTATCTTCTGAAAAATCATCTCCCCAGGGCCTTTTTAATCCATCTGTACCTGATGCTGCTCTCTCCCACTGCTTTTCATTCGGAAGTTTGTATCCCAACAATCTCGCCAATGCTTTGGCTTCAACTTGATTCACATATACCAATGGACAATTATCTCTCTCCTCAGCAGGAACATCACCAGCTATCTTCTTCTCGGACTCCTTAATTACTTTGTCAATATTCCATTCTCGATCCTGAAATATCCCTCTAACCTCATCCCTTTTTGATTCAAGCAACCCCTTCATCTGTCCAATTGTAAACGGAGTTTCGGCCAGTTCAAAAGACTCAAGTTCTGCTACTTCTCCTTGATATTTAAAGCTGCCGCCTTCTACTCTCTTAAACACTATTCCCAAGGAGTTGGGATCTGGGGCAACTTCTCCCAAAACCTCTTCAACTCTTCCATGTTCGATTCGGTGAGGAATTAAGGAAGTTGCAATAGGCCGCCCTCTTAATCTTGCTATGCGCGCAACTTCATCCAATGCCCGCATAAAGTCATCTCGAGATGGTAATTCAGCTAATTTATCCACATCAAAACCAAATGATATTAATTTAAATTGCATATTTGTCTTTTCCCTCTACCATGAACCATACGGTTCATGGTCTATTATTATATCGAGAGTTATTTGAAATAATTTCACTTTATTTGTAACTTCCCGTAACCTCCCGTAACACCTCGTAACATCCCGTAACCTTATGCTATAATTATCTATATGAAATACCGGCTGATAACAATATTAATGCTAGTATGCTTTTCTACTTCTGCTTTTGCCTTTAGCGCTCCGCCAAAAAAACCAATTCCCCAAAAATCCTCTTCTGTTTCGGTCATTGTTGATAATTTTGAAGATGGAAGTATAACCTCCGATCCGGAATGGTGGCAGTTTGACACAATAATTCTTATGCATCAAAACAATCCCGCAAAGGGGGCTCTGGCCCTATCTGTTGAGGGGAAGGCAAGTGATTGGTATGTCGGGGGACTTGGAACCTATCTTGCAAAAGCAGAGCAGGATTTCTCTTTTTATAGTTTTCTGGAGATGGATGTTTATGGCTATGGGGCAGACAGCGGAATGCTAAAGATTGAGTTATACGAGGATGATAACAATAACTGGCAGATTGAACAGAATCCAAAAAAGGGCTACCTGCCTATTTTTGACGACCGTTTTTCCTATGAATTAAAAATAGACTGGATAGGATGGAAACAGGTAAAAATTCCTTTTTCCGATTTTGTGGACTCAAACCCAAAATCAGGAGACAATATCTGGAATCCCCAAAAAATCGGAGACTCCGGCGGTCTGCTTCAGATGCAGCTAATCGCTCTGGCAACCAACAAGACCGGCTCGGTCCATTTTTTAATCGACAACCTTCGTTTCACTTCGCCGTAACCAAAATCGCTTGAAATTTTTCAAAACTGCTCACGATATAAAAACATGACAATCATTCCGGCAGCAAGAAGAATCACAACAGATGTCCTGCGACCAAATACGCCGATTAAAATAATCAGTAAAATGTCACCTAGCGAGGTGGACAGACAAATCCATGGAGATAAAACAGCTGGGCTGGTCAGACTCCATAATATTGATTTTGACTCGCCCGATGTTATTCCGGTAGACGGATTTGTCGTTCCCACAAATATTGATCCGGTTGTTGGGAGGGTGCACATCTTTGATGCCTTTAATGCACTAACTATGGATGTTACAGAAAAAGCGGTCTTAATGGCGCGGGGATCAAAGTTTCAAGAAGAGTCGGGAGAGACAGAGACCTTGTTCACACTGTTTGATCCAGCAAGAATGAGGACAAGTCTTGACGCATTCTACAAGGCGATCCTCTCTATTTTGAATCCCCAAAACAATACCGCAGTGATTGGACAGTTTATGGTGGGGACCCTTGAAAACAACCCTAAAAAAATCCGAAGGAAATCGTTTTCATTTGATTTCAATGAAAGAATGTTTGAACTAAGTTTTATTACAGCAAAGCTTAAGGAAATTGCTGCGAGCTATCCGGGCGACGAAGTAGGGTTTGGCATTTCGTGTGAGACCGTTCTCGTGCAAACCAGGGCTATTCAAATAGAGATCGATCGGGATAATCTTGAAAAGACTGCGCAAGAAATACTTGATAAAATAAAAGATAAAGAAGCGGGATGGATCCCTGAAGAGGCTCTCCCTGACCTTAGGGCGACCCATTTTTATATTGAGACACCAGAATATTATGAAGATGTTAATACAATTGGTTTTGAAAACACCACCTTCTACACCTTTGCTCCAGACCCAGATTCTCCCAAAAATATATTAGTAGACTTTATCAAAGGCCTGGGATTTCAAACACTTTCAAAAAGAGGCAACACCTTTGCTTTGTCTTTAGACGGCAAAACTTTAGACCTTGTAGATTATCTAATACACTTAAATCCAGAAGAAAATAGTATTAGGAGCGGATTCAGACAAAACCGACATCTATACTTTGAAATTACTGGAGCCGGGCTCAAATTAAAAGAAGATACGATATCAGGCAAATTTCCAATACATATCATAGATACCATGGAAAGAGCAGACATCTCTCCTCCAATACCCTTCATAATGTCATTACAAGAGATGGAGAGGCTGGGGACCGTTGCCCGAGAGGTTCATCAACAGCAAGAGGCACCGATTTTAACTGAGGGAACAGAGCTAGATAAAAAGGTCTATTTATATCAGTTGGAACAAACATCAATTGATCCCAAAATTCCTCTTGAGCTTTCGAGCAATGAGGGGAGGCTGCATCTTGCCAGCAGAAAAACCTTGGGGATCTGGAACGGCAGAATTAACCTTCTTTTGTGTCTTAGTAATTTGAATGAAAAGATAACCGGGTTAACCCCTTTTCTTGAAATATTAAAAAGAGATTATAGCGATCTTCCTCTTGGCTTTTATAGTGACCTGGCCTTTGGTTGTAAACTTGGAGAGCGAGCACAAGGAGATGAATTTATTCTAGAACATTACAACCTATCTCTCTTTGCAACTAATCGAACTTATTCTCCGGGCGACCATGTGACGAGCCGAATTAGAAAATGGATAAAAGAGGGGCGGCCGATAACTTTTATGCAGGGAATTCGTTTCCCTGAATATTTCGAAGAGGATGCCCTACAAAAGGCTGACCGTATAATTATGCAACAAGAAGGTTTAGTAACAGCCTTTGTGGTACGAGATGTTTTGGTAGAATCAGACGGTTCAAAGAGTCAAATTCTTTTTTAACTGAAATTTTTGTCCGGTTTTGACGATATATATATAGATATGAAAATATTACATAGCACCTCGCTTCAAAGAAGGCAATTACAAAATCAAGGCCCCCTTTGGACCTCAACCATGCATCTTAGGCAACTTCGCCCTGATGCAACACTGGTTAATACAAAATCTGAGGGAGATGTTCTCTTTGGCTGCCCTCCAGAAATTGTAAAAAAATTCGATTTTGGGCAAGCACCAAATATTATAGTTCTAACTGATGAGTTTGTTAATAATGGGCACCTGATGAATGAAGTTGAGTTTCCTGTCTATGCCAACTATTATTTGCAGGGTGGAAAACGGGTAAAATATGTCGGAACCGCAGAGCAAATTGAGCGGGCAAAAGCCATTCTAGAACAAACCCTCTTTTGGCCGGAAGATGCTCCCGAGGGAAAAGAAGGGATTGAATTTTTTGGAGGGAAACATCCCTCAGGACGAGCACTTACTGTCGACGATTTTGCCGAATTTATTACAGTCAATCCAGGAGAAAGCACAGATATCGGCAGGGTAAAACTGGCTCACAAGGACAAAGGAAGATGGGCCGTATACGAATATACACGAAAGCTCGACCGACACAAAAGAATCAAATTAGTAGGAACTGTTGACACAACAAAGTTTACCCCTCCATCAGAAAAAGATACCCCCTTCCCAAAGATTCCGCTAGACCCGGCAAAATTTGGTGTGACCTTTATCGGAACCAGCTCCGGCTTTGATCCACTAAACCGCACTACCAGTTTTATTCTTTGGGCAAATGGAAAAGGGATCTTTGTCGACCCCCTGGCTGACCCAAAATCAGAGCTCAAGCGTTTTGGAATTGAATCCAACGATGTCCCCTATATTTTCTTAACCCACTGTCATGGAGATCATGATTCCGGGGTATTAGGCAGAGTACTTAATGGACAAAAAACTAAACTAATTACCTCCCGCGTAATTTATGAGACTTTCTTAAAAAAAGCAAAGGCCCAGGCCGGATCAGATGTAGAAAAATATTTAGAATTTATCGCGGCCGAACCAGGAAGTAATATTAAAATAGATGGGGTAACGCTAGAAATTTCCCGCGCCTTCCACCCTATTCCGACAATCAGGTTTGTTGCTGAGTATAAAGACCAGGCTTCAAAGATAAGACGAATTGCATATTCTGCAGATACATTTTTTGTTCCTGAAAAATTAAGAGAAATATTTGATGGAGCTCGCCTGCAGGAACTGCTTTCTTTTGGCCAGGGGGTTGACCTTTTAATCCATGAGGCGGGAATGGCTCCTATTCACACCCCGGCTGATGAGCTCTACAAAAACACACCGGTAGAAAAAGACAAAATTGTTATTGTCCATACAGGAAGTGTCCCAAAGGATGTTCCGATCAAGCTGGCCCGGGCAGGAGAAACGATTGAACTTGTCCCATCAATAAGCTCTGAGGTTGCCATGGCTATGCTCGAAGCATTATCAATCAACCCCTTACTCGGAACACTTCCGATAAAGAGCACTCTGGGACTTTTAAGATCGGCAGATTTAATTGCCTTTCGTAATAGCGAAAAAATAATTAGAAAAAATGATCCCGGAGACCACTTTTATATAATCGTCAGCGGCCGGGTTAGCGTACACGCCGGCAGAAGGGAACTCGCAGAGCTTGGGAAGGGAGACTATTTTGGAGAAATCGCCCTCTTAACAGAATCAAACCGGACAGCCTCAATCACAGCTAAGTCAAGCGGAAGATTGTTGCGCATCAACAAAGAAGCATTTGATAAGATTCTGGCTGAGGTGCCAAGTTTTGCTGAAGAACTAAAGCGGGTTCCACAAAATAGAGACGCGTTACTAAAAATTGCTCTTTTGCAGAAGTTAAGCAGAAAGGTCCTTTTGGCCCTGGCGGCAAAAAGCACCGAAGAGATACATGAAAAGGGAACTATTTTAATCAAACAGGGTGAGGAAGGCAAAAAATTATTTTTTATCTTAGAAGGGGAAGCCGTTGCCACAACTAGGGACGGGCGGATCTTTGCTCCCCGCGGCCCCAGAGAAGTACTGGGTGAAATATCCATACTAAGAAATGTCCCCACCACTGCAAACGTAACTGTAACTTCCAAAAAGCTAAAGGCTCTTGTTTTAACCAGAGAAGATGTACAGCTCTTAATCGATACTTTCCCAGGATTCCGTTTTGACCTGGAACAGATTATTGATGAGCGGCTCTCGAAAATCTAATTTGGAATGAGGGGGTAAATATGGTCCCGAAAATTGGAAGAAAAATCAGTATCGATTTAGGCCCCGCAATAAAAATAAAAGGGGTTAAACTTACCAGCCCATTAATCCCGGCAGGTCAGGTTGTTAGCGTTATAAAAAAACTGACCGCCCAAAAAACCCGCGTTATTACCGTTGACTTTGCCCTGGGGAGATTTGAACAATCTTTAGGGAAAGAAGGAATTCAAGCTAATACTATCCACACGCTTTTGCGGCACAACCTGGATCATCATGATGGATCGAATCCGGGAAAGAGCGCCACCGAAGTTGCGGTTGAGGCTCTACTGGCAAATCCGGAATGGTTCAGCGGCGACTATGCCGTAATTTCTGACCAGGTGATTGATGTTGACAATGTCTGCGCAACATTTATTGCCTTAAGCGCGAAGCTCGGCTTTCGCTTGACTGAGCAGGACAAAGCCCTCTTGACCGAGGCATCCCGGTATGGTGATTTTATTGATCGGGTCAGCGATCGGGCATTAAAAATTGCCCTTACAATTGACGCAATGCGCTTTGGGAAAAATTCGTTCGGAAAACCTTTCTATTTGCTAACCCCTGAGCAAACGCAGGAACTATTTAATGAGATCATTTCGCAGATCCCCCGCATGCTAACCTCCCTCGCCTCTTTTTCTGAGCTGTATCAATCTGAATTTGATAAATTAAAATCCGAAACGGAAAGGGCAATAAGAGATTCTTTAATTAAAACCATCGGTGATCTTGTCTCTTTGGTGGATGATCCGGATCTACCTCAACCGGTTGTTTACCAGATAAAAGATTGTGCAGTTACAATCCGCAGAAAAAAAGAGGGAAAGGACCGATACACATATAACCCAATCGGCCTAAATTCCCGTATGGCCGAATACGACCTTTCCGGGTTATGGGAAATTTTTCGAGAACTGGAAAATGAGGAAAGAGAAAGGCAGGACCTGCCCACGCTAAAAGCAGAAGAAAGCTGGGGGGGACGGGAAGTTGCCGGGGGATCACCCAAGGGTCGGGAGATCGGCAGCGTTCTGACACTACCACAAGTAACTTCAACAATCGAAACATTTATTGTTAAACAAATAAAAGAACGTTTTGAAAAATTAATAAATGACTACGGAATTTCACCTAAAGATCTGACAATATATTTACATACCTATTCTTCCGCTTTTGAGAGAATGGAAGCATCCCAGGCGATAATAAAAATACTGCATCCAGCTACGGGGGAAAGAATAATTAAAAAAATTCATGATGATACCTATGCCTGGGTCCGCGGGAGGTGGGGCGGCGGACCAGTTGATCATTGGGAGTTTTTGGGAGATTATGAGATGGCATTATCCCAGGCTGCAACTAGGCTTTATTGGAAGGCTGTTACGATACACCGGCCCAACCGTCTGGGATTGCAGGGGTAATTGAAAATACAGTGAAATTTCTGCTCAAAATTGACGATATATATATAGAAGGCCATGAACCATTCGGTTCATAGCGAGGGATTATTATGTTTAAATATATAATTTGTTTATTGTTAATATTTATGCTTGCGGTACCATCGGGAGCTGCAATTGCTCCATTTATTGATACCTGGAACCGGGGCGGTTATTTTACAACTAATACCGAGATTAAAAATTTTAATGCGGTACTCGGCCGCAGCGAGATCCGCGCAGGAATATTCCTGACCGACGATCTAGAAGATATTCCGCCGATCGGACCATACTATGTATCATTGCTTGTAACCAGTAAAGATCCAAATTATTGGAACAACCAGCTGGCAACGGGATACGGAGTTAGAATTCTGCCTTTTGTAAATTACGAAGGAACCAACTGGGCTGACGAATGGATAAAGGACATAAAGGTCTTTGCCGAAATTCTAACCCTTACAAACTTAGTAGATGACTCGACCGCAATTGCAAACGGAGTCCCTACAACCGACAAAAGAGTTGGGCTCGATCTTTATCATGAATGGAACCAAGATAAAATTGACAAAAATATACCCTGGACAGATATTTGGGCAAATATTTCTATCCGCTCAACCAACCTGCACCAGGACTGGAGACATAATTATCTATTGCGCTACCTGCAAAAAACCGGCTGGCACATGGAAGATAATTTAATGCCCTATTTAAAAGCAGAATTGTTTGCCTCCGGCCTGACCCAGCCATGGTGGAACAATCTACAATTGGGAGCAGGGCTGGATGTTGCTCCGTTTAAAGATGATAAAGAATCCCTTCTTAATAAACTAAAAATCTATATTGAATATACGAGTATAATCTGGTATAAAGAAAGTGATTCAAGGCCGCAATCAGACTTTCGTTTTGGAGTAGAGTACAGATTGTACAGAAAATAAATTGAGAACAACATGCATCTAATAATCGGACTGGGAAACCCCGGGACTAAGTACGAAAATACCCGCCACAACCTTGGCTTTAAAGTTATTGATGAACTGGCGTTGCGCTTAAATATAAAAAAATTTAAAAGCAGGTGCAGGTCTAACGTAGCCGAGACTAAGATAGACGATCACAAGATTATTCTGGCACAACCACAAACCTTTATGAATAATTCAGGCGAAGCGCTGGCCGAACTTTTTTCCTGGTATAAAATAAATCCCTCTAAACTAATTTTGATTTATGATGATGTTGATTTGGAGGTGGGACAAATTAGAATCAGAAACAAGGGGGGTGCCGGCGGACACCATGGAGCAGAGTCTATTCTAAAATACGCAAAAAGCTCTGAGTTTGCGCGAGTTCGCATCGGCATTGGGAAAGAAGAAAAAATCGAAACAGCAGATTATGTGCTTTTGAAAATTCCGTTTAGCCAGAGTGAGGATCTGGCTGCTTCGGCAACAAAAGCTGCCGAAGCAGTTGAGTTAATCATAAAATCTAATCTGGAAGCCGCAATGAATAAATTTAATACTTAACCGGCACTAACAGGACTTTTTGCAGCCGCAACCGCACTTCCCTTTGCCGATTAATTTGTAAATCGGGCAAAACCCGGAAATAGCCGTAACAATAAAAGCCAGCCCCAGGATAGTCAGCGTCCATACTAATGCCGGCCCGATAGAAGCGTACAATGCCACATAGACAAACAGCAAACCCAAAATTACACGCAGGATCCTCTCTGTCGTTCCAACAATATTCTCTTCCATATCAACACCCCCTATTATTCTTTCTTAGCGGCCTCTTCAAGGACCTTTTCTTCCTGTTCCTTTGTAACAACCCTTGCCAATCCAATAACAATATCTGCTGAATCCAGCTTTTGGATGCGCACCCCCTTGGCATAGCGCCCCTGGGTAGAAATTCCTGAAGCCTTTTGACGACTCATTGTACCATTTTTTGTTACAAAAAGAATCTCGTCCTCTGAATTTATTATTTTCATGCCGGCTACCTTATCATTTGCCCGCAGCTTTATTGCAATATGTCCTTTTCCGCCGCGATTCTGGAGACCAAACTCTTTAATCTTCATTCTCTTTCCGTAACCGGAATCAGAAACAACCAACAGATCTCCTTTGGGAGTAACAATTTCCATTGCAACAACTTTGTCAGTTTTCTTTAATCGTATCCCACGAACCCCTGATGCGGCCCTGCCCATCGGCCTAACGTTCTTCTCGCCAAAACGAATCATAAGCCCGCTTTGGGCCCCTAAAAGTATCTCCTGCTCGCCGTTAGTCTCGTCCACCCAGCGCAGTTCGTCGTTGCCTTTTAATTTAATGGCAATAATGCCGCTGCGGCGGATATTCGCAAAATCCCCGATCATAACTTTTTTAATCAGCCCTTCCTTGGTCGCCATAATTAAAAAGCTCTTCTTTTCAAAAGATCGCACCAGGACATTGGCAGTAATAGATTCGCCCTGGCTTACCTGTAAAACATTGGCAATAGACTGCCCCTTGCCGGCGCGGGAAGATTTTGGCAGGTCATAAACTTTTAACTTATAAACCCTCCCCTTATTTGTAAAGAAAAGCACAAAGTCGTGGGTTGAGGCAACAAAAAGGGTGTCAATCGCGTCTTCTTCTCTGGTCGTCATGCCTGTCACGCCCCTGCCCCCCCTAAGTTGTGCCTTAAATGTATTGACCGGCATTCTCTTGATATATCCATCCAGGGTAATCAGCACGGCAACTTCCTCTTCCGGAATTAGTGCTTCAATCGCAACATCTTCAATCTCTCCGGCAATTGAGGTGCGGCGTTTATCTCCATATTTATTTTTAGCAGCGAGAAGCTCCGCTTTTATTATATTTAAAACCTCTTCGCGGTCTCCCAGAATCTTTTTCAGCTCCTTTATCTTCTTTATAAGCGCTTTGTAGTCGTCTTCTATCTTGTAGCGCTCCAGCTGGGTCAGCTTTTGCAGACGCATATCAAGAATGGCCTGGGCCTGCACTCTTGAAAGTTTAAACTGTTTCATCAAACAGGAGCGGGCTTCGTCCGGATTTTTTGATCCGCGGATCAATTTTATGATTTTATCAATGTTGGCGACAGCAATTAGCAGCCCTTCCAGGATATGGGCCTGATCTTCTGCTTTTTTCAGTTCAAACTTAGTGCGGCGGGTAACGACAATTTCTCTGTGTTTAAGATATTCGGTCAAAAGCAGCTTTAAATTCAAAACTCTCGGCTGGCCGTCTACCAGGGCAACTAGATTTACTCCGTAGGTGGTCTGCAGCCTGGTGCGTTTATAAAGCTGGTTCAGCACAACCTGAGTGTTAACATCTTTTTTTACTTCAATATAGATGCGCATTCCCTTGCGGTCAGACTCGTCTCTCAAATCCGATATGCCCACAACCTTCTTTTCTTTAACCAGCGATGCAATTTCAGATATCAGCTCAGCCTTATTTGCCATGTATGGTATTTCTTTAACTATAATTACATCTTTTCCGCGGTACTCCTCATACTCCACCCTGCCCCGGACCTTAAGCAAACCCCGGCCGGTAGTATAAGCATCTTTGATTCCGGCCCGGCCGCAGATTATTGCTCCGGTCGGAAAATCGGGCCCCTTAATTGTTTTCATTAATTCTGAAATTTCTATTTCGGGGTCTTCTATCACCTGAATTGCAGCGTCGACAACTTCTGACAGATTATGCGATGGGATGTTGGTTGCCATTCCAACCGCAATACCGGAAGAGCCATTTATTAGCAGATTGGGAATTTTTGAAGGAAGAACCAGCGGCTCTTGCAATGATTCGTCAAAATTTGGACCAAAATCGACAGTATCCTTTTCAATATCCTCCAGCATTTCAGTTGAGATTTTCCCCAGCCTGGTTTCGGTATAACGCATTGCTGCGGCAGAATCCCCGTCAACACTTCCAAAGTTTCCCTGACCATCAATAAGCATATAACGCAGAGAAAAATTCTGGGCCATACGAACCATGGAATCGTAAACAGCAGAATCTCCATGCGGATGATATTTACCTAATACTTCACCAACAACACGGGCAGATTTTTTATACGGCTTGCCGGGCTGAAGCCCCAATTCTGTCATGGCGTAGAGTATTCTTCTGTGAACCGGTTTTAGCCCGTCGCGGATATCCGGAAGAGCACGGCCAACAATAACCGACATTGCGTAGTCGATATAGGATGACTTCATCTCCTGCTCAATCGACGCAGGAACAATTTTAGCCTCCAGATTAGTCTTTATTTTCGGGGATTTTTCTTCTTTCTTTCGTGCCATTTATTTTTCCAGATGAAACTGAATTTTAACATAAATTCTATCTCTTTTCTAGGGTCGATCCTTCAAGGGCAGGCTAAACCTAAAAATAGAGCCTTTGCCAAGCTCGCTTTCTACAAAAATCTGCCCCCCCTGCATTTCAATAAGCCTCCTGCTTAGCGCCAGCCCAATACCTGTTCCCTGATATTCTTTTATTAATGTTTTTTCCAGCTGAGCAAACTCTTCAAATATTCCTGTTAATTGATCTTCCGGAATTCCAATTCCTGTATCCTGTATCTCAAAGAGCAGGTGATCTGCCATGTTTTTTGCCCTTATCGTTATTTGTCCTTCTTTTGTAAATTTAATGGCATTGCTGATTAGGTTAGACATTGCCCTCTCAACTTTTTTTGCATCCCCCCACCCCATTGGCAGGTTTTTTTCCAGCTCTGTATTAATTTTGATTCCCTTCGCCTGCGCTTCCCTGGAGGTCTTGTCCACTGCAACAGCTGCCAGGTCGTAAACAGAAAATTGGGCACTGTTCAGTTTCATCTTACCAGCTTCGATTTTTGCAAAATCCAAAATATCGTTAATTAGAGTAAGAAGATTTATTCCGTTTTGACGCATTACCAAAAGAACCGCCCTGGTCTTCTCAGAAATTTCTCCGCGCAGTCCGCCAAGGATCGAGTCAATTGAAGCCAGAATGCTATTAATGGGAGTTTGAATTTCATGCGACATGCTGGCCAAGAAAGCGGCCTTGTGTTTGGTGACCGACAAAATCCCTCTATTTACATCTTCAAGCTCTAGGCATTTACCCTCAAGCTCCTTTTTCCTTAGTCCCATCTTAATTTCCAATTTTTGATTTAGCTCTTCTAGTTTTTTTATGGTATTTTCAATCTCTAAAGCGGCTGCTGCTTCGAATCGCGGCATTCTATTCTTTGTTTTAAATTTCAGCCTCTGCCTTAAAAAATAAAAAGAGTATAAAAAAAATAAAATAAATATAAGTATAAGGTGCGGCCTGCGGGGGAAAGGCCACATCAGAGAAAAGCAGGCTGCAGCGAAAGCCAGTATAATAAATAGATACTTTATTATTCCGCGGGAAGAGCTTTTCCTAAACATCCAGCCGTCTGACTAGGTTAGCATTTTGCTCTATAAAGTTTCTGCGGGGCTCTACGTCTGATCCCATTAATATATTAAATATTTCATCGGCACCTTCCGCATCATCAAGTGTTACTTGTAAAAGGGTACGGGTTAGTGGATTCATGGTTGTATCCCAAAGCTGTTCAGGGTTCATTTCTCCGAGCCCTTTGTATCGCTGAATGTGACTTCCGTCCCGGCCCAGCTTTTTTAAGACCTTTTCGAGTTCGGCCTCTGAATATGCGTATTGCTGCGCCTTGCCTTTTTTTACCAGATAGAGCGGCGGCTGGGCAATGTATACATTTCCATTTTCAACCAGCTGGCGTGCGTAGCGGTAAAAGAAGGTTAAAAGCAGTGTACGGATATGTGCTCCGTCTACATCTGCGTCTGTCATCAGAACAACCTTATGGTAATTTAATTTTTTTAACAGTTCCTCTGTATCCATCTCCTCCCCCTCACCATCTCGGGACTCTACCTTAAGTCCGGTAATTACGCCGGGCCCGATTGCAGTAATAATTGTTCGAATTTCATTATTTGCCAGAATTTTATCCAGACGAGCTTTTTCAACATTTAAAATTTTTCCTTTTAACGGTAAAATAGCCTGAAACTTTCTATCCCGTCCCTGTTTTGCTGAGCCGCCGGCAGAATCACCCTCAACCAAAAACAGCTCACACTTTGCGGCATTGGTTTCAGAACAATCGGCTAATTTTCCTGGCAATAAGGCCGTATCCAAAGCCGATTTTTTTCTCTCCAGCTCCTGCGCTTTTCTGGCAGCCTGCCTAACCCTGTAGGCCAGGTTGGCTTTTTCAACAATTGCTTTTGCAGAAGCCGGGTTTTTATCCAAATAAGTTGACATTCCCTCCATTACTATTGAATCTACAATTCCTTTTACTTCTCCGTTGCCCAGCTTTGTTTTTGTCTGGCCTTCAAATTGGGGGGACGGAACCCTGGAATTTATTACAGCGACAATCCCCTCCCTGACATCATCACCCATCAGATTCTCATTATCTTTTATCAGCTTATTTTTTTTAGCATAATTATTAACTGCGCGTGTAAGGGCGGTCCTAAATCCGGCAACATGGGTTCCACCCTCTTTTGTCCGAATACAATTAACAAAAGACAAAATATTCTCATCATAATATTCTCGTGCATGCTGAATTGATACCTCAACAAAAACATTCTCCTTCTCAGATTGAATATGGGCCGGCGGCTTATAGAGGGCGTCCTTTTTTTCGTTTAGATGGGCAACGTAGGCCACAACTCCGCCGTCATATTTAAATTCCTCGGTAACTTTTTCTCTCTCGTCATTAAATTTAATCCTTAAACCTTTATTCAAAAAAGCCAATTCTTGTAAACGGTGTTTTATGATGTGTGAATCAAAAACGGTTTCGGTAAATATCTGTTTGTCTGGTTTAAAATAAATTTTTGTCCCGGTTGTTTTGTCACTTGTTTTTACAATTTTTTCTTTAGCTGGTTTTCCGCGGTCATACCTTTGGGTATAAAGTTTTCCTTCTCTTGTTATCTCCGCATACATCCATTCCGATAGAGCGTTGACACAAGAAACACCAACTCCGTGTAATCCTCCGGATACTTTATACACAGAGTCTCCAAATTTTCCGCCGGCATGCAGGGTGGTTAATACCACTTCAACCGCCGGTCTTTTTGTGTCCTTGTGGATATCAAAAGGTATTCCCCTTCCGTTATCACTTACAGTAACCGTATTGTCTTTATGGATAATGACTTCAACCGTGTCGCAATGCCCGGCCAATGCTTCATCCACAGAGTTATCCACAACCTCATAAACAAGATGATGGAGGCCGCCTTTGCCGGTTGACCCGATATACATTGCGGGTCTTTTTCTAACCGCCTCAATCCCGCCCAAAACCTTTATTTTAGAAGCATCATATTCATTCGCCTTATCTTTTACTTTTACCATATCCTTCTCCTTTTTGTTTGTACCTGCCCCAGTCTGGCGGTGTGGCCTGCCATGCCCCTGCTACAATAAATTTAATATCTTTAATTATTTTCTTTCCTAGATGCTGATTTAATTTTTCTAAACAATTCTCTTTTAAAAAATTTAATTCGTTTCCCCAGGCCGAGTTTGCAACTTCCACATAAAGGGTCCCTCTCTCAAATTTTAATGCTGAACTGTTTTTTGCAATGGTTTTATTAACAATTTTCGGCCATTTTAATACTATATTTGCCCCGCGGATAACATCAAATGAATTATCAGAAAAAACATCAACCAGACTTTTTAACTCCCTCACAGAGAAACAGCCTCTTGGGTGCGAATTGGCATTACAATATATATATAATCGGAAACATTAAGCGGACGGATTATTCCGGGACTTAATGCAGAGCCAAGCTCAATCATAACCTCATCTGCCTCAATTGCCCGCAAGGCATCTATTATTAAGCGGACATTAAAAGCAACCGCTTTCTTTTCTGGTCCTTTTATCTCCACCTCCAATACCTCTTCGATGTTTCCTACATCCGGAGCCGAAGCAATAATGCGTAATTCATTTTCTTTTATTTCTAAACGCACTATGTTTGCTGCCGACGCTGCTATTACCTGCGCCCGCTCGCATGACGACAAAAGCAGCTTACTTTTAACCTTTATTTTGGTTTCTGATTTTTTAGGAATAACCTGATGATAATCAGGAAACTTTCCCTGAATTAAACGGGATACCAGATAAAAATCGTTATAGCGAAAAGAAATTTGATCGCGTCCAAAAATAACATTAACATTCCCGGAAGAGCTTTGCTGCAGAGTTCTATTTAATTCAGATAAAGCGCGGTTTGGAACAATCGCTAAAATTTCTCCGGCGACTTCATCAAGCTCTTGTGAACGGCAAGCCAGACGATAGCCGTCAGTAGCCACAAGTCTCAAAATATTTTTTTCTTTTTTACTGGAAGTAAAAAGTACTCCGTTTAAAACATACTTATCATCGGTAGTCGAGGAAGAAAAGATTGTCTGGGAAATCATTTTTGAAAGAATTGGGGCTTCAATTTTAACTGCCATATCCTCTTTAACCTTCGGTAAATGCGGAAATTCATCGGCCGGGAGAGAATGCAGATTAAAATTAGATTTTTTATAGCTCAAATTAATAATTCCGCGATCTTTTAACTTAAAAAGGACTTCGCCGGTCGGTAATTTTGAAACAATACTGGCAAGGGTTTTGGCAGGGACAAGAACTGCCCCCTCTTTTGCAATATTCGCTTCAATTTGCAGCTCAATTCCGACTTCTAAATTATTAGCAGACAATTTCAATCCTTTTTTATTGGCTTCGAACAATATGTTTCCAATTATTGGCAGGGTGCTGCGGGTAGAAACAATTCTTTCTACAATTTGAACACCCTTTTGTAAGTCATCCCTTAAACATGTGAATTCCATTTTTAGTTCCCCCCTATATATTTTTAAATATATTTTTTTTCTTTAATAGCTTCCCTATTATTATACTATATTATTTAAAACTAGTAGTAGTAGTACCTGTGTATATGTGTATAAAGTTAGCTTTTTCTTTTTGCGACAACAATAAATAACTATTTTTTATACAGACCATATTGTTAATAGTGGATAACTATTAGTTATACACAGACTTATCCATACCCTATTCACAGGCTCATCCACAGTTTTTGTTGATAATATATCATAGGTTTTTTAATTTATTTTTAATAACTTTAACGGCTTCAGCGACTTCCGGATCGGTCTTTTTTGCTTTTGAAATTTTATCGCAAGCATGCATTACTGTTGTGTGGTCGCGACCGCCAAACTCCTCCCCTATTTTAGGCAGGGAAGATTTTGTCATTTCCCGGGCGAGATACATTGCAACCTGTCTTGCCAGAGCAATATGTTTTGTTCTGATTTTGGCGGACATCTCATCGATTTTTACAGAATAATATTCGGCAGTAGCTTTTTTGATAAAGTCGATCGAAATTGCCGATTTTCCCTTTGTTGTTTTTGAAATATCTTTTAAAACTTTTTCTACCAGTTCAAATGAAATTTCACTGCCGGACAAAGAAGCAAAGGCAACAACCCTAATAAGGGCTCCCTCTAATTCTCTAATATTTGATGCAACCTGTGATGCAATGTAGGTCAAAATATCTGTTGGAACAGTAAGTTCAACAAATTCTGCCTTTTTCCTTAAGATTGCGATCCTGGTTTCAAAATCAGGTTGTTGGATATCGGCGGTAAGCCCCCATTCAAAACGCGAGCGCAGTCGGTCTTCAAGTGTTGGAATTTCTTTGGGGGGTCGGTCAGAACTTATAATAATTTGTTTATTTGATGTATGCAGGGCATTAAAGGTATGGAAAAATTCTTCCTGGGTTGCCTCTTTTTTCGCGAGAAACTGAATGTCGTCTACCATTAATATATCAATATTTCTATATTTATTTCTAAACTGAGAAGTTCCGTCGTTGCGGATTGCATTGATCAGTTCGTTTGTAAACATTTCACATGTTATATAGAGAACCTTTTTATTGGGAAGCCGCTGGAGTACTTCATGTCCGATCGCCTGCATTAAGTGTGTTTTACCCAAGCCTACCCCTCCATATATAAAGAAAGGATTATAGGCAGTTGCCGGAGATTCTGCTACTGCTTTTGCAGCTGCATGGGCAAAGCGGTTTCCTGCGCCAATTACAAAACTATCAAAAGTGTAGCGCGGATTTAAGTAAGTAACCTGGATATTGCGAGACACAACCTGCTTAAACTTTTCTTCCTGAATCTCTGAGTACCCCTCATCGAGTGATGGTGTGGTGAAAATATCTTTTGGCCCAATAAAAAAAGATATTTTATTTATTTTACTGTCAATTGCTTTTATTTCTTCCTCCAGTATGGTCAAGCAGTGACGAGACAACCACTCCCTTATCACGTCGTTTGGAACGGCAACGCGCAGCAAGCCATCTTTGTAGGACATCGGACGGGCTGAAGTGAGCAATGTTTCGTATATTGGTTTATTTAAACTTTTTTCTACGGAAGGAAGTAAGATATTCCAGACCGAGTCTATATTTAATTCTTCTAACATATCCACACCCCAAATGCGTCTTTTCTATTGAATTTGTTGATAGTTACTATGGTTATCCACAGCTTCAATGTAGTTATCAACAGAGTTGTCCACAGCGCGGAGAACGGTTGCACTGTCTAGGGGCGCTCGCCTTTTTTCCTGCGTCTTCGGCCTGCAGGCAGGCTAATATTTCAAATTGCATGGGACTAAATATTATCATATATATGTTTTATATTCAATAAGTTTCAATTGACAGATGAGGTAAAAATCTGATAAAATACAAACTATGGTTAAACGTACATTTCAACCGCATAAAAAAAGTAGAAAAAGAACACACGGTTATTTGAGAAGAAAAAAAACCCGGGGCGGACGGAAGGTTTTGGCAAGCCGGAGAAGCAAGGGCCGCAAGAGGCTTTCTGTTTGAGAGATTCCTTAACCGGCAAAGAGATTTCGGTTGTTCGTCGACATGGGAAAAGATTTCAGAATAGACATTTTAGTCTTTATGTAATACCTGGAAAAAATGAGGGGCTGGCTGTTGTTGTTTCTGGAAAAGTTGGAATTTCTGTTGTTCGAAATAGAATAAAAAGGCGGGTCAGACAAGCCTATAGATTAGCTCTAAAAAGGAATTGTAATATATTACGATCACAGCAAAGTGTGATATATCCAAAATTTAGCGTTTCAACGGCAAATTTTAATGATTTAGGGCATTCTATAGAGACCACCTTGGTCTCTGCGGTAAAAACTGTAGAGCGGAGCGAATAAAGTTGATAAATATTGTAAGGTTTTTACTGGTATTATACCGAAAACTTGTATCCCCTACTCTTCCAAAATCTTGTAGGTTTTACCCGAGTTGTTCTCAGTATGCCATTGAGGCGATCGATCAGCATGGCTCGAGTGCAATTCTTCTTATAATAAAGCGAATTTTTAAGTGCCACCCTTTTCATTCTGGTGGATTTGACCCAGTCCCAAGTAGTACAAGGAGGAATTAATGCATATTTTCACTGATATTTTGTTGCAGGGCTTGCGATTGTTTTCTGGGTTTGGCGGGTATGGTTATGCGATTATCCTCTTAACCATCGCAATTAATATTATTCTCTATCCCCTCACCCGTCAGTCAATTGTTCAGATGGCTGCCCTGCAAAGAATTCAGCCAAAGATGCAGGAGCTGCAGAAGAAGCATAAGGAAGAGCCGAAGAAGATGCAAAAAGAAATTATGCAGATGTATAAGAGTGAAAAAGTTAATCCTCTTGGCGGCTGTCTCCCTACGCTTCTTAAAATACCGTTTTTTATTGGATTGTTCATGGTATTGCAGAGCACTCCATTTCTTGAGATTCTATCCAATCCGATGAACAATTCTTCTTTTCTTTGGATTTCCGGCCGTGTATCTGCCACTGCTTTTCAGTCAGATTCTTTGGTTGGGCGTATGCAAAAAGCAAAGATGTTGAATATTGACAAAAAAGCCAGTGACAAGGATGGTGTTGACCAATTTGCCTGGAATTTTGGGTTAATGGTCAAGTATGCGGTTGAAAAAAATGGCAACAAGGTTGAAGAAGAAAAGACCCTCAAAGACATTCTCACGTCATCCGATATCAATAATGAATCCAGTGTCCAAGGTATCAAGGAAAAGCTTGGCGTTGTTATGAGCGGAGTCAGTACCGATGACACGAAAAAAATAATCAAGGCATGGAGTGGATCAAGAAGTTTGGCAACTCCCGATCCGCTCTATTTATTACCAATTTTGATCGGGATTACCACTTATTTTATGCAAAAGTCTATGCCGACTACCGCAGCAAACTCACAGATGCAGATGATGACCTATATGATGCCGGCATTCCTAACATTTATTTGTTTAAAGTTTCCAACCGGGGTCCAGATTTATTGGCTTGTGTCTAACTCGATGGCTGCGATCCAGCAGGTATATATTCAGAAGAAGCTTGCCGCAAAGTCAGAAAAATAGCAAAAATGTTCCACGTGGAACATTGTGAAACAATTTTGGGAAGTAGGGCGGGATATTTTTGTAAATAATAAGGAGGGAGCAATCATGGACAAAATTACATTCAAGGGTGGGTCGTTGGACGAGGCTATTGATGGGGCCGCAAAAGTATTGGGGATATCAAAGGATGAGATGGGCCACAGGGTTCTTGATGAGGGGAAATCGGCAATGCTGGGTATTATTGGCGGCAAGGAAACCGAGATAGAAGCATGGAAAAAGGTTCCTTTGGATGAAGAGGCTCGAGACATGATGCAGGAAATGCTTAACAAGATGCATTTGCTTGCTGTGGCTGAGGCAAAAATAGGGGAGCAGGGAGAGGTTTTGGTGGAGGTAAAAGGAGAGGATCTTGGGCAGATAATTGGCAAAGATGGGGCTACGCTGACCTCTCTTCAGATAGTGATTTCCACAGCGCTAAGTCGCAGGCATGCTTGCAGGGTAAGGGTTTATGTGGATGCCGGCGGCTATAAGGAAAAACAGGCTCAGGCAATTGAGCGTATAGCAAATAGTGCCGCGAAGGATGTAGAATCGACTGGAGAAGAGAAGTTTCTTCCTCCAATGTCTCCCGCAGAAAGAAGGATTGTTCACATGGCTCTGCGCGACAATCCCAATGTAACCACCCACAGTGAAGGCGAAGGCAAGGAAAGGCGCTTGGTTATCAGCCCAAAGAAGTAGCGGTATGGGCCCTGATACAATTGCTGCTATTGCTACCCCCCTAGGAACCGGTGGAATAGGGGTCATTCGTATTAGTGGTCCTTTATCATTGATTATTTGCAGAAAGCTCTTCCCCTTTAACAAGAAAATACAATCACACAGGGTCAATCACGGATGGATAAATGTTTCACGCCTGCCCGCCGAAGCCTGCCTGCCGGCAGGCAAGGCAAAATTGTTTCACGTGAAACAATTTGCGAAGGAGGGTGGAACAATTCGGGGCAAAAATGTTCCACGTGGAACATTTTTGCTTGATAATGTCCTCTATGTCTACTTTAAATCACCAAAAAGCTACACGGGCGAGGATGTTGTCGAAATAAGCTGTCACGGCGGACCCGTTGTGTTGGGGGCGATTTTGGACGAGATAGTTAGGTTTGGGGCAAGGCTGGCCGGTCGGGGTGAGTTTACAAAGAGAGCCTTTCTAAACAAGAAGCTCGATCTTGTACAGGCAGAGGCGGTTTTGGATCTGATTCGGTCTAGGTCCCGGATGTTTGCGGAAGAGTCTGCTCAGCGGCTCAGGGGTGATCTATCCAGGCGAATTGACGCCCTGTATGCTGCCATTCTTGATATTGTTGCTCAGCTCGAAGCAAGTATTGATTTTCCTGATGACGTGGCTCGTCCTTCAGCGAAGGGCTTAAGTGGTAAGTTAACTACTATTGTAAAGCAGATTGACCGTTATTTGGCTGGGGTTGAGGTCGGCAGGGTTATGCGCGAGGGGGTAAAGAGCGCGATAGTTGGCGGACCCAATGTTGGTAAGTCGACTCTTTTGAATTCCCTGCTAGGAGAGGAGAGGGCAATCGTTACTCATCTTCCCGGAACCACCAGAGATGTTATTGAAGAGTCGGTTAATGTTGACGGCTTGGTTCTGAATATTGCCGATACAGCAGGAATTCGTCAGGCAAAGTGTATTATTGAGAGTGCTGGCGTTGCTCGATCAAAGGATCAGGCGAACCAGGCTGAATTGGTTTTGTTTGTCCTTGATGCTTCAAGGCCTTTGTCAAAAATGGAGAAGGGGCTTCTTTTGAGGTTGGCCGAAAAGAAATCAATTGTTATTTTAAATAAAATAGATTTAGTTTCAAAGAGGTCAATTGATTCTATGGCAAAACTAATTTTAAATAAATATAAAATTCCCTGCATTAAGACCTGTCTCTTAAAGGGCCTGGGAGTTGAAAAGCTAAGGTCTAAAATAAGCAATGTTTTTTTGGGGAAGGCCGGGAGCATTGGCGAGACAGATGTTCTTGTTTCATCTCGCCAAAAAGAATGTTTGATTCGAGCAAAAGAGGCATTGTTAAAATCATTGGAATCAATTAAAATAAATATGCCTGTTGATTTTGTTACAATCGATCTTAAGGGGGCGGCCGAGGCGGTAGGGGAGGTTACTGGAAAAACTGTTTCGGAAAAGGTGATTGATAAAATATTTAGTGAGTTTTGTGTGGGGAAATAATAATGAAACATCAAACTTCAAGCATCAAAATCCAAAATAAATCCAAACTTCAAATTTCCAAAGCCCAACTTTTTGAGGTTGGTATTTGGGATTTTGGATTTGTTTGGATGTTGGGTGTTTGATGTTGGGATTTCCCTCTGAAAGAGGGCTGTGGATAACTTGTTGATAACTTAAGGAGGTAAAAATGGGACAAATAATTGATGGGAAAAAATGCGCAAAGGAAATTCGTGAGTCATTAAAGGTTGGAGTAGGGGAGTTGGAGAATCAGTTAAAAATAACTCCCAAGTTGGCGGTCGTTTTAATTGGAGATGATCCTGCCTCGTCCATTTACGTTAGGCACAAAGAAAAGGCTTGTGCTGAGGTTGGAATACTAACCGATACCCACAAATTTTCCTCTAATGTCGAGGAAAATGTGATCCTTACGCTGATCGAATCCCTGAATCGTGAAAAGGATGTCCATGGGATCCTGGTGCAATTGCCTCTGCCAAAGCAGCTTCATGCTAAAAAGATATTGGCTGCAATTTCTTATGAGAAAGATGTTGATGGTTTGCACATCGAAAATATGGGAAGGCTATTGAAAGGGGAGGACCCTCTCTTTTTTCCCTGTACTCCGTCTGGAATAATGCATTTAATTTTATCCACAGGCACAGAGATAAAAGGGAAAGAGGCCGTTGTAGTTGGAAGAAGTAATATTGTTGGTAAACCGATGGCATTGATGCTTTTGTCGAAGCATGCTACTGTCACAATTTGTCATTCCAGGACAACTGATTTGCCTGCTGTTTGTAGTCGTGCCGATATCCTTGTTGCTGCAGTTGGCAGGGCGCAAATGGTGAAAGAGAATTGGGTAAAAGAAGGCGCAGTTGTTATTGATGTTGGAATGAATCGCCTTCCTCCTCTGCCAGGCGAGAAAAAGGGAAAGCTGGTTGGTGATGTTGATTTTGATGCGGTCAGTAAAAAGGCTTCTTTTATCACTCCGGTCCCGGGTGGCGTAGGGCCGATGACGATTGCTATGTTGTTGAAGAATACGGTGTTGTCGGCTAAGCGGTCAATTCTTTAATTCTACTAATAATTAAGTTACGGGAAGTTACGAGATGTTACTGAGCAACCTCCCGTAACCTTACTATTGAAAATTACCTGAAATTTCCCAGCAAGCCTTCCGATATAAATCTGTGCTAATTATGCTTAAACAAAAAATAATTTCATTTGATATAAAAGATGCTTCTGGAGTACCTTTTTTAGAGAAGACTCACGATAATCTTTTAGGCGGGCAAATGGTTTCTCCCGAGGAACTAAGACTTGCAGGTTTGCCAATTGCTCGAGTTTTAGTTAATCGGGCAATTGAGAGAAAGGAAATTGTGGCAGCGGTTGAAAAATTTTTAGCGGTTATTGGCCATGGAGAAATTGATGAAATCTGCATAGAGGCTTCTTCAGCTAATTTAAAATTTAATCTAAAAATAGAAATGATAAATATTCCTGCAGGGATATTTATAATGGGAAGCAGAGATATTGTAAATGCACGGCCGCTAAGGGACGTTTCATTATCATCTTTTAATATTGGCCGGTATCCTGTGACAAATGAGCAATATGGGTCCTATTTGCTTGACACGGGGAAGGATACGGGGAAGGATGTTCCTCCTTCTGTAGCCGAGGCTGTGCGGGCCATCCACCCAGTAACAGTAAGCCTGGAAGATGCCTGGGGATTTTGTGCTTGGTTATCTGAGATAACTGGAAAAAAGTTTGGGGATCCCAAATTTGGCCTTCCTACCGAAGCACAATGGGAGTATGCCGTAAGGGGGGTAAGCTCCGATGGTGTCAGCGCGGCAGGAAATATTTGGGAGTGGACCGAGGATCAATATCGTGACAGGTATAATCCGGATGATTTAAGAGATCCATATTTTAGGGACGGAGAAATTAATTTAACCACTCCTCATGTGGTACGCGGTGGTTCCTGGCCGGCGGCCAAACGCAAGGGCCTTTGTGTTTGGGAAAAAAAGGATAATGTCGGTTTCAGGGTCGTGCTCTCTAACTCCTAAAAATTCTCAACACATCGTTTAATGTTATAAACGCCATTAAGGCAAGCAGCGCAACCAATCCCCATTGATGAATTTTGTTTTCTAGTGCCGGATCGATCGCTTTCCGTCTTACGGCCTCAATAATTTGAAATACAATTCTTCCTCCATCGAGCGCCGGGATTGGAAGCAGGTTTAGCAGGCCGATATTTACGTTTAATAAGGCCAAAAAGTGGAGCAGGGAGACGAATCCCGATTGAGCATATTGGCCGGTGATGTGTGCTATTCCTACCGGTCCGGCAAGATCTGTTACAGAAACCCTGCCAGTGAAGAGCATGCCCAGAATATTTAGCGTCATTAGGCATAGTAATCCCACCTGTTCAAAACCATACCGAATAGCCATCAGGGGATTTACTTTCTCATAAAAAGGTTTTGGAGAGAAGCCAATCAACCCCACTTTTAGTTTTTTGTTTAGTTTTGGTGTGGCTTTTATGGAGAGCTCTTTTCCATCCCGCATTATTCCAAGAAGAAGTTCTTTTCCTGAATTTTGATGGATTATTTCAATGATAGCATCCATTTTCTTGTAGTGTTTTCCATTGACTGCGATAATTTTATCGCCAATTTTTAGACCTACTTTTTGGGCCTCTGAATTTTTTGAAATTGTTCCAATTTCATTTGTAATGCTTTTTGGCACACCGACAAACATAAAAATTAGGGTTAACACAATAAAGGCCAGAATTAAATTTGCTATTGGTCCTGCAACGGTTGCCAAAAATCGCTCTTTTAGGCTTTTTGAATAGAACTTCTCATTTTCCGGGCAGCCTTCGTCGTCCTTTTCTCCCCCCTCGGTATCTGCCCCCGCAATTCTTACAAAGGCTAGTATGGGAATTGCGTTGAGTGAATAGGTGGTATTTCCCCTCTTTATGCTAAAAATCCTGGGTCCAAAGCCCAGCCCAAACTCGTGCACTCTAATTCCGGCTCTGCGGGCAAAATAAAAGTGACCACCTTCGTGGGCAACTGCAAGCAGTGTAAAGACAAAAATAAAAGAAATTATGGTTAAGAGCATGCTGTTTTTTCTACCTCCTCGGCTGTTATTAGGGATCGAGTTGCCTGTTCAAGCGAGATTTCTGGTTGGCGATCTTTTTGAATTGAGATTAAAAAATTTCTCAGCTCTAATGTGAGCTGATCCTCTTGTTTTATCTCTACCTCTTCTTTTTTTGTCAAATCGTCAAACCCCCGGACAGAGAGCTTTTTGTTTAATAGGTCTGCTTCGTAAATACCTTTCTCTGTTGTTATTGTGATTTTTCGCTCTTTATGATTTTTTATGCGGCTGGCATCAATTTTTGCAATCATCCCGTCTTTAAAATAAAGTGTTGCCAGGACTTCGTCCAGGGTATCAGAGCGTTTTTTCTTTCCATAGGCCCGAATATCTTCAACCCCGGTTCTTCCTACTTTTGAGGCCAGATCAATATCGTGTATCATCATGTCAAAGACAACACTCTCTTTTATTCGTTCAGGATATGGGCTAAGGCGTTTAATTTCCATTCCGATTATCTTTTGTCCCTTAATCATTCGGACTAGCTTTTGGAAAGAGGGATTAAATCTTTCAATCATGCCGACGGTGCATTTTAGTTTTTTTCCATTAGCAAGTTCGAGTAATTCTTTTGCCTGGTCAGAATTTTCGGCAATCGGTTTTTCAATCAAAACATGTTTGCCGGACAAAATGCAATCTCTGGCAATATCTTTGTGGGATGGGGTAGGGGTGGCAATAATGACAGCCTCGATGTCTTTTAGGAGAAGCTCATAAGATTCGTAATGTTTTACCTTGAGCCTTTCTGCCTCAGCCTGTGCCTTTGCCTGGTCCAGGTCGAATAAGCCAATTAATTTTGCTTCTTTCAAATTGTTGAGGATGTTGGCATGAAATGTTCCCATTTTACCGCAGCCGATCACCCCAACTTTAACTTTTGCCATATTGATTAACTGTCTCGCAGACCCTTTCTATTTCTTCGTTTGTTAGTTCTGGAAAGATAGGCAGGGAGAGAACCTGGTCTTGTAGTTTTTCGCTCTTTGGCAAATCGCCTTTTTGATATCCTAGATTAATAAAAGCTTCCTGCAGGTGCAGTGAAATTGGGTAATAAACCATTGCTCCTATTTTATTCTCCTGCAGTTTTGCCAGTAATTCGTCACGATTGGAGGCTTTAATTGTAAATTGGTTCCAGACATGTTTTTCGTTTGCGTTTGTTGCAGGCAGGGTAACGGTCTTGATCTGTTTTTTGTATATTGAAGCTGTTTTTTGGCGATTTTTGGTCCATTCTTTAAGGTGTCGCAGCCTTACTCTTAGTATGGCGGCCTGAAGCGCATCGAGCCTGCTGTTGTAGCCGATGATGTTGTGGTGATATTTTTTTCTGCTTCCGTGGGTCCTTAATATTTTTGTTTCGTTTGCAATTGTTTCGTCGTTGGTTGTAATCATTCCTCCGTCGCCAAAACAGCCCAAATTTTTTGTCGGGAAAAAAGAAAATGCCCCCGCGTCCCCAAACGATCCTGCTTTTTTCTTGTTTTGTTCTGCTCCAATTGCCTGGGCGCAGTCTTCTATAATTTTTAGATTATATTTTTTTGCAATTTTTTTTATCGATTCCATGTCTGCCGCTTTTCCATAGAGGTGAACAGGAAGAATTGCCTTTGTTTTTGGGGTGATTTTTTCTTCAATTTTTTTAGGATCTATGTTAAAATTCTCTTCTTCTATATCAACAAAAACCGGTTTTGCGCCGACATAAACAATTGCCTCTGCAGTTGCTATAAAAGTAAAGGGGGAGGTAATAACTTCGTCTCCTGGTTGTATTCCGCAGGCGCGCAGGGCAAGATGTATTGCTTCTGTTCCGGATGAAACAGCAACCGCAAATTTTGTTCCGCAGAATTTTGCGCATTCTTCTTCTAGAGCCGCCACCTGCGGTCCCAAAATAAAAACCCCGCTGTCTATAACCTGTTTTACCGCAGCATCTATCTCCGGCCGGATTCTTTTTATTTGTCTCTTAAGATCAAAGAATGGAACTGGCATTTTCTAATTATAACATTTTTAACAAACAGCTGATAGGGGAGTTGGGCTATGAGGCCTTATAAAAACCTTTTGCCTCGTTATAGAGATCTGTTATCATCTGCCCTCTTTCTTCTTTTGCCTTAAGTGTTTGTATATTCATTTCGCCCGCTACTGTTTTTGCGTTATTCATATCATAATGATATTTTTTCATTGCAGTACGAAAGGCACTTCTTGCCTCGTCAGCGTTCATTCCTATTTCAAATCCTTCTCCCAAATCTGCCAGCTTTTTTGCTGCGACCTCTTCTTTGGACATTCCCTGGTTTTGTTGTTTAAAGTGTTTTTCTTTTTCTATTTCTAGCAATTTCTGCATTGCCATATGTACATCGCCAGAAAGAGAAGAATAACATCTCTCTTCCCAGGAAGGATTTTGTTGGCGGGTTAGCATGCGTATTATGGTGACAACTTTTCCTGCTCTCATCGGATGAAGCTGGTTTAATGCCCTCGTTGCATCACTGTCGGCCCGGGTGATTAGATGCTCTGCGATCTGTTGGTCAGGGAGCTGATCAAGTCTCTCCGCACGAGGGGCTGGTGGTTTGGCGCTCAACCGGGCAGCCTCTAGCAGCATAGCAGAAAAGGCCTTTGCCATAACATCGTTCCACTTCCCAATTTCAAAAATCATGCGGTGTACCCACTGACTTAGTTCCTTCAGGGGAATATTCTCAAGTGCTAATTTAATTGCTCTTTGTGTGTTTAGCGATGAAAAGACGTAGGCAGCCCACTCATAATGCATGTTGGAGAGAGAGGAGAGAACTTCCCATATTGATTGATCGTCAGCGCCCTGAATAAAACGCAATAAGGCCTGATGCAATTGTGGGTACTGTTGTTGAGTGGTCTGCAATATAAATAATACTAATGCTGTGTGGGGTTGGTGATGAATAAAAAAGTAGTTCTGAGCTTTTGCGGCAATGCATGCAATAGAGTTTGGTCTTGCGAGTAAGAGGTTAAGCAACTGCGGATTGGAATGTAGCGCGGAGTAGACCCTCATTATTTGATCGAGATCCATGCTCTTTAGGCAGTTAGCTACGACATTATCCCCAAGGGAGGCTATTTGGCTTGCTGTTGATGGATCGCTTAGCAATATCCCAATGGTATCAGCCGGGAGGTTCCTTATTAATCTTGTTAGGTTTTGCGGGTCCTGGGCAATGATTCTTCTGAATACTCCATTCGCATTGAAGGGGTTGTGCCTGGCGGCGATGGTTAGCAACCCGGCATAATCGCGATCTCCGACATATTCTGCATCAACCGGCATGCTTCCACATAATTTGTCACAAACATACATGCTGTCCGGTCCCAAAAAGGGCTCGAGCTTGTAACCTTCGTATTCTTCATGCAGTTCTAATAATTGTTCAAGAGACAGGGATGCAACAATAGAACTTCTTGCCATGGCTTCGGTATTACGTAATACATGATAAGCCTTTTTGGGAGATAGGGCTGAAACAAGCTTATTTAGCTGTTCTCTCGAAAGAGGACGGTCTCGTCCATGGTCAAAATCTTCTTCAATTCCCTCGGCTAGGAGCTTAGGCTTTACCCCTGCTAAAACCTGTTGAGGGGAGGGATAGAAATCGAGCTCTTTGGCTGTCTGGGCAGTGGCAATTGCATCTAGGGCCACTTCAATTCTTTCTATAGGATCGTAAATATTGTTAATTACAGCATGGTGGGCCCGGGCTATACTTTTTCTTAGGGCGCTTGGCCTCTCCAAGTTTTGTGATGCTCCTCTTTGGCCCTTTTCCTCAATTATTAAGAGCTCCGCTGCATCACTGATGATTGCAGTTGCTTTTTGTGAATTAAGAATATTCCTTTCATAGCCCTGTACCCTTAAATTATCAGGAACAATAAATCCGGTTGTTGTTTTCCATGCGCTGGTAAAAGCGTCCCTTAATCCCCCCGGGGGTGTTTTTCTTGTTCCTCTTGGTGGTGTTATTGCCATCAATCTCCCCCTTTTTGGGAATGCTTGCCCTGTACCGAATGGTACTGGGTTCTACCTATCTTTATATATATCGTCAATTCCAAAAAGAAATTTCACCCAAATTTAAATTATTGTTATATAATCAGGTTAGGGAGATAGAACATCAAACATCAAACTTCAAACCTCAAAATAAATCCCAACCACCAAACCCAAAATTCAAAACCTTTTGGAATTTGGAAGTTGGGATCTTGGATTTATTTTGGATTTGGGATTTTGATGTTTGGATTTCTTTTTTTGGGTTGCGGAAAACAAGTTACAACTACTTCTGACAACGGAATTCCCTTTCCATCAAAAGATGTAATCTTTCAACTTGACGACTTAAGCGCAGCGAGCAGCTCATCGCTAAAAACTAAAGCAGCCTCCCGTGCTCAAGGATTGGTCACAAGCGCCTATGCCCAGGCCGGGATCGACCTCGGATATTTTGAGGGCTTTGATCCTGTTCTATCTACCTTTCGGGCAGAGACATTAACCTCAATCGGCAGCAACGAGTATACTTTTGTCTCGACCTATGGAGCAGGCTCTTCGGCTATTCCCTTTAAGGGATTGGTTGAACAGAAGGCTGCTAATTATATTGTAAAGGTCTGGGGGATCCGACCGGGAGAGTCATCCTACCGCCGATGGCTCTATGGTGATCTTATAAATGCCAATAGGGGGAGTATCATTATTGATCCATATATAATGTGGACCTCAACCCATGATTATCCAATGACAATTAAATTTGCTTATGATGCAACTACTACCGGAACAAAAGTATGTTCGGGCGGGGCCCGCGGAAGCTGGAGCGCCTCTAACGAGGTTGTTGGCTCTACTTATTTTTATTGTTCTGAAAATGATAATGACAGCAGCAATACGATAGTAACATTTAAAATGTATCAGAACGCTACAAATCCTGCTACAGCCATAAGTATTGAGGATATGCTCTACGGGAAATTTAATCGTGACACGGAGAGGTTACAAGGAAGGGACTGGACAGATGGATACGCAACTCGAGATTCTGGATTACTGTATGTAGATGTTACAACTTATGGGACATTGTCGGGGACGGTGCCTAGTAATATTGATGCAAGCGCTTTGATTTTTCCTGTAACTCCGGAGGCGGGCTTTGCCGCCTGGCCGGCAACATCTGAATTCCCGTCTAGCCCGACGTTTTAAGAATTGCCTGAGCAATCTTTTTAGTTGCCCCAGGAGAACCAAGTGCTGCGGTCACCTTTTGCATGCGGATTTTTAAGTCTTGCGGATTTTTTAGAATTTTAATACACTCTTCTGCCATTTTTTTAGGCACTACATTTTTTTGTACAAACTCAGGAATTATATTTTCTTTTGCAATCAGATTAGGAAGGCTAAAAAACGGCGGAACTTTAATTTTTAGGATTTTTTCGGCAATAAAATAGGTGAGGGGCGAGACTTCGTACATCATAATGTTTGGGACATTCAAAACGCAGGCTTCAATATTAATTGTTCCTGATTTTGTAATTAATAAATCCGATGTGTTCAATATGTTATAACTTGAATCTTCTATTATTTTTGTTTTCAGCGGATATTTTTTTAAATGTTTTTCAATGGTTTTTCTAAACTTTGAATTTGCAATTGGAATTAGAAATTGTGTTTGCGTATATTCTTTTGCTACAAGTTCTGCGGTTTTTAAAATCTTGGGGAGTAATTTATTGAATTCTTGTTTTCTGCTGCCCAATCCAAGGGAGATAACTGGGAATTCATTTTGCAGACCATGTTTTTTTAAAAACTGTTCTTTAGAGATACTTGTTTTTACAATATCAAGAATAGGGTGCCCAAAATAAGCTGTATTTCCACCGGCTTCTTTGTAGGCTTTATGTCCATCTTCAAATATTTCAATTATTTGATCGGCAATTTCTGTAACCTTTTTTAGATTGTCATCGGTTCCCCATAGCCATTCCTGCGGAGGGATAAAATAGGCTGTTTTTATTTCTCTTTTTTTTGCTTCGGTTAGGAAGGGGACATTAAATCCCTGCGAGTCAATTGCGATAACAAGATCCGGTTTTTCTTTGTCCAAATACGAAACCATTTTTCGAAAGGTTAGATAAATGGGAATAATATTTGGAAGTGTTTCGATTAGTCCGACTGAGCTGCGATCAATAATGTCGTGTCGGACATCCATTCCAGCTGCCGCGAGTTTTTCTCCACCCATTCCAAAGAATGAAACGTCCGATCGTACTTTTTTGATTTCTTTTACAAGAAATGAACCGTAGAGATCGCCGGAAACCTCTCCAGCAGAGACTAATATTCTCATATTCCCAATTCTGGAATATCCGGAAAAATCAACTCTTCATCAATTTCTTCAAGAGCAACTTTTTTGTTGATTCCCCGGCGGCTTTCGGTTTCAAGGAATTGAATTAGTTGATTTACTTCGTCTAATGGCCTAAGCCGCTTTTTTAGTTCGGTGACAATGGCAGGAGTCCTTTGTTTTGTTTCATAAATTATTTTAAAGGCCCTTTTAATTTCTGTGATTGCTTCTTGCGAAATCCCCTTTCTTTGCATTCCGATTGAGTTAATGCTTCGGACCTGTGCCGGATTTCCCTCTACCAGCATAAAAGGAGGAATGTCCTGGACTATTTTTGAGTTTGCCCCAACCATTGCCAATCTTCCGACCCTGACAAACTGATGGATTCCGGCCATCCCTCCGATAATTGCCTGATCTTGAATTTCTGTATGTCCGGCTAGGCCGGCGTACCCGCCGATTACGGTGTGATTGCCAATGGTGCAGTTGTGCGGGATGTGCGCATGAACCATAATTAAATTTTCTGACCCTATGCTAGTTTTGTTTCCTTCCCCGGTAGGAAGATGAATTGTTACGAATTCCCGGATAGTATTTTTGTCCCCAATAACTATCTGAGACTTCTCTCCCTTATAATGAACATCTTGCGGGGCGGCTCCAATTGCAACTGAATGAAAGATGTGGTTCTTTTTTCCGATTTTGGTCCAGCGGCTGATTGTTGTATGAGCATCTATCTGGGTTTCTTCTCCAACTTCAACCTCGGGGCCAATTACCACATAAGGTCCGATCTTAACACCCTTTCCAATTTTTGCGGTAGAGTGAATGGTTGCGGTCGGATGGATCGATGCCCCTCCGGCCCCCTGCGGAACCAGCGAAAAGGTAAAGTCTCCTTCAACGGCAATATCTTCCCCCACCTTTGCGATTGCCTTCATTTTTCCAATGCCCCGTCTAAACCAGAGGACCTGTGCCTCTAGCCTTAACTGATCGCCCGGCACTACCGGTTTTCTGAATCTTACCTTGTCGATTCCTCCAAAATAAATAATTTTTCCCTCAGATGACGGCATTCGTAATGCCAGCACTGCGCCAACCTGTGCCAGCGCCTCAATTATTAATACGCCCGGCATAATTGGCTGACCGGGAAAGTGTCCCTGGAAAAAGTGCTCATTAATAGTAACGTTTTTAATTCCAACTGCCCGTTTTTCGTCTTCTAGTTCTATTATTTTATCTATCAAAAGAAAGGGGTAACGGTGTGGAATCGTCCTGAGGATGTCTTGGATATTAAGCATTAAAACCTCCTAAATGAAACTCACCTGAAATTCTTTGCTGGAATTTACGATATATATATAGACAGAGAACCATGCGCTTTGCTTAGGTTCTCTGAAGATACCTATGCCGGGCAAAGCCCGACACTAGCCATAATCATTATATGAGAGTTTGTGAAAATTGGCAAGTTAAAGGTACAACAGGAGAAAAATAAAAGATGGCATTATCAGTAGGAGCAAATGGGAACGGATCGAGAGTAAGGCAGAATTTGGCAAGACGGGTAGAAATTAAGAGTGAAATAAATGACGCGAAGGTTTGGGAGTGCATAAAAGCAAGGATTCAGACCCAACTTATTATGAATAATAATTCCGTAGTTCAATTTCGTCAGCATCTTGACGCCCTTCAGACGATTGCAAAAAGGGTTTCATACGACGACTGTGCTGCCAGTTCCTTTTGTCTGCTTGCGCCAAATTTGATTGAATCTTTTTCAAAGACTTCGAAGCTATTTTTAGCAAAAGGGGCAGAGGATTTCTTTTTATTATTGAGAGGGCTGGAGTCAAGCCTTAACCAAGAGGCCCAAACACCCATAATTAGCTTTACCAGTATTGCCACTTTCCCGGGACATAAACTCCAGGAAGCTTTTTCGACAAAAATGGGGCTCGATACCACCAGTGGGATGCAAAACTGCGTTCTGACTGTTTCTCAGGGAGACCTGAGCCCGCGATCTGCAACCCTGGTTTTTAAACTGTCTCGGCGTCTGCACCAGACGGATCGTCTTTGTCTGGCTCTTCAGGATATGCTTCGAGAGGCCTTTGCCCAATGGGAGGCTGGAGAGAAGATTACGGTGGTTGATCGAAATACCCGTTTAACATTAAATGATCCTAGGGCAGGGCAGGCTAGTGAGGAAATTGGGACAGTTACTCTCGATGAGCTTTTAATAGCACATGCCGGCTAATTTATCCGCCGCACCAGTTCCTGGTTTAGCTTGTGACTTGATTTATAGGCCCTAATTTTTGCATTGAGCGGCCGGCCAAGTAGAGCCAGATCTCCGATTAAATCCAAAAGCTTATGCCTTACCGGCTCATTCTCAAAACGCGGTTTATTCATATATCCTTTTTCAGAAATACCCAGAGCATTTTCTAATGATGCCCCTTTGGCAAAACCATTTTTGTGTAATTCTTCTAAATCTTTTTCATAACCAAAGGTCCTGGCCGGGGCGATATCTTTTTTAAACGATTTCTCTGTTCCGTCAAAAAGAAAAGATTGTTTTCCGATAACTGGAAAATAAACCGAAAATTCAATCGAGAGACTATCAGCTGGTTCAGCTACTATCCATTTGTCATCATCTTCTACTCGAAGCGCCTCTTTTAGTGAAATTGGCAGAAAATCATTTTCCTGGCTTACAATCCCTGCTTTTTCAAGGGCCTCAACAAAAGGGAGACTGCTTCCGTCCAGGATAGGAATTTCGCCGGATGAACACTCGATTAATAAGTTCGAAAGGGAAAGCCCTGCGATTGCGGCCAGCAGGTGTTCTACCATGGTTATTTTTCCCAAAGAAGTAGCCAGTTGATCTCCGCTGATATTATTGGGATTCAGAGAAATAACATTATTCCGATAAGAAAAGCTTATCCCGGAATCTGCCGCTGCCGGATGAATTGTAATACTTGTATTTTCTCCGGAATGAATCCCAATACCAGACAATACAAAGGAATTGTTAATTGTTAATTGATTCATCGGGGCTCTTTGCGGATGATTTCAACGTTGCTCCCGTCGCCATATAATCTGTAATAACTTTTTATCTCCTCTTTTTCAAGAAGCTCTCCCTCTTCATCAAAGACCTTGCGCGTAACGATGGTGCGGAAGGGGGAGCTGCTGCGCAAAACCTTCCATTTTGATGAGCGGACGAATCCCTTCTTTGTCAGAGCAAATACTTTTGGTTTTGAAAAGACAACTTTTTTCCCGGTGGGGGTCCCAAAGAGAGTAAAACGCAAATAGCGGTTTGTTGCTTTTGTCTTTACTAGAATTGGATTTCCGGAATCGTTCATGAATTTTAAATCTGCGGATCCCGGATAGACTGTCGCATCTCTCCCAAAAGGATAAATATTAAAATAAAGGGAATGGTTTCGGCGGGAGAGGATTTTAAGATCGGCTAACGCAGCGACATTATAAAGGGTTGTCCCGATCTGGCAGGTCCCTCCTCCGTATTGTGGCTCTAATTTCCCTCCAATTATTACATACGCTTCCTTAAAACCACGGTCGGGAGTAAATTTCCCAACCGATTTTACCAAAGAAAATTCTTCATCCGGCAATAGGAGAGTATTGTTTAACCAGGATGCAATTAATTTTATATTATGGATTCGGTTTCGTGAATCATGCTTCCCATAATATGTTATAAAGCTTGCTATTTGATAAACCGGCGGGGCGGCCCGGAGGGCATCCTCTGTAACACGCGGGAATTCGTAGTAATCAAGTGCCAGAGGAAAAACATTTTTGGCATCATTTAATCGCAAACGGCAGTCTTTCATGGTCTGTTCCACATCAAGTCTTCTGCCGGGAAAATCCTGGGTGATATGGTATGCGCCGCTCTTCTCATCCAGGGAGATGGCGGCATCCTGTGCAACCGATTCCACCTTTGATGCAATGTCCTGCAGGGTTGCATCCAATATTCCAGGATATGCATCAAGGATAATCGGAAAGAGCAATACTTGACGAGTTAGGCGCTTTCTTAATTCTTTTATATAGCTTTCTTTGTGGCTTAGGTTGTAGGCGTTGTCGATCGATTCCTCGGCTTTAATGTAGACCCCTATTTCGTTTGGAGAATAGGCAAAGGTCTCTCCGGAGGCGTTAAAATAGACCATCGGCTCAAATGCATCTGCAATGTGGGTAGCCTCGAGCTTCTTAATTGCTTCTGGTTTTTTTAATCCAGAGACCTCTACTTTGCCGATAAAGGAATGTGGGGGAAAATGTTCGCGTGTTTTGAAAAAATCAAATGCAATTAGAGCGGTTGCCGAGAATAAAGAGATAAAGGCAATGGTGGCGAGAATTTTAAGAGTAAGATTTAGTTTATTCATGTTGTTAAAAAAAATGAGGGCAAGAATATTTTATTCTTGCCCTCAAATGAAGACTCATTTATTCTCCCAAAAAATTATTCAATAATTTTGGCGACCGCTCCGGCTCCGACAGTATGTCCACCCTCGCGGATGGCAAATCGCAGTCCTTCTTCAACTGCAACGTCTGTAATTAATTCAACGGTCATAACAATGTTATCTCCAGGCATGACCATTTCTACTTTGTCAGGAAGTTTAATTTCGCCGGTTACGTCAGTAGTTCTGATAAAGAATTGAGGCTTGTATCCAGGGAAGAATGGAGTGTGTCGTCCTCCCTCTTCTTTCTTTAAAACATAAACCTGTGCTTCAAACTTTTTGTGTGATTTAACGCTGCCGGGTTTGGCTAAAACCATTCCGCGTTTTAGCTCTTCTTTTGTGATGCCGCGAAGAAGAAGTCCGACGTTATCTCCGGCTAATCCCTCATCAAGTGTTTTTCTAAACATCTCAACTCCGGTTACAACCGATTTTTTATGCGCTCCCAATCCGATTACATCTACTTCTTCGTTAACATTTACCTTTCCACGCTCAATTCTTCCGGTTCCAACAGTTCCTCTTCCGGTGATTGAAAAGACATCTTCAATCGGCATCAGGAAGGGTTTGTCGATCGGTCTCTGAGGTTCTGGAAAATAAGAGTCAAGGGCATCCAGCAGCTTAAAAATTGGTCCGCATTTATCACATTCCTTTTTTCCACAGCCGCAGTTCATGGCCTGAAGAGCAGAACCCTGAATAATTGGAATATCATCACCCGGGAAATCGTATTTATTTAAAAGATCGCGGGTTTCTACTTCAACCAGTTCGATTAATTCTTTATCATCAACAGTATCTACTTTATTGAGAAAAACAACAACGTTAGGTACGTTTACCTGACGGGCCAAAAGGATGTGCTCTCGTGTTTGGGGCATAGGTCCGTCAGCGGCGGATACAACTAAAATTGCTCCGTCCATCTGGGCTGCGCCGATAACCATGTTTTTAACATAATCAGCATGTCCCGGGCAGTCGATGTGGGCGTAGTGTCTTTTTTCTGATTCATACTCTACGTGGGCAATCGCAATTGTAATACCGCGGGCCTTTTCTTCCGGAGCAGAGTCGATATCTTCAAACTTTTTTGCTTTTGCCAGACCGGAAGCAGCCAGACAGTTTGTGATTGCTGAAGTTAAGGTTGTCTTTCCATGGTCGACGTGTCCGATTGTTCCGACGTTCAAATGCGGTTTCTTTCTCTCAAATTTTTCTCTGGCCATTTTTGTTTCCTCCTAGAATATATATAGTAAACGACTTCAATAATTATACATAAAATTGTACATAGAAGTCAAGCCCGCTATGAACCAGCACGGTTCATAGCCCGCGATCGGAATTGAACCGATGACCCCGTCCTTACCATGGACGTGCTCTACCAGCTGAGCTACACGGGCGGGTTAGAGTATCAGAATCAGTATATCAGATTAGCAGAAGGGGAGGCAAGATTGGTTATCTTATTAGACTATATTTTTTGAGTGATTTGAATGCCCGAAGGAAAGACTGCTTAAGGGCCGTGTCAATTTTAATGTTTTTTCCGCAAATGAGCATTATTATGTCTTTAAG
>JABMQY010000015.1 GCA_013202975.1 Candidatus Saganbacteria bacterium
GCTATTCCCTTTGGCTATTCTGAAGAAGAGGTTTTTTTGTATAGGGTAGGAATTCCGAAATAAACTATTTGATCTCCCCCGCAGCCTTAAGAGACAATTTAACACAAATTGGTCCGACCAATTCATGAAAAACAGTAGCCCCGATAATTACACTAATTATTATTTTTGAAATAGAATCAAAAGCAGGATTGTGTGCAATCATCAAGGCCAGCCCGATTACAATGCCCCCCTGTGGAATCAATCCGAAGGCAACATATTTTTTGATTTTGTCAGAAGATTTTGAAAGATGCGCCCCCAGTTGTGTTCCGCTGACTTTTCCAATAGTTCTAAGAAAGATAAAGAAAATCATAAGTAGAATCGATGAGCCTAATACCGAAAAATCCAAAAACATTCCGCTTAGGGTAAAGAATAGAACAAATACTAATTCTTCACAATAATTCTCTAAAGCTTGAAAGATAATCTCTCTTTTATTGTTGAAATTAACAACCACCGCCCCCATGGTCATGGTGGATAAAAGAGGGTCAAGTTTATAATAAGAAGCGATTCCAAAACAGAGGCAAAGCAGTCCAACTGTAAGAACAATAAACACCCCGCCGGATTCAGACTTTAGAAATAATTTTGTAATCAGATTAAAAACTATTGCAACCAGAATCCCAAGCAGGATTGATGAGAGAATAATGATTATTGGATTAAGGATAGAGGAATTTGTATTGAAGGGTTGATTTAAAACAAATATTGATGCAATTGCAATTGCAAGGCTGTAGTTCATTATTCCCAAAGCATCATCAAAAGCCGCAACACCCATTATGGTATCCGAAACTTCACCCTTTGCCTGGTACTCATCCCTTACTGCCAGAGTAGCTGTTGGGTCGGTCGGAGAACCAAGGCATCCCAGTAAGATGCTTAAAGGGACTATGGTTGTAAGGAAGGGGGCGTTAATAAAATGTGGTCCGATCAACAGGAATCCTATAATCACTGCAAAAAAAGCGAATTCGGCTTCAAAAAAAGTTATAAAAAGTATCCCTTTCCCCAGCTTTTTTATATTTTGATATAAAAGAGTCCCGCCAACGGAGAAGGTTATTATGGAAAGAGAAAGGTTGGTAATAAGGGAAGTATGAAGAATAAAATCTTTTGGGATTATGTTGGTTATCCCCGGATTTAGAAAAATTCCGGCAATTATGTAGCCTGTAACCTTGGGTAGTCTCAGATACTTGGCAATCTGCCCAAAGATAAAACCGGCAAATATTATGATTCCGACGATTAAAATTGATTGCATGCTCTATGATATAATAGACTATGCAAAAGCTATCTGCAATAGTCTTAGCGGCAGGGAAGGGGACCCGAATGAAGTCGGATCTTCCCAAGGTATTTCATGAAATGCGCGGTAAACCGATGCTGCAGTATGTTATAGAAGCTTTGCAAAAGCTTAAAGTTGATAAGATCTATGTGGTTGTCGGTCACAAAAAAGAGATTATCGAAGATTATTTTAAAGATTGGCCGGTTACATTTATTCATCAAAAAGAGCAGCTTGGAACCGGGCATGCTGTACAGGTTTGTGAGGAAGAATTCAAAAAAAATCCGACTGAGTCGGTCTTAATATTAGCCGGAGATGTTCCGCTGTTAAAGACTAAGACCCTGAGTTCATTATTTGATTTCCATAAGAAAAATAGTGCCGCAGCATGCGATTTAACTGCAGAGCTGCCCGATGCCGGTAATTATGGGCGTGTGATTCGAGACAGTAAGGGACGGATAATGAAGATTGTAGAAAAAAAAGATGCAACTGTGGCCGAATTGGAGATTAAAGAGATTAATACCGGGACTTTTTGTTTTGATTCCAAGAAGCTTTTTCTGGCTTTGACTGAGGTCCGGGCCGATAATGCCCAGGGGGAGTATTATTTGACCGATACTATTGAGATTTTGAAAAGGCAGGGACACCCTGTTTTTGCTTATAAGGCGACAAATTATCAGGAAACCCTCGGTATCAATACTGCTGAGCAGCTTCTGGAATTAGAGAAATTACTTAAATAGTCCTCTGAAGCCCTACGGAGCTCGAAGAGCGAAGTTGGTCTAAGGAGGAAAAATAGTGTGAAATTTCTCAGAAAAGTGTCCGAAATAAATGTGTAGAAAAGGAGACATAATATCATGGTAGCTGTTAGACCTGTAATTCAACCGCTTGCTGTTAGTGTTAGAAATGGGGGATTAAAATTCCCTTATCAAGCATTGCTGGTTTCAGCAAAGCTCTCGCCCACAATGAAAACATTGGCTCGACTGGAAAGAAGTGATCAAGAAAAGCACGACCATCTTGTTCTTTTTATTAATCAGATGCTGGCACTAAGGGATATTGCCGGGGCTGGAATTAAACTGACTTTATTTCTTCCGTCATTTCAAGACCTGTCTGAAATTGATATTGACGCGATATTGAGAGATCCTGAGGCTTACCAGCAAACAGTTAAAAAGTGTTACCTGCCGCGAGAAAGAAAAATTGATTTAAGGCCGCTGGTTCGAATAAACAGGGTTTTTGCCGCGCGAAGGGAAGGGAATCTTGCCGTACCGCAAAGAGCCTAATAACATGAGGGGGAGAGGATTATGCGTACACGAGCTTCAGCTTTGCTGGTCAATTATGCAGGCTATCCTTCTCAACCCAACAGCCTTATGCCGGACAATGGTCTGGCCTCATTAGCTAAACAATTAAAATTTGCCGGCCACAAAGTCAAAATCCTGGATTATGCCACTGTTGATACGATGAGACGATTAACCCCGCCATTTTTTCAAAAAAGATTAGAAAAGGTTTTGGCTCGAGCCAAAGATGGGAAAAAGGTCCGGGCTTTTGCAGAATTGAAAGTTCTAGCAAAAGTACTGGGATTTCACCGCTTAATGGAAGAGAGAAGAATAGCTCGAGAAATTGGAGGGGTGGTACGAGAAAATGAGGTTGATTTGCTCGGATTTAAACTTTGGAGTGGAGACGGCTATTCTGGCCCTGTCAGAATGGCAGGTCTCCTAAAAAAGCGTTTCCCAAATCTTTTGGTTGTTGCGGGCGGGCCGCAGGTAAAGTTTTTTGAAGATCGAATTTTTAGTCTGACCGGTAATTTTGATGTTTTAGCAGTAGGGGATGGCGAGGCCACCATTTTACCCTTAGCAGAAGTGGTCTTGGGTCGTGATTTGGGAGAGGTTCCCAACATTTATTATCGTAAAGATGGAATCCCTACTTTTACCAGGAAAGAGCAAATTTCTGATATGGATTCACTCCCTTTTCCTATTTATGATGAGGAAATTTATCCTGCCATGGCA
>JABMQY010000137.1 GCA_013202975.1 Candidatus Saganbacteria bacterium
GCGTATAAGAACCACCCAAATTATTAATATAATCGTAATAAAACTTACCTTTCCTGCAGTTTGGAAATTCCGGCGCCATTGTAAGCCAGAAACTATTACGCGGAGTTTTATAATGGTTGACAATCTCTTGTGTAGGTTCTGCGAACAGGTTGGCATCTGTATTCGCAAGCGCAGTGTTTTCCAGATCAATATCGATTCCATCAAAACCATATTCATCAATGAGTTGAATCATTCCATTTACAAATTTTGTTTTCCTCTCCTCTGTGTTGATGGCAAAATCCGCCCCTACTGCTCCTCCGATTGAGATGAGGATTTTTTGTCCTTTCAAATGTGCCGCGTCAACTGAAGCCCGGGAAAAAGGGAAATTAGGATCCGGATTAAATACCGGAGTAAACTGATCCGTTGTAGTCGCAAATGCAACCATTACGACAGTATACTCACTCGGGATATCTTCAAACTGCACAGGATCACTTGTGCCCTCTCCATTGTCATTATCATGGTTTGTTCCCCAGGAAGACCAATATCCAATGACCACCGGAGGGCTTGTCCTATCCACCGGGTCGGTAGATGATACTACCTCCTCTTCATCATGATGTCCGTCACCATCCGTATCATGGCTATAAGGGTCTGTTCCGATCCTGTTTTCATGAGCGTCACTGAGTCCATCACCGTCAGAATCCTGGAGTGGTGAATCCGAGTTTTCACCACATGATACTAAAAACATGAGCAGTATTGTTGCTGCAATACAGGTCAATATCCGATAGGCTACTCTGTTTTTTAAAATCATTCTTTCCCCCTTAATCTTGATCACCCAATTTTGGTCTTCAATTTTATCTGTGTGAGATGGTCTTTTCTTCAGATAATATCGGTTGAATTACCAAATCCTTTATGCATAAATGGCCCGGATGAGAAGAAAGGATACATTTATTATATGGAGTATCAATGCCATTTGTGCAGTTAAGGTAGCATAGCACATCCGCCAAAACCGTGCGAGGATACCAGC
>JABMQY010000016.1 GCA_013202975.1 Candidatus Saganbacteria bacterium
ATGGCAACGCTCACCTGCCAAGAATATGATCCAATTCTTGGGGTTACAATTCCTCCCAAAATAAAAGAGGCAGGGATGGAACCGGAATTCACAAAAGCTATTGAAGCTACCGAGGAAGCATATAAAAAACTAAAAAATCATTATGTCTTAACGAATGCTCATCGCAAGAGAGTTCTCTTCAAATGCAATGCCCGTGAGCTTTATCATATTTCCCGCCTTCGGGAAGACGCCCATGCTCAGTGGGATATTCAGAATATTTCGCAAAAGATGACTACGATCGCCCGGGATGTTATGCCATTGACTATGTTAACTATTTGCGGAAAAGATGTTTACAATGAAGTATACAGCAAGGTTTTTGGAAAGGCACCAAAGGATTTATTGTTTTGACTCGCTCTCAAGCCTCTTTATTCTTCTCTTCTTTCTTTCCAAAGCCTCATTGATCTGCTCAAAAGGAATTCTGATCTTTTGGCCGTGACTTTCGGCAATATGATCAATCTGCAAATGTCGAAGATGTTTTATTACGCTGTCCGAAACAACATCAATAATAAAAAAAAGAATTATATATTTTCTATCCGCATCCGGAATAACATAATCATCCCAGATATTTAACCCTACCCGTCCAAGGTCTTCGCTAAGATCCCCCAGCAGCCCGACCCGATTCTCTACCCTAATTGCAACAGGATATTTTACCAGGCGTTTTGTTTCTGCTTTTTGTAATATGTTTTGATAGAATATTCTTAGCTGCTCAATTATCTCCACCCCCGGAACCTTCCCAATACCAATATCATTTAGAAAAACATCCATCCCATCAGCTCCCCTATAATTTCGTGATTCACAAAACTCCCTAAAAAGTGCTGAGTTTATTAAGGTCTTTGCAGGAAGAAAAAAGTGTTTTCTGCTCCCTTTGTCTAAGGCCCGGATTGCATCCTCTCTGATAACGACAGGAGAGCGATTCTTTAAAATGGGGAGCAAGGCTTCCAATGCTTTCAGCGTACGGGCGTACTCCAACCATTTTAGTGTAGGAGCCCCCTCCGGATCAGGCACCCCTAAAACTGTAACAAACTCAACCTTATCTCCGTCAAAGAGCCTGCGAAAGGGGTCATTAAAAACCCTGCCATTAATCCTGGCCCCCTTAAGCCTTGGAATCAATCCCGGATCAACCTCCCCGGCACACTCAATCAGCGATCCACCCTGGGGTAATTCAACCGGACCATTCACAGTTGCTACGGTTATATTTGCCGCAAACTCAGCCACAATATCATAAATCTCCCCTTCAAAAAGTTCCCGGCTAAGCTCCTCACTTCTCCTCAATACAGCGGCTATTCCATTAAGCCAGGGGGTATTCTGCCCTGATCCTCTGGATACAATTCCCACATGATAATCTCTATCCATCCTTTGGTCCCTTATTTGAAAAAGGAGACGGCCGATTGAAGTTGAGGAATTAACATAAAAATGTATAAATCTGTGGCCATTCGGATCTGTCCTATAAATCCTATTAATCGATTCCCCGTCAACCTCGCCACCAAAAAATTCAAGCACTCTCTCCTTCATTGAAAAACAACTTGCCCCATTAGGGATAACAATGTTTATCCTCCAAACATCCCTGGCCGAAAGATTATCCAGCGAGACATCCGGTCGTCTTCTGATACGGTCATGAAGTTCATAAATATGACGTTTCTCCTTATTTATCTCAATCTTTAGCCCTGACTGATCCAGACGATCACCCAAGCTCAAAAGAATCAAATCAAGTTCTGGTTCGCTCTGTTCTATAATTCCTTCACGCTTATCTTTAATTTGAGAATACGCAACCGGCTCTAAGTATTTAAAAGAAAGGTCCTCTAACTCGCGTTTGACATCCCACATTCCCAACGCATCGGCCAAAGGGACATAAACATTTAGGGTCTCCATCGCTTTCTCAATCTGATGCGCTCTTGGCATATTATCCAGGGTACGCATATTATATAGACGATCGGCCAGCTTAACCACGATGATCATAGGATCGGCTGACCCATAACTTAGGAATTTCCGATACATTGCTACCAGCGAAGGCTTGTCTCCTTCAAAATCAGGCTCCTTTCCTAATTCAGTTACTCCCTCAATTAAGGTCATAAGCCTTTTTCTTTTATCTTGCGGCAAGAACATAAAGCGCTCTTCCAAAATTTCCCTGGTAACTTTATGTCCATTTAAATTACCATCTTCAAGCAGATCGTGTACTAGGCCGGCAGCAATTACTAACTCCTCCACCCCCCATTCATTTAAAATCTTTGCTACCCCAAGCGGATGGATAATATATAGATTCTTTTGATCTGCCCGCAACGTACCAATATGCCCTTCCCAGGACAAGGCAGCTGCTTTTGATGTAATGTCCCCTTCTAATCCGCCCTTCTTGACCTCTTCAACAAAATCCTGACCAAGCTTTATAAATGGCTCGGTATGAACAACCCCCTTCACAAACACATTCTTATGGGCTTTAAATTCTCCGCCATGAAATGGAGTTTCTTGGGTTGATGGCGGACAAAGACGTTTTTGGGGAATGCGTTTAAAAGAATCACTCCACCTAAATATATCCAAAGACCTAACAAGAGCATTATTCACTTTCATGGTATGTATTTATCGCCCTCTTTATTGAAAAATTTCACCTAAATTGGTATAATTAGATATAGGATACACCTCTTGAGCCCTCCTGCAAAGGCCTGCCAGGTACTAAAAACAATGAAAAAGAAAAATAAGATTGTATTTATGGTCGGTCTATTTTTGCTTGGGATACCTTTTTTGCCTGCAATTTTTGCGCAAATGGATCCGATCCAAAAGATTTATCCGGTATTGCCGATAACATCAAGAAACGTGATTGACTTTGTAATGAAACACAAAGATCGAGAATCGATTGTTGTTGATAAAGAGAGCCACCTGATCTATTATTTGCGTGACGGTAAATTAGTGCAAAACGACTATTTTAGAGGGAGAAACTTTAGCTTCCCTCTTCCTATTTCAATTGGGATGGGGGGAAGATATGAAACACCTGAAGGCGAATATCATATAACAAAGAAAAATCCCTACAGCCGTTATACAAAATTCTTGCAGCTAAGCATTCCCTCCGGCTGGGAGCCCTACGGTATCCATGCCGGTCCGACCTATCTGGCCAGACGATATGAAAGGCTGGAATTAAAAAACCCATCCGGAAAATATGTTACTAAAAAAGATGATACCCGCGGATGTGTAGCGGTTGAGACCCTCGTTATGAAATACCTCTTTGACAAAATTCAGGTTATGACACCAGTATTAATCTACTAGCCTCTTTTCTTTTCTGCTATATCTACGCCTTTAGTTACAATCCACATTGCAAAAAGAAAACCCATAATTGCAATTAAAAGAACCGTCCCGCAGATTATCAGAGTCATTTGAATCGCTATGCTCATAAAATCCCCCTACCTATATTCAATTTTCAATTTTGGCCGGCGGCTGTCGACCGTAGCATCATTAGTACTTACAAAAGTGACTGAACCGGTATCAGTAGAATCATCCTCTATTGCAAGACCAAAATTACTAAGGGTGTTATCCAGCCAATACTGGGCTTCGGTGCTGGTTATATCTACCGTACTAGCTCCTGAAGCAAAACTATTGGTTGTAATTAAAGTACCTAAAGTGGGTTTGGTATTCCAGGTTGTGTTCCCATTCCAGGTGGTGGTTACCCTCTTTAAATTAACCGTCCCGGTTGCAGAGGTAGCATATATATTTAAGACCGCTGACTCAACAGTAGTAATTGCAGGAGTAACAGCAGCAAGATTAAACTTTATATAAGCTTCATAAGTCTGTGAAGTAGTTCTTCCCCCCTTTAAAGAAAGGGAAGTTCCATAAGCTGTGGATGAAGAAGCAGCATCAACATAAGTATCAGCTTCTGCGGTAACCTCAAACACATAACCCTCGCAGGTTAAAAAAGCAGTGCCTGTTATACTGCTTGCAGAACAGCTAATAGTTGCAGTCCCCAGGGCAGATGCAGATAAAGTAGCAACCGCGCCGCTTGAAGTTAATACCCCGATTGTATCTCCGGATATACTCCAGGCAGGGGTAAAACTTATTGAGGTACCGGAAGAATTCTTTGCAGTAGCAACTAAAGTTTGGCTTTGGCTTACCCGCTTGGTTGCGGTTGATGGAGATATTTCTATTGTTGTTATTGTAGTTAATGACGAGCCGGTGACCGTAACAGACGCGCTGGCGCTTTTTCCGCTGCAAGTAGCCGTTACAGATCCGGACCCGGCAGTCGTAGCTGTAAACAATCCATTTAATCCGATCGAACTGATTGTTCCAATACTACCGCTAACACTCCAGGTTGGAGTTAGTGCCGCAGTGGTACTGTCAGAATAGGTTCCTGTTGCAGAAAAAACTTCGGTGGTACCAGCCTCAACCGTTGCAACTGTTGGAGAAATAGTAATGCTGGATAATGTCGCGCTACCGGATGAATTGGTTCCGCATCCGGAAATGGCAGCAAGATAAAAGCCCAAAGCAAGAAAGGAGATTATCGCAAATAAGAGTCTCTTATCCTTCATAATTTAAGAATATAATTAAAAAACTTATGAATCGCTCTTCTTTTCAACTTCAACAGTACATTTGGTTACAACTGCAGCAATGGCAGCAACTGCGGCCAGCATCGGAGCAAGGACCGCCCCGACTACTCCAATTGTTAGTGGAAATTCGACAATAGTTTCCTTCTTCTCATTTTTTAGGATAACTTTTCTAACGTTTCCTTCGTGGACAACCTGTTTTACCTTTTCAACTAATTCTTTTCCCTTTACTTCAAACTCTTCGCGATTAAATTCTGGCATGGATAAGCCCTCCTTAAAATATTGTGATGAGTTAATTATACATTGAGAAAAAAAGGAAAGCAATGAGTTGCTTCAATCAGAAAACCGAAAATAACTCATATCCCCAACTTTTTTGCCATGCCAAGAAACCACTGCTCGTCTGATTGGATCGGGCAAAACAAGTTTGGGATCATCAAAATCAAGGGAATAATCACATTGGGCTAATGCAGGGATAAATCCATAGAGGGATCTGCTAAAATGTTCTGACGATTCATTAGGTAAAATAGCAGCCAAAGAATGGTTGGTCATCATTACAACACCCTTCCCGCAAACCCCCAATTGAGTTTCTCTGGTTTGAGGATCATAAGTATAGACCGGAAACCGGTTGTCTGTTTCACGAATTGTGCAGTCAATTGAGCCATGAACCTGACAGGTTAAATCAGCAATGACTTTTAATCGTGGATTATCTAGTCTTTTTAAAATTGGATTTGTTATTAAACGCGGGAAGCGCTCATCCCAATAAATTGCATTTACAAAAACAACCATATTGGCAAGATACTGTTCCATATCGGATTGATATCTTTCCGGATACCTATTAAAATGATCCGGAGAAAAGCCGACTGAGGAATCTTTTTCAATCACCCGGGCTCCTCTATCTAAAATAACCATGTAGGTATTATATTTTGAAAAATCACCATGCCTAAGATCCCCCCTTAGATCTTTTGCCCTCAAAGTAACCGGATTTAAATTGCGAAACATACTTATTGCCCCGCCACCATCATTGCCGGTTCCGGCAAATCCACATACAAAAGGAAAAACACTATCCGGAACACCCTTGGAATCGATCATAAAGCCTAATTGGCGAAAAGCATCTTCTGCAGCAGCTAAACTCTCATATTCACCGGCCCGCCTGATCATCAAAAATGGGTTACTATTTTTTTCAACCCGCTCAAAATCGAGTCTCTGACCCAATGCCCAGATAGTTTCAACCATCCCCAGTTTTCCGGTAAAATCACTAAAGAGGGTTACTCGTTTTCCCTCATCATCAACTATTCGCTTAAAATCAATCAGCTGACACCCTCTTGCAATCAATGAGGTAGAAGATAAAGGCTGGTAGGGCTGGCCGGAAATATCATGGGAAAAATTCAAATAGGTTGTCCCGGAAAAAACATATCGCGTTGAGGGAGCAGCCATACTAAGAATCACCTTACAATCGGACAAACTTCCAACCAGAGGAATCCCGGACTTTACATAACCTTCCCTTGGAAATATTTTATCCCTGACCTTTGATTCCCGGACAACTAAATCAATACCCTGCCCTCTCAGTCTGCGTATATGAGACGGGATAAGCGGTGTGCGCGAATCGTTATAACAGCCGGCAATTCCTATTTTATTTCTGTATATTCTGGTCATGATAAATTATTGTATTGCATTTTTATCGCACCTGAAAGAGATAAATTTCACTATATTTTTGGTATAATGAACCTATGGATATTAATGCTCTGCAGCCGGAAGAAATAAAAAATATACTGGAAAAAGAAAACATCAAGGGTTATCGCGCCAGTCAGATATTCAACTGGCTGCATAAACAACTGGTTACTGATTTTTCTAAAATGACAAACATTTCAAAAGATGAAAGAGAAAAAATCTCGCAGATTTTTGAAATTGTCATTCCTAATATTATAAAAAAACAAAAGAGCAAGGACGGAACCAAAAAATATCTGGTTGAGTTTGAGGGTTCCGCCGACCAGGTGGAAACAGTCCTGATAAAAAACACCAGCAAAAGAAATACCGTTTGTGTTTCGACACAGGTCGGCTGCCCCTTAGCCTGCAAGATTTGTGCTACCGGCAGCATGGGATTTAGGAGAGACTTAACCGCTGACGAAATAATTGCACAGGTTGAACTGGTTTATAGAGAAAATGACGGGATCGAGAACATCGTTTTTATGGGCATGGGCGAACCGCTCTTAAATTATAAAAATCTACTTCGGGCTATCGATATCATTAATCATCCAAAGGGATTAAATATCGGAGCAAGAAAAATAACAATTTCGACTGCAGGAATACCGCAGAAAATAGAAAAACTAATTAACTATCCCAAACAGGTCCGCCTGGCCGTATCGCTAAATAGCGCAATTCAAAAAAAGCGCAAAGAAATTATGCCGATTGCAAAAAAATATCCGCTCCATCAATTAATCCCGGCAATTAGAGAATACATTAAACAAACCGGACGAAGAGTGACACTGGAATATGTGTTGATAAAGGATTTTAACGACCAGGAAGAAGACGTTGAAGCGCTTTGGGAGCTTTTGAGTGAGATGAATATAAATATAAATTTAATACCGCTTAATCCGGCTCCCAACTCATTATACAGACCATCCTCCCTGAAAATCCAGGAATGGTTTCAGCAACAGCTTCATGGAAACGGGATTAATACATATTTAAGAAAAAGCAGGGGTTATGAGATTAAGGCAGCCTGCGGGCAGTTAGCAAATGATTAAACTAGTAACTTTCGATGTGGATGACACTTTAACTCTTGGCCGCTCGATCTGGGAACAATTTTATATAGAAATTGGAACCTGGGATAAGATCGGCAAAAAATTCCTTAGTATGTTCAAGCGCAAAAAAATCACCTTTGACCAGTTTATGCAGATGGATGCCGGGGCCTATGCCGGCAACCACGAAAGAATGATTCATTTTGCAATACAAAAACTTATTCTTATTGGTGGAATCAAAGAAACGATCTATGGACTGAACAAAAGAGGGATCAAAACTGCAATTGTATCCGGCACCATCGGCCAGCTGGCATTTTATCTGAAAGAAAAATTTAATTTTGACTTTTGTTATGCCAACCCCTTAATTGCAGATGAAGACGGAATCTTAACCGGAGAAATCCAGATGCGGGTTCCACCGATGAAGAAAGATATTACAATGAGGCATTTAAAAAAGCTGCTTGGCCTAAATAAAGAAGAAGTTTTGGCAATTGGCGATTCGGAACTGGATTTTAATATGTTTGATGAGGCCGGATATAGTATCTGCGTTCAACACGCTCCGGCAGTTGTTAAAAAGAGGGTTAACTATGTATTGCCTGACAATAATTTAATTTATCTGCTAAAACTTGTTGAAAAATTAAATTCAAAAAAAACAGTGGAGCTGGTTCATTAAATCATTATTTCATGTTTATTCTTAGCCAATATATACCGGCGGACTAATGACTCAATCCTGCCGGCCATTATAATCCCCGGATATTCAACAATTTTAAGCCTTCTTGACCCCTGGCAATAATATACGTCCTGGGTTAATTCTGTTCCCAGAAAAGAGGCTTTCTTTCTAATGCCGGGCCAATTGTCTGCCAACAGTTCATCTAACTGATCCAGATTGTCAATTTCACCCCTCCAATCTCCAAAGCAGACATAAGCATCAACCTTGATCCCTAAAATATTCAATCTTTCACATATTGCTTCAAAAAAACCAATTTTTAGAACATTAGAGGATTTGACTTTGACAAAAGTCTTATGGTGAAACAGAGTTGTAACGGTTTTTCCATTAGGTGCAGAGCCGAGCATAAGAACCCCCAGGCAATTGAAGAATCCTTTTGATTTTACCTGAAACTTTCCGGTGGTAATAATGCATTCCTGCATTCCGGCCTGGCCCGGGACAGCAGGATTAGCCAACATTGTTTTATAAACTCCTCCGGTCTGATAAAAGGTCAGATGCTCATGAATATGCGCTTTTCTCAAAGACCTATTAATAGTAAAGTTTTGTACAGCTTTTATCGTTTTAAAGATCATGTCATACATATATCTTCACTAAATAACAAAAATTTCACTAAATAAAAAAAGAGGACAGCTGGCAAAGATTATGCTATTATAACTGCACAAACTTTTAAAAGTAAAAGGAGGATATAATGAAAAAGATAGTATTTGTGTTGATGTTCCTAATGGTCCTGGCAACAATCTCGTCGGCTCAGCTCCTGATCGGATCAAAAGCAGGCGGCATGGGCGGTGCCGGTGTGGCCAGTACAACTGATTTGTCCGCAGCCTATTATAACCCGGCCGCTCTTATGCGAAGTGATGTTAATGCCGCAAAAGTAAAAATCTCCCTGGGGGCAGAATACACCGACCCGACCGAGCTTTCTGATGCAATAAGCAAGATGAATGACCCGGCCGCATTCATTGCCGACAACTATAGTAAGTCGCTTATTTTTAACGGCAGCCTGGATGGAGTAATAGGTTTAAATATCAAAAAAATCGGAATCAGTGTTGTTCCAATTGCAAATGTCACAACTAATAAGGCCGCAAACAGCATGGTTGGTACCATAAATGGGACCGGACAGTACGCCGGAGTATTAACCCTGGGAAAAACTTTTTCAACCGCCTTTTTACCGGCAGAACTGGCAGTCGGAATAAATGCAAAATATATCAGCGCTTATTCGGGCAATATTACAACAACCGGATCTGTAACCAGCGCATCCGGAGCAACCACCTACAGTACCGGGACCGGAATGGGCTTTGATATCGGGGCCTTAACCACTTTTAATCTTCCGGCAATATCCACTATAAATGTAGGCGTTGTTGCCAGAAATCTGATCCAAAGCGTAAACTACAAAAACAAAAGCAAAACTTCTTATTTAAATTATGATGGAACAACTGCAACCGTAACAAATAGTGCAGAAACAAACCTGGCAGACAGCACCACAAACACCGACCCCTCTTATGCAATAGGCGCTTCGGCAACAATCCCGGTAATTAATCTATTATTGGCTACCGACTACTAAACAACCAACACCGGAGGCAATCTGCACATTGGAGCAGAATATCCGCTCTTTGGAATTATTATTCTAAGAGCCGGCATGGCATCTGGAAATAATCTTGCCAAAACAACCCTTGGAACAAAAATCAATCTGCCTTTAATTGGTATTGAAGGGACAATAATCTCTGACGCCAACAACAGCGCGGCCAATGCTTATATTGTAGATATTAATATGGGTTGGTGATTTTTTAGAATATCAAGCCTGTCCCGTTCAGAATAACTGAGTGAAATTTTTCATACAAACAGGCGATAATTATGTATGAAAATAAAAAGTTATCTGCCAATTACCGAACGGGCACAAATTTTTAGGAATAGAGTTAAAACTAGCAGCTTCACGACAAAGCCGGGGGAAGACCTGTCTCAGGTCATGTTTGAGCTTGAAACGCTTATAGAAGGATACGATGAGAATGAACTGTATGACCTCCATCTTACCGCACTAGAACGAGTAGATATTAGAACAATTCAGAGCCTTGGAGAAGGGGTGGATTTTGACAAAATACTACAATCAAGCCGAGATGCTAGATTGGTTCTATTTGGTGAAGATCATTCTGAAAATATTAATTCACTAAAGCTGTTGGCTTCTTTTTTGGGACCATTGTACTCTGCCGGGTTTCACCATTATGGCGTTGAATTATTAAGAGTAATAGATGATCAGCCATTTCTTAACGATTTTCTTGACAGAGGAGAAACAGGAAGAGGCCAGTTCATAAAACATATTTCTGATCCTAAAATAATGGGGGTAATGGCAGGAGCTGCAGATGATCATCTTAAAGTCTTTGATCTTGCCATAAGGCTTGGGATCGATCTCTATCCCCTAACACATCCCAGAGAATTAAATGATGATTTTAGTCATTATGCACACCTTCGGGACTGCTTTATGAGCTTAGTCATTAATGCAGCAATTGCATGGGGAGAAAAAATGTTCTGCCTGATGGGGGGAGGGCATATTGGTGTTGACTATGGAATAAGTAGAATACTTTTGGAAGAATTTGGGTACCAATCAATATCGGTTCAAATGCTTCAAAGAAGTGATGTTTCTGAAGCATTTATGATAAAATACTCAAGAGAACTAAAAGAGCGATTGGATCATAACTCGAAACTAAATCGCAAATTTGCAGATATCCCTCCAAAAGAAGGCAGCTGGATTATCTTTTTACCGCATACCCCGAGAGCCTAGCCGAATCATTGACAGCACTCAACTTCATGGTTATGTTCTCCAACAAATAAAAGGGGAAATACAATATCGCTTACACAACAAGGCAGCCAGACAGCCAAAAACAGAAAGGCGAAAACGGCCAGGGCAAGTCCCCAGCTTATTATTCCACCCATGGCCATAATAATATGAAAAAGAGATGCAAAGGTACTTAACAGAACATGCCCGGCATGCGGGAATTTTGTCCTGGGCCAAAAATATCCGATCATAATACCAAGAATTGCGGCGGGATTTACAATCCACCACTCTTCAATAAATCCGATATGAATTCCACGATTTGGCAGGTTAAGCAATACCTCTCCAAGATAGGGAATAACCGAATCACTCAAGGTTGCAATACCAACCGACCCAAAATAGCCGATCAATAACAAGACTAAAAGATTGCATTTTACTTTTAACTTTCCGCACTTATAATGATAATACATTGAGGACGTAACCATTGCGCTTAAAACCACATGCAGAGGATGAAGAACATAAAAAATTCTATTGGCAGATTCAAAGGGAAGACGGTAAAAGAGCAGCATTGCAATGACCCCAAATAAAGCCCCAAAAATAGTAAACGGGGCATGCCTTTTGAGCTCTTTTAGTATATTCTTAAGCACAATTAATTATACTACGCAAAACTGTTAATTTCGAGGATCTTTTTTGAAATATTGTGGGCATGATCACCGGTACGCTCAAGATTACTCAAAATATCCAGGAAAACTACTCCGGCAGTCGGATCACAGGCAGCTTTTCCTAAACGTTTTATATGATTATCGCGATACTGCTGTTCAGTTGCATCAACCTTACCCTCAATCTCCAGAGCCCGGTGTGCAATATTTTTATCCCACTTCTCAAATGCTTCTATAGTCAAAGAAACAGCAAGCCTTACATAATCGCTCAATGTTCTTATCTCTTTAATAGCTACCTCGGAAAATTTAATATTTTCCTCTTCTTTTAAAACCATCAGGTCCATAACGTTCTCGGCAATATCGCCGATACGCTCAACATCATGGATTAAATGGAGCAGTCCGGCAGTTGTTCTTGACTGCTCTTCGGTAATAGACTGTTGATCTATTTTTATAATAAAAGAAGATATCTCGCGCTCCAATAAATTTACAACCTCTTCCCTTCTCCTGATTTTCTCAAAAAGCCTCTCCCGATCGCGGTGCTTCTCCACATGAATTGACTGGAGCGAAAAATTAAACTGTTCCTCGGCATAGCGAAGCATTCTGACAATTTCTTTTTTAGACTGGCCGATTGCAATTTCCGGAGTTACTATCATGCGTTCATCCAAAAACCTGGAGCCGTGCTCAATGACCTCCACCTCGCCCCTGACCATTTTGGTTACCAGATAAACAATTGCCCCGGTAAAAGGGATCAACAGCAAACAATTGATTAAATTAAAAAACAGATGGGTATTTGCAACGTGACGCTCAATATTCTCTCCAATCCATACATTGCCGGGGGTTACTAAATTTACCAGAAAAAGAAAAACCGGCTTTCCATCCACCCTTACAAATAACAAAGGAAGCATATAGGCGGCGCCGATAACTTTTATCATTGTATGAGCCCAGGCGGTGCGTTTTGCTGTAATATTTGCGTTTAGGGCAGCCAGCTGCGCAGTAATGGTTGTTCCGATATTATCTCCCAAAATTACGGCAAATGCAGCGGTAAAATCCAAAAGGCCCACTCCGGCAAGGGTCATTGTGATACCTACTGTGGCCGAACTGCTTTGAATAACCATAGTTAAGATTGCTCCGGTCAATAAAGCCAAAAAAGGATTACCGCTAAATGTTACAAACAGCTGTTGAAAGGCCGGATCACTTTTTAAGGGGGCAAAAACACTGGTCATCACAGAAAGGCCGAAGAAAAGCAGCCCAAAACCTAAGATAATCTGCCCCATATATTTTACGTTTTTTCGCGGAATAAAAGAATATAAAAACACTCCCAGACCGATAGCCGGAAGCGCAAATTTGTGAATTTTAAAAGCAATGATCTGGGCAGTTATAGTGGTACCGATGTCTGCTCCAAATATTACCCCGACAGATTGCCTGAGTGTGATCAATCCGGCCTGAACAAAACCGATCAACATAACGGTAGTTGCAGAACTGCTTTGAATAATTGCAGTAACGCCGGCACCCACCAACAACCCGCCAATCGTGGTTTTTGTTAATAATCCTAAAATGCGGCGTAAACTTTTACCGGCAATTTTTTGCAGGCCTTCTGACATGATTTTCATGCCAAAGAGGAAAAGACCAAGACCGCCAAAAATACCAAAGTAGATATTGTTCAACCCGAGGCCTTTAACTATGTTTAAGTAAATATCGTTTTGCATATCAAACAGGATACAGCATATCTTAAATTGAAAATTAATTCAAGCTGCATTTTTTATCAAAAAAAAAGGCCCCTCCGATTAAAAAAACCGGAGGGACCCAATCAAATCAATGACTAGAACGCATCGCGTCTTGGTCTATCTGACTTAGGTTTAGCTTCGTTACATGTGATCTCACGCCCGTCCCACTGATAACCCTGAAGGGCATCGATGGCTTTTTGAGCGTCAGCATCTTCCATGTCAACAAATCCAAAGCCTCTGGATTTTCCAGACATTTTATCGTTAATTACTCTGGCAGAAGTGACCTGACCGAATTCAGCAAACTTTGCTTCCAAATCGGAGTCCTTAACTGTCCATGGTAAATTACCTACAAAAATACTTTTCATTTGTAATTGTTCTCCTTGTTTTAGATTTTTCTGCGATTAACGGATGTAGAGGGCTAA